>NZ_JBXWOB010000004.1:0-262879 GCF_059610685.1 Ruegeria sp. CDSC052
TGTTATACCCCTGAAACTCACGGGTATGAATCACGCAGGCGGGATGACGGCAACCAAATTAATAGGTCCAGAACCTAGGGATTGTGCCACTCAAAGGCGATAGGGCTGGCTAGGACGGTTGGCAAGATCGCGATGTGGCCAAGATCTTGGAGAAAGCTAACAAGTATAGAAGTGGCTACCTTGCCCGCGCAATCAGGCGCCGGGTAAGTGAAGTTTTTGCTAAGTATTAGCTAGAGCTTCACGCCGCCGCGACTGGGCCTGAAGTCCGAACCTTTTGGCCGTTGCTATCAGCGGACCCGGTTTCGGTTGGCGTTCCCTTGGCGACTTGCACCTGATTGCGCCCTTTGTCTTTTGCCATATACAGCGCGTCATCGGCGGCGCGCATCAAATCTTGCGGCATGGTGCCGTGCGCCGGGTAATGCGATACACCAACCGAAATCGTTATTCGCGGCAGCGACTTGTCACCGTATCGGACCGAGACCGCTTCGACCGACTGCCGTAATTTCTCGGCACGGCTCACCGCGTCATCCGGGGTGTTGTCCGGCAAGATCAGCATGAATTCCTCACCACCAATACGGCAGGCAACCTCGTCCCGGTCACAGCCCTGTTCCAAGGCGGCTCCGACTGCGCGCAGCACCATGTCGCCTGCATCATGGCCATGAGTGTCGTTGAACTTCTTGAAATGATCGACATCAACGGCGATCAGGCTCAGCGGTACACCGGTCTGTTGACTGCGTGAAATAGACTTGCGCAGGGTTTCCGTCATATGACGACG
The DNA here is from genome assembly GCF_059610685.1 of Ruegeria sp. CDSC052. Lineage (NCBI taxonomy): Bacteria > Pseudomonadati > Pseudomonadota > Alphaproteobacteria > Rhodobacterales > Roseobacteraceae > Ruegeria > Ruegeria sp. CDSC052. Next base: position 776 of record NZ_JBXWOB010000004.1, read on the forward strand.
GTTGAACAGTCCGGTCAAAGGATCACGCACGGACTGGTCGTGCAGCTGATCGCGCATCCTCACATTTGCGATGGCCATGCTGATCTGTTCAGCGCAGAGCTGCGCCAGTTTCCTGCTGACATGGAACTCTTCTTCGCGCTCTTCAAGCGCGCGCAGATGCAGCAGGCCGACTGTTTCGCCATGCGCCAGAATTGGAAAGCAGAAATACGGGCGGCCGTCATGCGGTTCCGCATGTTCGCAGATGAAATCAATCTCAGAGGCGCCGAATTCATAGGTGCGTCCTCGGCGCAGGCCCCAGCAACCCTCGGGGTGGATATGTGCCTTATGCGTGCCGCCGTTCCAGCTGGCACATCCATCCAGCACATCGCGCGAGTTCGAGTAGACGTAAACGCTGCCCTCTGCTTCGGGCAGGATATGGGTCATAAAGCGCGAAACCATATCGAACAGTTCATCCAGCGAACGGCTGGATTGCAGCCATTCGTTCAGCTCCCCTAGCAGCCGCACCTCGCGGGCCAGCCGCAACTGGTCAGCCATCAGATCACGCTCTTTCTCGGATTGTTTGTGCAAAGAGCGCAGTTGCGCCCGGTTGGTCCTGTAGGTCACCAATGACACCATCGCCAGCGCCAACAGGGCCACACCGCTTAGAACGATCAGCGAAATTCTCAGCCGGGTTATGAAGGTCGCCCGCAAATCCGAGATATCGGTAAAAAACTCTATCGCACCGATGAAGCGACCGTTTTTTGTAACCGGCATAAAGACTTTGACTATGTGATGCGCACTGGAGTTCTGAATGTTGCCTGTGTGCAAGTCCAAGCCGTCAATCTCGGATAGGGGCACAACCTCTTGTAAATAGTACACCATTCCCCGGGCAACATCGGCGCGAAAGAACGCGCTGTCTTCGCGCAGGCCGACCTCACCTTGACGAGTGGACCAGACCACGCGTCCACTCGTGTCGAACAACCTGAACCGGTAGACATCCGATGCTTCGGGCATCGAGGTCAGAAACTCTGCGTCATGCCCGTCTATATGGCCGGTTCGCAGCGTTGTTTCGGGGTCTTCAAGATGCAAAACAACGCGGCGTTTCCACAATTCTGATTGTTTGAGGATATCTGTCCGCAGCATCCGTTCCACCAAGGGCGCAGGGAGCCTATAGACACCCCAGCCTGCTCCAATGGCGAGGCTGATCAGCAATAGGGTGATCCCGGTCCATTTGAGTCGATGATTGATCGTCCCCCGCTCAGCCAATGCCATATCCATATGCTCCCAAACCTTTGGGCCAAGCATCTGACCTAAGGCTTTACAGAGAGTTAAGGGCATCAGTCGAACACCGCTTCATTTGGTTAGAATTGAACGCAAGGAAAATCTTAAAAGCTTGTGAACAAGCCGTGAACAAAGCCTTTCCCTTTGCGCCCATCCGGCGTAGTTTGAGAGTATGAGCAGTTTTGACGAAATGGACGCCTTCGAGGGCGCATCGCTGTCGGCGCGGGCGATGCCTGCGGTGGCTGCCGACTATTTGAACGAACTCAACCCGGCACAGCGCGAAGCGGTCGAGCGGCTGGACGGTCCGGTTTTGATGCTGGCAGGTGCCGGCACGGGCAAGACCAAGGCACTGACCGCGCGGATCACCCATCTGCTCAGATCGCATCGGGTACGCGAGAACGAGATTTTGGCCGTGACCTTCACCAACAAGGCCGCGCGCGAGATGAAAGAACGGGTCGGGCGCATGCTGGGCCGACCTGCCGAAGGGATGCCGTGGCTGGGAACGTTCCACGCGATCTGCGTCAAACTGTTGCGCCGCCATGCCGAACTGGCGGGCCTCAAGTCGAATTTTACCATTTTGGATACGGATGACCAAAAGCGCTTGCTCAAGCAACTGACTCAGGCAGCCAATATCGACGACAAACGCTGGCCTGCGCGGATGCTGGCCGGGATCATTGATGACTGGAAAAACCGCGCGCTAACACCAGATAGAGTGCCTGCTGCGGATGCCGGAGCTTATAATAACAAAGGCATTGAGCTTTATGCCCAATACCAGACCCGCCTGCGTGAGCTGAATGCGGTGGATTTCGGCGATCTGCTGTTGCACGTGGTGACGATCTTTCAAACCCACCCGGATGTGCTGGAGCAATACCAACGCTGGTTCCGCTACATCCTTGTCGACGAGTATCAGGATACCAATGTCGCCCAATATCTCTGGCTGCGTCTGCTGGCCGGGGGGCATAAGAATATCTGCTGTGTTGGCGATGACGATCAGTCGATCTATGGCTGGCGCGGGGCTGAGGTGGGTAACATCCTGCGGTTTGAAAAGGATTTCCCCGGCGCTTTCGTGGTGCGGTTGGAGCAGAACTATCGCTCGACCCCGCATATTCTGGCGGCGGCTTCGAACGTTATTCGGGGCAATGAAAGCCGGTTGGGCAAAGAGCTTTGGACCGACAGAGAAGAGGGTGAAAAGGTTCGCCTGATTGGACATTGGGATGGTGAGGAAGAGGCGCGTTGGATCGGAGAAGAGATCGACGCGATGCAGGTCGGGACGCGTGGCGTGCGCCCGATGAACTTGGACGAAATAGCCATCCTCGTGCGTGCGTCGCACCAGATGCGCGCGTTTGAGGATCGGTTCCTGACTATCGGGATGCCCTATAAGGTGATTGGCGGGCCGCGGTTTTATGAGCGGATGGAGATTCGCGATGCCATGGCCTATTTCCGGTTGGTGGTCAGCCCCGAGGATGATCTGGCGTTCGAGAGGATCGTGAACACGCCCAAGCGCGGCCTTGGTGACAAGGCGCAGCAGACCATTCAGGTGGTGGCGCGTGAAAACGGGGTGTCCCTGGTCGAAGGCGCGCGGATCGTGGTCGAGCAGGGGTTGATCAAGGGCAAGGGCGGCAAGGCGCTGCGCGAGTTGATCGACGGGCTGGCTCGGTGGAATGCGATGACACGTGGACCACGGATTGAAGTGGATGATGACACCCTCATTGATGACGGGGTGTCTCCGATCCGCTATGGCGCGCCCGAGCACACGCATATCGAACTGGCGCAGATCGTGCTGGACGAGTCCGGCTATACCGCCCATTGGCAGAATGAGAAAACGCCCGAGGCGCCGGGCCGGCTGGAAAACCTCAAGGAACTGGTCAACCAACTGGACAATTTCGAGAACCTGCAAGGGTTTTTGGAACATGTCAGCCTGGTCATGGACAATGAAAAGGAAACGGATGGGGCAAAGGTCTCGATCATGACTCTGCATGCGGCCAAGGGGCTGGAGTTTCCCGCCGTGTTCCTGCCGGGTTGGGAGGACGGGTTGTTCCCGTCGCAGCGGTCGATGGACGAGACCGGAATCAAGGGGCTCGAAGAGGAACGGCGTCTAGCCTATGTGGGCATCACCCGTGCCGAAGAGGTCTGTACGATTTCCTTCGCCGCCAACCGCCGGGTGTTCGGGCAATGGCAGAATTCGATGCCATCACGGTTTATTGACGAACTGCCCGAGAAGCATGTCGAGGTTCTGACGCCTCCGGGGCTCTATGGCGGGGGGCAGCCGTCGGCCGGGATCGAAACCCGCGCGGCTGAGGCAAATGTCTATAACTCACCCGGCTGGAAACGGCTGCAGGCGCGGCAGGGACAATATGGCATGTCGCAACCGCGCGAAACCCGCAACACGGTGATCGACGCAACCGCAGTGGCAAGTTTCACACTGGGTGAACGGGTGTTTCACAAGAAATTCGGCTATGGCGCAGTGGAGGGCATCGAGGGCGACAAGGTTGAGGTCGCGTTCGACAAGGCGGGCACCAAGAAGGTTGTTGCCCAGTATCTTTTTCCGAAGGACGACGTTCCGTTTTAACCAAAAGGAATGCGCCTGACGGCGCATGCTCAATGTTTTGAAAGGCGCCTGGGTGGGCGCCTTTTTCTTTGGGGGAAACGAAAAACGGCGGTTCCCAGGGAGGAGGAAGGAAACCGCCGTTCTTTTCAACACCAAGGCAGGGAGGAGGAGAGCCCCGATGTATCCGAACCCGGGTTTGATCCCGGTATGAGGAAGACGCGGCGACGTCAGGGAGGAGGAGAGACGTCGCCGCGTACTTTCAACATCAGGGCAGGGAGGAGGAGAGCCCCGATGTATCTGCTTCCGGCGTTCAGGGCCGGTATAAAAGGCGGCAACGTCAGGGAGGAGGAGAGACGTTGCCGCAGATTACAGACCCAAGGGAGGAGTAGGGTCTGATCTCTGTATTGCTGTGCGCTTAACGCGCGAATTGTTCTTCTGCGGCCTGCATTGCCAGCCGACGGATCATTGAGCGGTGCAGGCCCAGGTCGGCCAACTCGCGATCGGACAGCTCGGACAGTTCGTTAACCGTCTGGCGGTAGGCCCGATAGCGTGCAAACCGGGTCTTTGCGGTTTCGATCATCGAAGCCAGGCCGAATGCCGGAGCGCTTCTCAGAGCGGTTTGTTGTGTTGCTACACCCATCTGCGTAACCCGTTTCGTATGTTGGTGCCGAAGTGTTTCGGCGTTTGCTTGAGGATGAAAATAAGCAAATGCTGCGATTGCACAATAGTTGACGTCGTCAATGCTGCTATGCAGCAAATGCATGGATATCAAAGAGTTGAATGTTGGCAATCGAATATGCCTTAAAAATATGGGTTTGAGTTGCGCCAAGGGTGTCGCTTCTAATGCGGTTCCACTGAAAACCATAGGATCGTGACGTAAGGTCCGATTGCTTCGGTACGGTTATCGAAGAAGCCGAATGGCTGTGGTCGTGCGTATATGGGAAATCGTGGGTTCAGGTGGTTTTTAGTAACTTGGGAATGCGTGGGAACCGAGCCACCTTTGTTGATTCGTAGTTTGGAATGGAGGATTTGCTGGCTCTATCTACGGGGAATCGATGAAAGTGAAAAAATGTTGGGAATTCATGGGACGTTCATAATCTCTCTGATTTGTCTATATATGGTTGCTTTGAGGTGGTTGTATTCTAATTCTGGTGTATAAATAGAGTTTTCATTCATTTTCTTATCGATTACATTGTGAGTTGGGATGTGAGTGTGAGAAATTTTCTATTGATTTCCATGAATTCCCATGCCATCCCTTGGTTATCCGATGAGGACGAGGCACATGGGGCGCTAAACGACCCCGAACCAATAAAATCAGGTTTCATACAGGCATCTCGCTTTCATCAATCAAGAGATCCGGCGCGCGGGCGAGCAGACATCCCCCCAGGTGGCGCGCGCAGCTGGACATCCCGCAAAGCGGGTCAATGCGGCGGGTTGATCAGTGGCAGCAGATCAACCCGCCGTTTTAATTCTGGGGGGAGTGAGAATTTCAAGTGGGGCGCAAGCGAAAGGGACAGTCGTCTTGGCGCGCAGGTTTAGAGGTGAAAGCCGCCATAAGGTGGACACGAAGGGCAGGGTCTCGATCCCGGCCTCGTTTCGCCGTGTGCTTGAAGCTTCTGATCCCAACTGGCAGCCCGGTGACAATCCCGAACTTGTAATTGTTTATGGCGACCACCGGCGCAAGTTCCTTGAATGCTATACTATGCAGGCGATTGACGAAGTTGACGCCAAGATTGATGCGCTTCCGCGCGGTTCGATGCAGCGGAAGACATTGCAGCGCATGTTCCACGGACAATCCTTTCCGACAAACGTGGATGAGACCGGGCGTCTGGTTCTACCCGCCAAGCTGCGCAGCAAGATTGACCTAGAGGGTGAAGCCTTCTTTATTGCCGCTGGCGACACGTTCCAGATCTGGAAGCCTGAAACCTACGAGTCTGATGAATTGGCGGCGGCCGAAGAATGGCTGGATGATCAGCCCGAAGATTTTGACCCTCTGGTGTTCCTAGATGGCGTCGGGGACGCGTGACGGCATGGCCGGTGCGCAACCCTCTTCTGACAAACCACATATTCCGGTATTATTGCGCCCTTTGCTGGCTGCGGTCTCTCCGGTGTCGGGTGTTTGGTTGGACGGAACCTTTGGTGCCGGGGGATATACCCGTGGCCTGCTCGAGGCAGGCGCGGACAAGGTCGTCGGCGTTGATCGTGATCCGCTGGCCTTTGAAATGGCCGCGGACTGGGCCAAGGGCTATGGCGATCGGCTGGTGATGCAGCCCGGCGTCTTTTCGCGTCTGGACGAATACGCGCAGGACTTGGACGGGGTGGTGCTGGACCTTGGGGTTTCCTCCATGCAGCTGGATTTGGCCGAGCGTGGCTTTTCCTTTATGAAGGACGGCCCGCTGGACATGCGCATGAGCCAGGACGGCGAAAGCGCGGCTGATCTGGTCAACACAGCAAGCGAAGCGCAACTCGCCGACATCCTGTTTCACTATGGTGAAGAACGCGCCAGCAGGCGAATTGCCAGGGCTATCGTAAAGGCGCGGGCGGAAGAGCCGATCACAACCACTTTGCGGTTGGTGGGGCTTATCGAATCCTGTCTGCCCAGGCCCAAACCCGGTCAATCGCATCCCGCGACACGCAGCTTTCAGGGGCTGCGCATCGCGGTGAATGCAGAATATGAAGAATTGTTCCAGGGCCTGATGGCCGCTGAGCGCGCGCTGAAACCTGGCGGGCAGCTGGCTGTTGTGACGTTTCATTCGATCGAAGACCGCATGGTCAAGCGGTTCTTTCAGTCGCGGGCGGGCAAAACAGGCCGGGCAAATCGCTATGCGCCCGAAATTGCGCAGGACCAGCCGCAATTTACGCTCAAAACCCGCAAGGCAGTGGGGCCGGACGAGCAGGAATTACAAGAAAACCCGCGTTCGCGCTCAGCCAAGCTGCGTGTTGCTGTGCGCACTGAGGCTCCGGCGGGGGAAATTGAAGCCCGCGCCATTGGGATGCCGCAACTAGGGGGAAGGGCAAAATGAAGAGTGTATTGTATGTGTTGACTGCCTTGGCCGTGTTCGGGGTGGCCCTTTGGGCGTATCAAGAGAACTACCGCACCCAGCAAGTTGTGAAAGAAACGCAAACACTGCAACGAGAGATCGGCGTGGCGCAGGTCCGACTGGCCGTTCTGAATGCGGAATGGGCTTATTTGAACCGTCCTGATCGTCTCCGAGAGCTGGCGGATCTGAATTTTGAACGTCTCGGCCTGCTGCCCTTGCGAGCAGAGCAGTTTGGGCGCGCGGATCAGGTTGCCTATGCCGAGGATCCAGATCTTCCGATTGTCGATCCCATCGAATTGCAGGCGATAACCAACATTAAGGCGTTGGGAGAGGTGCAGTTCCCATGACGCGCACGCCCCTCCGCCCTCTGGCCCGTGTCCTGGATGCGCGTGCACGCGGTGAAAATCCCAAGGTTATCGAGCGCGAAAACATCCAGAAGCGCCATGAAGATATGAAGGACAGGGCCCGTGCTCGGGCCGAGGGCCGTTTGCTGGTGCTGGGACTTTTCTTCTTTTGCGCCTTCTCGGTGGTTGGTGTTCGGATGGGGATGCTTGCGACATCCGAGGCGCAAGAACCCTTGGCCAACGCCCCCGGTGCCACAATCGCGATGCAGCGCGCCAATATTGTTGACCGCGAAGGGCGCATTCTGGCCACCAACCTGGACACCTATTCCGTCTATGCCCAGCCGCCGTTGATGATCGATCCGATTGCCGCCGCGGATCAACTGGTGGCAATCTTCCCGGATTTGGAAAAAGACCGTCTGATCAAGGATTTCACCGGCAACCGCAAGTTCCTGTGGATCAAAAAGCGCATCTCGCCCGAGCAGAAGCAAGCCGTGCATGACATCGGTGATCCAGGTATTCTGTTCGGCCCGCGCGAAATGCGCCTTTACCCGAATGGCAAGCTGGCAGCACATATCCTTGGCGGGTCAGGTTTTGGGCGTGAAGGCGTCAGTGCTGCCGAGGTGATCGGCGTGGCCGGGATTGAAAAGCAATTCGACGATTATCTGCGGGACCCTGCCAACGGAAACAAGCCGCTGCAACTCTCGCTGGATCTGACTGTACAGGCCGCTGTCGAACAGGTGCTTTTTGGTGGCATGAAGATCATGAACGCCAAAGGCGCCTCAGCCGTTTTGATGGATGCGCATACGGGCGAGGTCATCTCGGCGGCGTCGCTGCCATCCTTTGATCCCAATGATCGCCCGCGCCCCCCGACCTCGGGGTTTGATCCTTCGGACAGCCCCTTGTTCAACCGCTATGTGCAGGGCGTTTACGAGCTGGGATCGGTGTTCAAGATATTCACCGCCGCGCAGGCAATTCAGCTTGGTCTGGTGAACTCTGAAACGATCATCGACACCTCGGGTCCGATGAAAATCGGGCGTTTTCCGATTGGTGAGTTCAACGGCAAGAATTACGGCAAGATCAGCGTGGCGGATGTGATCGTCCACAGCTCGAACCGGGGTACTGGGCGTCTGGCGCTGCAAATTGGCGCGCAGCGGCAACAGGAATTCCTGCGTTCGCTGGGCATGTTCGAACCGACCCCGTTCGAGATTGTCGAAGCAAAAGGTGGCGAGCCGCTCAAGCCCAAGAAATGGGGTGAGCTGAGCACAGTGACCATTTCTTATGGCCATGGCTTGTCGACCAGCCCGATGCATCTGGCGGCAGGATATGCGGCGATTGCCAATGGCGGGTATTATGTCAGCCCAACGATTCTGCGCCGGAGCGGGTCACAATATGGCCCGCGCGTGATGTCTCTGGGCGCTGCGACGCAGGCGCAGAAGATGCTGCGCAAGGTTGTCACCGACGGCACAGCGAGCTTTGGCGATGTCGCCGGCTATGACGTGGCAGGTAAAACCGGTACGGCAGACAAACCGAAGCCGCGCGGTGGGTACTATGATGACAAAGTCATCGCCACTTTTGCGACGATCTTCCCGGCCTATGATCCGAAGTACGTACTTATCGTCACTCTGGATGAACCTTCCATCGTGGCCTATGGCGAAAAACGCCGTACAGCAGGGTGGACAGCCGTACCTGTGGCTGCAGAGCTGATCGGGCGTGTCGCGCCCTTGTTGGGATTGCGCCCCCGGCTTGAGCCTGAGGCGCGCGCTGCTATAACGCTGACCTCGAATTAGGCGTCCGGCGAAAGGTGGGTCATGGGCACTAGGACTAAGAAACTCAGCCAACTGGCCCTGACCGCACGTGCGGGTGCAAACCCTGAGATTACCGGGTTGGCCGTTGATAGCCGCGAGGTCAAAGACGGTTATCTGTTTGCGGCACTTCCGGGAACGCGCGTCCATGGCGCAGAGTTCATTCAATATGCTCTGCGCATGGGGGCCGCCGCAATCCTCACCGATGCCGAAGGGGCCGAGGTCGCAGCGGGCGTGCTTGCGGGGTCGGATGCCGCGCTGGTGGTGGTTGAAGACCCAAGGCAGGCGCTGGCAGGATGCGCAGCACTGTGGTTCGGAAAGCAGCCTCAAACCATCGTGGCTGTGACGGGGACCAATGGTAAGACCTCTGTCGCGACCTTTGTCCGCCAAATCTGGATGGAACTGGGTCATGCGGCCGTCAACCTGGGCACAACCGGGGTCGAGGGCGCATGGACTGCCCCTCTGGCGCATACAACGCCCGAACCGATCACCCTGCATCGGTGTTTGGCCGAGGCGGCTGAGAACGGTGTGACACATGCCGCGATGGAGGCATCCTCGCATGGTCTCGAGCAGCGCCGCCTCGACGGGGTACAGTTGGCGGCAGCGGGTTTCTCGAATTTCACCCAGGATCATCTGGATTATCACGAAACCTTCGAGGCGTATTTTGCCGCCAAAGCAGGACTTTTCGACCGCGTGTTGCCTCAGGACGGCACGGTTGTGGTCAACATGAGCGATCCAAAGGGTGGGCAGGTTCGTCGTATCGCTGAAACCCGCGGGCAAAATGTGCTGACCGTTGGATTGGGTGATGCAGATCTGTGTCTGCTCAATCAGCGCTTTGATGCAACCGGGCAAGATCTGCGGTTTTCGTGGCAGGGTAAGGTGTATCAGACCCGATTGAACCTGATCGGTGGGTTCCAGGCTGAAAACATCCTGCTGGCATGTGGGCTGGTGATCGCTGGCGGCGAAGATCCCACGCGTGTTTTCGAGACCCTGCCGCATCTGACGACGGTCCGGGGACGGATGCAACTGGCTGCGACGCGTGAAAACGGGGCTGCTGTGTTTGTCGATTACGCCCATACGCCAGATGCTGTGGCCACGGCACTCAAGGCTTTGCGCCCTCATGTTATGGGCCGGCTGATTGCCGTCATCGGTGCCGGCGGAGATCGTGATGCGACCAAGCGCCCGCTGATGGGCAAGGCTGCGGCCAATAACGCTGATGTGGTATTTGTCACCGACGACAATCCCCGCACCGAAGACCCAGCTACCATTCGTACTGCGGTGATGCTGGGCGCGCCCGAGGCAACCGAAGTGGGTGATCGTGCCGAAGCCATCCTGCGCGGCATAGATGCCCTGCAACCGGGTGATGCGCTGCTGATCGCCGGTAAAGGGCACGAGACAGGCCAGATTGTGGGCGATCAGGTTTTACCTTTCGACGACGTAGAACAGGCCAGCATCAGCGTGGCCGCCCTCGACGGGAGGGTGGCATGACGCTCTGGACTGCGGCCGAGGCCGCTGCGGCCACGGGTGGGCGTGCCACTGCTGATTGGCAGATCAATGGCGTATCCATCGACACCCGGACACTGCAGTCCGGCGACTTGTTTGTTGCTCTCAAAGCGGCACGCGACGGCCACGATTTTGTGGCGCAAGCGCTTGAGAAGGGCGCAGGCGCTGCGCTGGTCTCGCAGATACCCGAAGGCGTTTCCCCGGACGCGCCGTTACTGATCGTAGAGGACGTGCAGACCGGGCTTGAGGCGCTGGGACAGGCGGCTCGTGCCCGGACAGAGGCGCGCGTGGTCGGTGTAACCGGCAGCGTCGGCAAGACATCGACCAAAGAAATGCTGGTCAACATCTTGGAAATGCATGGAAAAACACATGCCAGCGTTGCCAGCTACAACAACCATTGGGGGGTGCCGCTGACGCTGGCGCGGATGCCGCGCGATACCGAATTCGCTGTGGTCGAGATCGGGATGAATCATCCCGGAGAGATTGCTCCGCTGGCGCGTCAGGCCCGCCCGCATGTGGCCTTGGTTACCACCGTCGCGGCAGTCCATCTGGAAGCATTCGAGTCGGTTGCAGGTATTGCGAAAGAGAAAGCCGCGATATTCGAAGGGTTGGTCCCGGGCGGTGCGGCCATCGTGAATGCGGATATCGAACACGCCGACATCCTGCGCCAATACGCAGATGAGGCCGGAGCAGGGATCGTCGATTTTGGGCGCGCTGCGTCAGATTACGTGCTGACCGGAGTTTTGCAAAAACCTGACTCGGTCCATGCAACGGCCGGCGTCGACGGAAAAGACATCTCTTTTGATGTGCAATCAGCAGGCACTCATTTCGCCATGAATGCGCTTGGGGCATTGGCCGCCTGCGTTGAACTTGGTGTTGACCTGAACGACGCCATCACCGGCCTGCGCAACTGGTCGCCGGTAAAAGGTCGCGGCGTTCGCGAGCAGATTTCGCTGGCCGGTGGTGGTCAGATCGAATTGCTGGACGACAGCTATAACGCCAATCCAACTTCGATGGAGGCTGCCTTGGAAGTTTTGGCCGCCTCACAGGGCATGCGCCGGATCGCGTTTCTGGGTGATATGAAAGAGCTGGGCGCGCAAGAGATCCCCATGCATGCAGCGATGGCGAATGTCGCGGCTATGACGCAGATGGATCAGGTTCACTGCATTGGCCCGCTTATGAAAGCGCTTTACGATGCGTTGCCAGCGGAAAAGCGCGGACTTTGGTTTGAGACCAGCGTTGAGATGGCTGAACGGCTGCCAGAGCTGATCTGCGCAGGCGACACTGTTCTTGCCAAAGGATCACTCAGCATGGCGCTGGCGCGAATTGTTGACGGTTTGCGGGAAATGGGGCAAGGGGACGCGCTTGAGCCATGATCGCCGCACGGGAAAGGTATTGATATGCTCTATTGGTTGACCGGCCTGTCGGACGGAGGGGATTTTTTCAATCTCTTCCGGTACATCACGTTCCGGGCGGGCGGTGCCTTTATGACAGCGCTGATTTTCGGGTTTATCTTTGGCAAACCGCTGATCAATGTTCTGCGCCGCAAGCAGGGCAAAGGGCAACCGATCCGCGATGATGGCCCCGAGGGGCACTTCTCCAAAGCGGGCACGCCGACCATGGGCGGCTTGCTGATCGTGGGCGCGCTGGTCACATCCACACTGGTCTGGGCGCGCTGGGACAACCCCTATGTCTGGATGGTCTTATTCGTGACGCTGGCCTATGCCGCCATCGGGTTTGCAGATGACTATGCCAAAGTATCCAAGCAAAACACCAAAGGTGTTTCGGGGAAAATGCGGTTAGGACTTGGTGTGATTATCGCAGTTCTGGCCTCAATTTGGGCCACGATGCACCACCCTGAGGCGCTGCAGAATCAGCTTGCTGTGCCGGTATTCAAAGACACGCTGCTCAATCTGGGGATATTCTACATTCCCTTCGCGATCGTCGTGATCGTTGGGTCAGCAAATGCGGTGAACCTGACCGACGGGCTGGACGGCCTGGCGATCATGCCCGCAATGATCGCCGCATCGACCCTGGGGATTATCGCCTATGCAGTGGGCCGGGTCGACTTTACCGAGTATCTGGATGTGCATTACGTGCCCGGAACCGGCGAGATCTTTATTTTCACCTCGGCCCTGTTCGGCGCTGGCCTTGGGTTTCTATGGTACAACGCGCCGCCTGCGGCCGTGTTCATGGGCGATACTGGATCGCTTGCCTTGGGCGGCGCTTTGGGAGCGATTGCGGTGGCCACCAAACACGAATTGGTGTTGGCTGTCGTCGGAGGTCTGTTCGTGGTCGAAGCGCTGAGCGTGATCATCCAAGTGCTGTATTTCAAACGCACAGGTCGTCGCGTGTTTCTGATGGCCCCGATCCATCATCACTATGAGAAAAAGGGGTGGGCAGAACCCACCATCGTGATCCGGTTCTGGATCATTTCTTTAATCCTGGCGATGATTGGGCTTGCGACGCTGAAGGTCCGGTAGGCTCCCGGCAGGTTCGGAGGACAGCCGGCCCGCCGCCTCCTGTTGGGCCGGGCTCGCGCTGCGCACGAACCTGCTGTCGATCTTGCCAATGGCAGGTTCATCTGTGCAGTGTGTCGGCGCATTTGAAGTCGAAAGAAGGTGGGAAATATGATCCCGGTCAAAGGGTTTTCAGGACAGAAAGTTGCGGTTCTGGGGCTGGGTCGGTCTGGCCTGACCACGGCGCGCGCCTTGCGGGCCGGTAATGCCGAACCCGTCTGCTGGGATGATAATCCGGCTGCACGCGCGGCGGCCGAAGCCGAAGGGTTCACATGCTGCGATCTAGGCCGTCACGGGGCGTTTGATGAGGTTGCCTGTCTGATTGTCTCGCCCGGGATACCGCATCTCTACCCATCGCCGAACCCTGTGGTGGCCGCAGCGCTTGAGGCCGGGGTGCCGGTGGATAACGATATCGGTTTGTTCTTCCGCTCGTTTGCCGGGCCGGAATGGGACAATCTGGATACTCCGCCCCGCGTGGTTGCGGTGACCGGGTCGAACGGGAAATCAACCACCGCCGCCCTTATCCATCATATCCTGACCGAAGCGGGCCGCGAGGCGCAGTTGGCCGGGAACATAGGCCGCGGCGTTCTGGATATTGATCCGGGGGGCAATGGCTCGGTCGTGGTGTTGGAACTGTCCAGCTATCAGACAGAGCTCGCGCGGTCGCTGACACCCGATGTGGCCATTTTCACCAACCTGTCGCCGGATCATCTGGATCGTCATGGCGGCATGGGAGGCTATTTCGCCGCCAAGCGCCGTCTGTTTGCCGAGGGCGGCCCTGACCGCGCCGTGATCGGTGTGGATGAGGACGAAGGCGCCTTTCTGGCCGGCCAGCTGGCCGAAGCGCCAACGGATGACCGGGTGATCCGTATCTCAGTTGCCCGCAAGTTGACCGGACCCGGATGGCAGGTATTTGCGCGCAAAGGGTTCCTGTCGGAGTATCGCAAGGGGCGACAGGCGGGGTCGATTGACCTGCGCGAGATCAAAGGTCTGCCCGGTGCACATAATCACCAGAATGCCTGTGCCGCCTACGCCACGTGCCGCGCGTTGGGGTTGGCCCCTCGGATCATTCAGGATGCGTTGCACAGCTATCCGGGCCTGCCGCATCGCAGTCAGATCATCGCCGAAGCGGATGGGGTCACCTATGTGAACGATTCAAAGGCGACCAATGTCGACAGCGCAGTAAAGGCGTTGAATGCGTTCAAGAAGGTCCGCTGGATCTGTGGCGGGCTTGAGAAAGAGGGCGGGTTGTCTGCACTCAACTCAGCCAGTGAACATGTGCTCAAGGCTTATGTGATCGGGCGCGAAGCTGCCGGATTTGCAATGCAGTTACAGGCAGATACCCTGGTTTGCACCACAATGGCAGAAGCCGTTGAACAGGCAATGAACGACGCGCAGTCGGGCGAGACGATTTTGCTGGCCCCTGCCGCAGCCAGTTTTGATCAATATGACAATTTCGAACAACGCGGTGAGGATTTTGCAGAACAGGTTCGTAAACGGCTTTAGGACACGCCATTTGCAATAGATCGCCGGTTGGGCCAAGCTGAGATGCTATCAGCTTGACGCGCCATATTTTTTGGTTTTGCTACCCGTCAAATTCAACACGAGGTTATGACTATGCCATATCGTAAGTTTTCCCTGATCCTGCCTGCCATTCTGATTGCGGGTGCCTGCACCAACACTGGCGCAAACTACCAGCCGATCATCGATGGTCCGGTTGGCCCTAATTACAACGTTGATCTGCAGCAGTGCCAACAGCTTGCGGCATCGCAGGCATCTGTTGATGGCACCACGGCCGGGAATGCAGCCATCGGCGCCGTTGGCGCAGCCGCAGTGACCGGGATCGTACAGGACAGCAGCGATAATCTGGGCCGCGCTGCAGTTGCAGGTGCGTTGGTTGGCGCCGGTGCGGATGTGATCAACAAGAACCAGAACAAAGAAGTGTTGGTGCGTAACTGCATGCGTGGCCGTGGGTACAACGTCGTCGGCTAGTGCCACGCAAATACCGTGTCGGCTAACCACGACTGGCGATTGCAGTTCCAGCGGCATGGCCCGAGGACCATGCCCATTGGAAATTGTACCCGCCCAGCCAACCGGTGACATCCACCGCTTCACCTATCGCATAGAGGCCGGGGACATCCCTGGCCTCCAACGTTTTTGACGACAGATCATCGGTGTCGATGCCGCCCAGCGTGACCTCGGCGGTGCGATAGCCTTCGGTCCCGGACGGGGTCAGATGCCAGTTCGACAGGGCCTCGACCAGGTCCGAAAGGGCAGTGTCCGATTGGTCGGCCAGATTGCCCTGCATGGGAATGTGTTGGCTCAGGAAATCGACCAATCGCGCGGGTAACTGCCGGGAAAGTTCAGTAGTCAGGGCTTTGCGTCCGCTGTTTTGGCGCTGATCTCGCAGCAGGTCGAACAGTGGCATATCCTGGATCAGGTTGACCCGGATCGCCTCACCCTCGCGCCAGTATGAGGATAGTTGCAGCGCGGCTGGTCCGCTGAGGCCGCGATGGGTGAAAAGCAAAGCCTCGTCAAAGCTGGTCCGGTCGTTCGACAGCCGCGTCGGCAGCGAGACACCGGACAGGTCCCTGAACCTGCCATCGGAAAAGGTGAACGGCACCAGAGCCGCGCGTGTCTCGGTCATCTGCAATCCAAACTGGTGCGCGATGTCATAAGCCAGACCCGTCGCCCCCATTTTAGGGATCGACTTGCCGCCTGTGGCCAGTACCAGATTGGTGCAGGTCAGGGCATGACGCTGCCCCTCGCGCTCAACCGTCAGCGCGAAACCAGTGTCGGTTTTGCGCAGGTCCTTCATCTCGGTCCTTACCCACAGCTCGGCCCCGGCGCGCTCTATTTCATCCAGCAACATTTGGATGATCTGTTTCGAGGAACCGTCGCAGAACAGCTGTCCCAGTGTTTTCTCGTGCCAAGCGATGTCATGACGCCCGACCATTTCAATGAAATCCCACTGCGTGTAGCGCGCCAATGCGGACTTACAGAAATGCGGGTTCTGAGACAGGAAGTTGCCTGGCCCTGCATACATATTGGTGAAATTGCACCGCCCGCCGCCCGATATGCGGATTTTCTCACCCGGCGCCTTCGCGTGATCGATCACCAGAACGCGCCCAACGCAATGGGCGGCACACATCAAGCCAGCAGCACCGGCGCCCAGGATGATCGTATCATAAGTCATGCGCGGGGGATGGCGTGGAATGGCTGGGATGGCAAGGGGGAGACGTGAAAACGCGCTGTAAACGTCCGTCCGTGACTGTGGCTCCGTCCTCTGATTGGTTTGGGAAAATGGAATGAAATTGGCAGTTGGAACATTTGTGATTTAGGCCGGAATACCATGTGCCAGAATACGCCCGACAAGGAAGCTCAATTTGACGCACTGCAGAGGGGGGCGGTTCAGTGATCACGCGCATTTCCCAAGTCACAGTTCGACTGGGAAAAAAGGCTGAATTGGTCGAATCCAGAAGGATAAAGCACTACGATCTTGTTCCCTAGGTGATCCGAACGCCCGGGACTGGAAGCCCTGAAGCGGATCACTGGCTTGAAGGCGCCAATTTCCCCATGTTGCGGCGTCATTCCACTAGCCCAAACGCTAAAACCCCTGTAGACTCGCACGTAGACCCCGAAAACGGGGCGTTAACGAGGCAGATAGTGGCGGTATCTCATGACTGAGATGGTGTATGGCGCGGTCCAGAACCAGCGCGGAGAACCGATTCTACCAAAGTGGTGGCGGACGATTGATCGTTGGACGATGTCCTGCGTACTGATCCTGTTTGTCATCGGGCTGTTGCTGGGGTTGGCCTCATCGCCGCCGCTGGCTGGTCGCAACGGGTTCGATCCGTTCCATTATGTCGAACGCCAGGCGTTGTTCGGCGGATTGGCGCTTGTTGCGATGCTGCTGACTTCGATGATGTCGCCTACACTGGTTCGACGTCTGGCGGTGTTGGGGTTTCTTGCTGCTTTTGTCGCGCTGGTCTTCCTTCCCGTCTTTGGCACAGATTTTGGCAAAGGTGCGGTGCGTTGGTATTCGCTTGGCTTTGCCTCGCTGCAACCGTCTGAATTTCTGAAACCCGGGTTTATCGTTGTGGCGGCCTGGTTGCTGGCCGCGTCACAACAGATCAACGGCCCGCCCGGTCGGCTATGGTCTTTTGCGCTGTGCATGGCGATTTTCGCCATGTTGGTTATGCAGCCCGATTTTGGTCAGGCCTGCCTGATCCTGTTTGGCTGGGGCGTGATGTATTTCGTTGCCGGTGCGCCGATGTTGTTGCTGGTTGGTATGGCGGGGTTTGTCGTGCTAGGCGGTATGTTCGCCTATTCCAACTCGGAACATTTCGCCCGACGTATTGACGGATTTCTGAACCAAGAGGTCGATCCGACCACCCAGCTGGGCTATGCCACCAATGCGATCCGCGAGGGCGGGCTTTTCGGTGTCGGCGTGGGTGAAGGGCAGGTGAAATGGTCGCTGCCCGATGCCCATACGGATTTCATCATCGCTGTCGCGGCCGAGGAATATGGCCTGATCCTGGTGCTGATCATCATCGCGCTGTATTCCCTGATCGTCGTGCGGTCATTGCTGCGGCTGATGCGCGAGCGCGACATGTTCATCCGCCTGGCGGGCACCGGTCTGGCCTGCATGTTCGGGGTTCAGGCGATGATCAATATGGGCGTCGCCGTGCGCCTTTTGCCTGCCAAAGGCATGACTTTGCCGTTCGTTAGCTATGGTGGGTCCTCGCTGATTGCAGGTGGTATTGCAATCGGCATGCTTCTGGCGTTTACCCGCACCCGCCCACAGGGCGAACTTGGTGATATTCTACGCGGACGAGGCTGATGGGCAAACCCTACCTTCTGATTGCGGCTGGCGGGACCGGGGGCCACATGTTCCCGGCTCAGGCGCTAGCCGAGGCGATGCTGCACAGGGGCTGGCGTGTGCGCTTGTCCACCGATACGCGCGGCGCACGATATACGGGTGGCTTTCCGCATTCGACTGAAATTGTCGAGGCGTCCTCGGCAACCTTCGCTCGTGGCGGACTGGCCGCCAAACTGATGGTCGGTCCCAAGATCGCAGGTGGTGTCGCCGGTATGGGGTTTCAGATGCTGCGCGACCGACCGGACGTCGTGGTCGGCTTTGGCGGTTACCCCTCGATCCCAGCGCTGGGCGCTGCGACGATGTTGAAGATCCCGCGCATGATCCATGAGCAGAACGGCGTTTTGGGCCGCGTGAATCAGCTGTTTGCGACCCGCGTGGCGCAGGTGGCTTGTGGTGTCTGGCCGACTGATCTGCCGGACGGTGCAAAGGGCATACATACCGGCAACCCGGTTCGGGCCGCCGTGCTGGACCGGGCTGCGGCGGGCTATATCCCACCGGGCGATTACCCGATGTCGATCCTGGTGATGGGTGGCTCGCAAGGTGCGCGCATCCTAAGTCAGATTGTGCCCGAAGCGATTGCCGCGCTGCCTGATGAGATGCGCCGACATATTCGTGTCGCACATCAGGCCCGTGACGAAGACGGCGCCCGTGTTTCCGCGTTATATGATGACCACGGTATCCGTGCCGAAGTGAAACCGTTCTTTCAGGATGTGCCCCGTCGCATGTCTGATGCGCAGCTGGTGATATCACGCTCAGGCGCGTCAAGTGTGGCGGATATATCCGTCATCGGGCGGCCCTCGATCCTGATCCCGTATGCCGCCGCAGCGGGCGATCATCAGACCGCCAATGCACGCGGGCTGGTTCAGGCCGGAGGGGCAATCATGATCCCAGAGAACCTGCTTGACGTTCCTTCGCTGACACAGCAAATCACCGCAGTTCTGACAAACCCCGAAGCCGCGCAAAAGATGGCCCATGCCGCCTTATCGACCGGCGCACCGGACGCGACCGAGCGTTTGGTCGCCCAGGTCGAACAGTTGGCGCAGAAGGAGACCGCATGACCCCAGCAACCAAACTGCCGCAGGATGTCGGGCCGATCCATTTCGTGGGTATCGGCGGGATCGGGATGTCGGGCATTGCCGAGGTGCTTTTAAATCTGGGCTATCGGGTTCAAGGCTCGGACCTGAAGGCGTCGAAGATCACCGACCGTTTGGCGGGTCTGGGGGCCGAGATCTTTGTCGGTCAAAGTGCTGAAAACCTTGAGAACGCCGCCGTGGTTGTGGTGTCGACCGCGATCAGACCGGGCAACCCGGAGCTGGACGGCGCCCGTGCGCGCGGCCTGCCAGTGGTGCGCCGGGCCGATATGCTGGCCGAGCTGATGCGCCTGAAATCCAACATCGCCATTGCCGGAACCCATGGCAAAACCACCACCACCACGATGATGGCGGAACTGATGGTGGCGGGGGAGTTTGACCCGACCGTGATCAATGGCGGCATCATTCACGCTTATGGCTCGAACGCGCGGATGGGGCAGGGCGAATGGATGGTGGTCGAGGCGGACGAATCCGACGGCTCGTTCAACCGTCTGCCTGCGACCATTGCCATTGTCACCAATATCGACCCCGAGCACATGGAGCATTGGGGCGATTTCGACCAGCTGCGCGACGGGTTCTATGAATTTGTCTCGAACCTGCCGTTTTACGGGCTTGCCGTCTGCTGCACCGACCACGCCGAAGTGCAAACACTGGTGGGTCGCATCACAGACCGGCGCGTGCGGACTTATGGTTTCAACGCGCAGGCGGATGTGCGGGCCGAGAACCTGACCTATAAGGGCGGCGTCGCACATTTCGACATTCACCTGCAATACGAAGACAAGAGGATCGAGGGTTGCACCCTGCCGATGCCCGGCGACCACAACGTCTCGAACGCATTGTCGGCCGTCGCTGTTGCCCGCCATCTGGGCATGAAAGCCGCCGAAATCCGCGAAGCGTTGGCTCATTTCGGTGGCGTCAATCGTCGCTTTACCAAAGTGGGTGAGGTCGATGGCGTCACGATCATCGACGATTACGGTCACCACCCGGTTGAAATCGCAGCGGTTCTGAAAGCCGCACGCCAGGCCACCGAAGGCCGAGTGATAGCGGTCCATCAACCCCACAGGTATTCGCGTTTGTCTAATCTGTTCGATGATTTCTGTACCTGTTTCAATGACGCCGACGTTGTTGCCATCGCCGATATTTTCGCTGCCGGAGAGGACCCGATCGAAGGGGCGTCCCGCGATGACCTGGTTCAGGGGCTGATCCGGCATGGGCATCGACATGCCCGCGCTTTGATGGACGAATCCGATCTTGAACGCCTGGTTCGTGAACAGGCCCGCCCCGGAGACATGGTTGTCTGCCTTGGTGCCGGTACGATCAGCGCCTGGGCCAATGGCCTGCCTTCGCGCTTGCAGAAATAACAGGCGATGTGACGTAATGGACTCTTTTGTGGTGCAACCCTAAAGAGTGATCGTGCAACCGCAGAAAAAGCGGTCTCGGAGGCAAGATTTGGCGTATTCGGTATTATTTGCAGGGTTGTGGGTCATAGCATCGACTATCGTGGCCATGCTACCGATGCGCCTGCAATTTCCACCGGGGATTGTGTTGGTTATCGTTGCGCCGGCGCTGATTGTCTGGCTGGGTTACGATTTCGGCTGGTTCTTTTCGGTCCTGGGCTTTGCGGCTTTTGCATCCATGTTCCGAAACCCAATTCGCCACTATTGGCAACGTTGGACAGGCCGAGGGGACGACGAATGAATTGGTCCATTGCCCTTGCCGCCCTGTGGGGAGTTGTTGCGAATGTCCTGGCGATGATCCCCAGCAAGGATAATCACTGGACCCGCGCCTATTTCTTGATTGCTGCGGGTATTCCTATCGTTGGCTATGTCACGCTGCAGAACGGTCCGTGGATCGGGTTGATTGTTCTGGTTGCTGGGATCTCGGTACTGCGTTGGCCCGTGATTTATCTGGGCCGGTGGTTGCGTCGGATCCTGGGTGCCGCGCAATAGCGGATACAGCTTGCTTTGGCGGTTCGAATCCGCGAATTAGCGGCCATGACTTCTGTTCCCTCGCCACGCGGCAAGCTCACCCAGAACCGCCCGCTGAATGATCTGACCTGGTTGCGGGTCGGAGGACCGGCGGATTACCTCTTTCAACCCGCCGACCAGGAAGACCTGCAGCAGTTTCTGCGCGACTTGCCTGACGATATCACGGTTTTCCCGATGGGCGTCGGCTCAAACCTGATCGTCCGGGACGGTGGGCTGCGCGCCGTAGTGATCCGGTTGGGCCGGGGATTTAATGGCATCTCGATTGAGGGCAACATTGTCACCGCAGGCGCGGCAGCGCTGGATGCGCATGTGGCGCGCAAGGCAGCTGATGCGGGCGTGGACCTGACGTTTTTGCGAACCATTCCGGGGTCGATTGGCGGCGCTGTGCGGATGAATGCGGGATGTTATGGCAGCTATACGGCGGATGTTCTGTGCAAGGCGACGATCATTACGCGGCAAGGGCAGGTCGTCGATCTGACGCCCGAAGAACTGAATTTTCGCTATCGTCAGTCGGATCTGCCTGAGGGTGCGGTGCTGATCTCGGCCACGTTCGAAGGCCCCCTAGGTGATCCTGATGAACTGCATGCCCGCATGGACTCGCAGTTGAAAAAGCGGGATGAGACCCAGCCGACCAAAGATCGCAGCGCGGGCTCGACCTTTCGCAATCCGGCGGGATTTTCCTCAACCGGTCGCGCGGATGATGTGCATGACCTCAAGGCTTGGAAGGTGATCGACGACGCGGGAATGCGGGGCGTGATGCGGGGCGGGGCGCAGATGAGCCCCAAGCATTCCAATTTTCTGATCAACACCGGCTCTGCCACCGCTGCCGACCTCGAAGGGTTGGGCGAAGATGTGCGAAAAAAGGTTTACGAAACAAGCGGCATCACGCTAGAGTGGGAAATCATGCGGGTCGGTGATCCGCTGACAGATTAAAGCCCCGACCGTCAGACCCAAAACAGGCAAAATAGGGCGACGGATCAAAGGCATAAAGCAGGACGGACCACCACATAAGGTCCGCAGGATTTGAGGCGCACGACGTGGGTAGTTCGAGCAGGACAAACCCCAAAGTGGCGGTATTGATGGGTGGACCCTCGGCGGAACGTGAGGTGTCTCTCAGCTCTGGGCGCGAATGCGCGGCCGCCCTAAGGGGAGAAGGCTTTGAAGTGGTCGAACTGGACGCGGGTCCGGACCTCTATGTGCGCCTTTTGGATATCAAGCCGGATGTGGTCTTCAACGCTCTGCATGGTCGCTGGGGCGAGGATGGCTGCGTGCAGGGTCTGCTGGAGTGGTTGCGTATTCCCTATACTCATTCCGGTGTGCTGGCATCGGCGTTGGCCATGGACAAGCAGCGCAGCAAAGCGGCGTTCCGTATCGCGGGTCTGCCAGTCGCCGAAAGTGTGATCGAGGCCAAATCCGAAGTTGCCGCGCGTCACATGATGGAACCGCCCTATGTGGTAAAGCCCAACAACGAGGGTTCCAGCGTCGGGATTTATCTGGTGCATGAAGGCGCCAACACTCCACCGAAACTGGCAGACGACATGCCCGAACTGGTAATGGTCGAACAATATGTGGCTGGCCGCGAGTTGACCGTCACAGTCATGGGCGACCGCGCTTTGACCGTGACAGAAATCATGACGGATGGCTGGTACGATTACGATGCCAAGTACAAGCCGGGTGGGTCGTGGCATGTGCTGCCTGCTGAAATCCCGCAGGACATTTTTGACCTTTGTATGGGCTTTGCCAAACAGGCGCATGATCTGTTGGGTTGCAAAGGCGTCAGCCGCACAGATTTTCGGTGGGATGACAGCAAGGGCGCAGAGGGCTTGTTCCTGCTGGAAACCAACACCCAGCCAGGAATGACGCCGACGTCACTGGCTCCGGAACAGGGCGCGCATTGCGGGATAACCTTCGGCCTGTTTTGCGCATGGATGGTGGAGGACGCATCATGCGACCGCTGACAGCCACCCGTGCGCCGGTTATCCACCGGTCAAAGCCACTTGCTGGTCCGGATGCCGATTTCGCTTCGGGGGACCGCAACAATGTAGAACCCAAGTTCCGCCTGCGGCGGCTTTGGGGGCGTAAGTCATCGGCGTTTGATCCGGCGCCGTCCCGCCTAAGCTATCGGTTGCAGCGCTGGATGTTGACGCCTGGTGTTCGCCGTGGCCTGAAATACGGGCTGCCGGTCTTCGCTGTGTGTGCTGCGCTTGGCGGGTATTTCAGCTCTCAGGACCGGCGCGAAGCGATTGTGGCTCATGTCCATGATGTGAAAATCTCGATCCAGCAGCGACCAGAATTCATGGTCAACCTGATGGCGATTGATGGGGCGGGAACCAACCTTTCGGAAGACATTCGTGAAGTGGTGCCGCTGGACTTCCCAATCAGTTCCTGGGACCTGGATGTCGAACAGATGCGCGAAACGATCACAGGGCTGGATCCGGTTAAATCCGCCTCTGTGCGCATCCGTCCCGGAGGTATCCTGCAGGTGGATGTTGTCGAACGGCAGCCCGCCATTGTCTGGCGTACCCGTCGAGGGGTCGAATTGCTGGATGAAACCGGCGCGCATGTTGAAATCATCGCATCGCGGCAGGATCACTCCAATCTGCCACTGATCGCGGGTGAGGGCGCGGATTCCTATGTACCCGAAGCGCTGCAACTGACGGCCACAGCCAGCAGTCTTGGCAATCGGGTGCGCGGTCTGGTGCGAATTGGCGAACGTCGCTGGGATCTGGTTCTGGATCGCGGTCAGCGCATCATGTTGCCGACGGAACGGCCAGTGCGCGCATTAGAACGCGTGTTGGCCGTGAACGAGGTTCAGGATCTTCTGGAACGCGATGTGGCCGTGGTGGATATGCGCCTGGGTCAGCGACCAACAATCCGAATGACCAAAGCCGCCAGCGAAGACTGGTGGAATACAAAAGTAGATGTGAGTAGCGGGCAGTAACGACAATGATGACCGATCTTTATCAGTCCCAACGGGCCATGCGGCAAATGCGCAGGCAGGCGATGCAACGCGGCGTTGTCGCTATTCTGGATGTCGGGAGCTCTAAGATTTCCTGCCTTGTGCTGCGGTTCGACGGCGCCGGACGTTTGCACGAGGACAGTGGCATCGGGTCTTTGGCCGGACAATCCGGGTTTCGGGTGATCGGTGCCGCGACCACGCGTTCCCGTGGTGTGCAATTTGGCGAAGTCACTGCGATGCAGGAGACCGAGCGCGCCATTCGAACCGCGCTTCAAGCCGCGCAGAAAATGGCAGATATCCGTGTCGACCATGTGATCGCCTGTTTCTCAGGGGCAAACCCGCGGTCCTATGGTTTGGATGCCCAGGTGGATCTGGAAGGTCAGCTGGTAACCGAGGCCGAAGTCGGCCGGGTTCTGAATGCCTGTGACGTGCCCGACTATGGTGTGGGTCGCGAAGTCCTACATGCTCAGCCGGTGAATTTTGCGCTGGATAACCGATCGGGCCTGATCGACCCAAGGGGTCAGATGGGGCAATCGCTGGCCGTCGATATGCACATGCTGACCGTGGACGCGGTTGCAATCCAGAATATCGTGCGCTGTATCAAGCGTTGCGATCTCGAATTGGCCGGTATCGCGAATTCGGCCTATGTCTCGGGTATTTCGGCGCTGGTTGAGGATGAACAGGAACTGGGTGCGGCCTGTATCGACATGGGCGGTGGCACCACCAGCGTGTCAATATTCATGAAGAAACACATGATCTATGCCGATTGCGTGCGCATGGGTGGGGATCATGTGACCAGTGACATCTCGATGGGGCTGGGCGTTCCGGCCTCTGTTGCCGAACGGATCAAGACATTCAATGGCGGCGTTCACGCGACCGGCGCGGATGACCGCGACCTGATCGACATTGGCGGTGATACCGGCGATTGGGAACATGACCGCCGTACTGTCAGCCGGGCAGAGTTGATAGGTATCATGCGTCCACGTGTCGAAGAAATCCTGGAGGAAGTGCGTGTACGGCTGGATGCGGCTGGCTTTGAGCACATGCCCAGTCAGCAGATCGTCCTGACCGGAGGCGGCAGCCAAATCATGGGGCTGGACGGGTTGGCCTCTCGTATTCTGGGGCAGCGTGTTCGCCTTGGTCGCCCGCTGCGGGTCCATGGGTTGCCGCAATCGGCCACAGGGCCGGGGTTCTCTTCGGTTGTGGGGCTAAGCCTGTTTGCAGCCAACCCACAGGATGAATGGTGGGATTTTGAAATCCCCGTAGACACCTATTCCGCACGCCCGTTCAAGCGCGCTGTGCGGTGGTTCCGTGACAACTGGTAAAGCCGCGATCGCGGCGCTGGTCATGGCTGTGCCGTCAGCGATAGAGGCTCAGACCCGTATCACACCCGAAGCCTTCCTGGGGGCCGTTCAAGGAAAGACCGTAAAGTTTCACGTCTATGACAGCGGTATACTGGTCGGCACCGAAGAGTTCCTGAGCCCGACTCTCTCGGTCTGGCGTATGGAGGGCAAGGGTTGTGTGTACGGGAAAATTACAACTCCTAATGGGCAGATTTGCTTTCTGTACGACGATGACGAGGATGGTCTGCCAGTTTGCTGGTGGCCGTTTTTGTATGAAGACCAGTTGATGGTGCGAATGGTCGGTTTCTCCAGGACAGAAATTCAAGAGGTCAGGGACATTTCTGAGAAAGGTCTTAACTGCCCAAGTGCCCCAATTAGCTAAAGAAATATCTTGCAGGGGCTGTCAAAATCCCGCAAGATATCCACAGGGCCCGTCAGAGGCCTTGCGAGAGGGCTTGAGCAGTTTTCCGCAGACAGAATGTGAATGAATTGCAAGTGACGCGCCCGTCAACAGTGGCGCGAGCGTCGCATGTTTTGTGGTGCTTTGAGATAATTCCGCAACATCTGGCAATCTCTGCCAAATACTGTTTCCAGGTGCCTTATTTCCTCCATATTTTGTGGATTTTCGCGATTTTTGGCGTGACGTTTGCCGTTTGGATCGGTAGGATTGTTAGTGGATAGGTAAGAAAAACACCGCGTTGGCGGGTTATATAAACAGGCGGACAGAAGCATGACATTGAATCTTTCGATGCCCGGGCACGACGAGCTGAAGCCTCGGATTACAGTTTTTGGCGTTGGCGGAGCGGGCGGTAACGCCGTCAACAACATGATTGAAAAACAGTTGGACGGTGTCGATTTTGTCGTTGCCAACACCGATGCCCAGGCGCTGCAGCAAAGCCAGTCTTCGTCACGAGTTCAACTGGGCGTGAAAGTCACCGAAGGTCTGGGTGCGGGCGCGCGTCCGACAGTGGGTGCGGCAGCTGCCGAAGAAAGCATCGAGCAGATTGTAGACCATCTGGCAGGCGCGCATATGTGCTTCATCACGGCCGGTATGGGCGGTGGCACCGGCACGGGTGCCGCACCGATCATCGCGCAGGCAGCGCGTGAATTGGGTGTTTTGACCGTCGGTGTTGTGACCAAGCCTTTCCAGTTCGAAGGCGCCAAGCGGATGCGTCAGGCCGAAGACGGTGTTGAAGCCTTGCAGCGCGTAGTCGACACGCTGATCATCATTCCAAACCAGAACCTGTTCCGTCTGGCCAACGAAAAGACCACGTTTACCGAGGCGTTTTCGATGGCGGATGACGTTCTGTATCAGGGTGTCAAAGGCGTGACCGACCTGATGGTGCGTCCGGGCCTGATCAACCTCGACTTCGCGGATGTTCGCGCCGTTATGGACGAGATGGGCAAGGCGATGATGGGCACGGGCGAAGCCACCGGCGAAGATCGCGCCGTACAGGCCGCCGAGAAGGCCATCGCGAACCCGCTGTTGGATGAAATCAGCCTCAAGGGCGCCAAGGGCGTTCTGATCAACATCACCGGCAGCCACGACCTGACCCTGTTCGAACTGGACGAAGCCGCAAACCGTATCCGTGAGGAAGTGGATCCTGAGGCGAATATCATCGTCGGCTCCACGCTGGACACCGCAATGGAAGGCGGCATGCGCGTTTCGGTTGTGGCAACAGGTATCGACGCCAGCGAAAAGCAGGATGATGTGCCTGTCGCGCGTCGTTCGATGTCGGCACCGCTGACCCGTTCGGTTTCTGCAGAGGAAGCGGCCCTGGAAGAAATGTCAGTGGCGGCAAGCGCCGAACCTGAACCTCAGCCCGAACCAACGCGTGAACCTTCGCTGTTTGAGGCAACTGAAGAGCCGATGGAACCGCAGTTCCAACCGCGCGCAGAACAGGATGATGACGGCCTGCCACCCCCGGCTTATCAGCCGCGCGTGGCCGAATTCGAGCCGACTCCCGAGCCGGTCGAATACGCCCCAGAAAGCTTTGTCGCACCTCAGCCGCAAGCACCCGCAGGATCGCCATCACCCGAAGCTCTGAGGCGCTTGCAGGCAGCCGTCCAGAATGTACCTCCGGCTGAAAGAGGTCATCCTGCGCCTCGGCCACAGGAGGTCTCCGATAATCATGGGGATGCCGACCGCCCGCGATTTGGTTTTAACCGCCTGATTGATCGCATGACCGGCCACGCAGCCGATACTCCGGCGCAGCAACCGGCCCGCCAGCAGCCGGTATTGCGCCAATCTGACGCTACGGCACCTGCACATGTCGAGGACGACCCGGAGCAGGATCGGATCGAAATACCGGCCTTCCTTCGCCGTCAAGCCAACTGATCGCGGTAACAATATACTAAAGAGGGGCTGCCATTTGGCGGCCCTTTCTTATTTTAAAACAGTGCATTATCCCTATGTGAGCAGGGTTTTGCCGACCTGTCACATTCATGTTTCATTCGGTTGCAAAGAGTGAGTTGAGCCTTTTGACCTGCTTCCTTAGTTGAATGCCAACACGGCCATCACAGGTCGGACGCCACTCACCGAGGTCACACTTGCAACATACGCTCAAATCTCCGATCACGTTTACAGGCCTCGGGCTGCACAGCGGTAAGCCTGCGACGATGATCCTGAAGCCGGCTGCTGCTGGCCACGGCATCTGGTTCAAACGGACGGATATCGAGCTGGGCAATGCGTTGATCCCTGCAATCTACGATGTGGTCGATCGTACCCCGCTTTGTACCCGACTGGTCAATGAAGCGGGCGTTACGGTTTCCACCGTCGAGCATATCATGGCAGCTTTGGCTGGATGCGGTGTCCACAATGCGCTGATCGAGATTGATGGCCCCGAGGTGCCGATCATGGACGGGTCTTCGATTGAATTCGTTCGTGGCATCATGTTGAAAGGCGTGCGTCGTCAGGCAAGCCCGGTCCTGGCCTATGAGGTTCTTAAACCTGTGACCGCAACCCGTGAGGGTGCCAGTGCTTCGATTGCGCCTGCGGACGGTTTGATTATCGATTTTCATATCGATTTTGAAGACAGCGCCATTGGTCGTCAGACTAAGACGCTGGATATGTGCAATGGCTCTTTTGCACGCGAGCTTAGTGATTGCCGGACATTCTGCCGTCGTACCGACGTCGAAGCAATGCGCGAGAACGGCTTGGCTCTTGGCGGCACGCTTGAAAATGCTGTGGTCGTTCAGGGCGACGAAGTTCTGACCCCGGGTGGCCTTCGCCACGCAGACGAGGCAGTGCGTCACAAGATGCTAGATGCTCTGGGTGATTTGTATTTGGCGGGTGGACCGATTCTGGGTCATTTCACCGGCGACAAGTCTGGTCATGCGATGACAAACACGCTGCTGCGCAAGCTGTTTGAAACGCCCGGTGCTGTGCGTCCGATCCTGTGTACCCCCGAACAGGCCGCGCGTCTGCCCGGACAGGGTCTGGTCTGGGACGAAATCCCCGAAGTCGCCTGATTGGTTCCACTCTGCTGACAAATCCGCCAAAGGGCCTACTAAGGCGTTTTGCACTGGAATTTTATGTGCTAGACCAAGGCCCAAACCGGGGTATTCCCATTAAGCAAGACGACAAGGATTGGCGGAATGATAGGCACCAAAGCGGCGGTCAGATTCGCAGGGGCGGTACTTCTGACAGCAGTTTTGACAGCGTGCAACAGCGGGGGCGCTGACCGCAATCAGAACCTAGAAGGGTTCACCCCCGAACAGATTTTCACGCGTGGGGAATTTGAGCTGTCGGAGAATCGTTCCGACGATGCGGCGTGGTACTTCTCCGAGGTTGAACGTCTTTACCCTTACTCTGACTGGGCAAAGCGCGCGCTGATCATGCAGGCGTTTTCGTACCATGCAGATGAGAATTACGAAGAAAGCCGTGCAGCAGCACAGCGCTATATAGATTTCTATCCAACCGACGAAGATGCGGCCTATGCCCAATATCTGTTGGCACTCAGCTATTACGACCAGATTGACGAGGTGGGCCGCGATCAGGGCCTGACGTTCCAGGCGCTTCAGTCATTGCGCACGGTGATCGAGGTCTATCCGGACAGCGAATATGCCACCTCCGCCGTGCTGAAATTCGATCTGGCCTTTGACCATCTGGCTGGCAAAGAAATGGAGATCGGACGTTATTATCTGCGTCAGGATCACTATACTGCCGCGATCAACCGGTTCCGCGTTGTGGTAGAGGATTTTCAGACAACTTCGCACACCGCCGAAGCGCTCTATCGCCTGATCGAGGCATATCTCTCGCTGGGTCTGGTGGATGAGGCGCAATCGGCCGGTGCAATTCTGGGTTACAACTACCAATCCTCGGAATGGTATGACGCTGGCTATAAGCTGCTGACCTCTCGCGGGCTGAAACTCAAAAGCCGCGGCAACAACTGGCTCAGCACGATTTATCGCCAGACCGTCAAAGGTCAGTGGTTGTAATCGTCATGGCAAAAGGCGTGGGACGCTGAGACCCGATGCTGCGCGCCCTTGATATCCGCGATATGCTGATCATCGACCGGTTGGAACTGACGTTCCAGCCGGGATTGAACGCGTTGACCGGCGAGACCGGCGCGGGCAAGTCGATCCTACTGGATTCGCTTGGGTTCGTTCTGGGCTGGCGCGGGCGGGCAGAGCTGGTGCGTCAGGGGGCCGCTCAGGGCGAAGTTGTGGCCGAGTTCGAGCTGCACGAAAAACACCCCGCACATGCGATTTTGGCCGAAGCCGGATTGCCCGGAGGCGAAGAGCTGATCCTGCGCCGCGTGAACACAGCCGAGGGCCGGAAAACCGCATGGGTCAATGACCGGCGTTGCTCGGGCGAGGTGCTGCGGGCCTTGTCGGAAACCCTGGTGGAACTGCATGGCCAGCACGATGATCGCGGCCTGCTGAACCCACGTGGCCACCGCGCGATGCTGGATGATTTTGCCGGGGCAGGGGGGCAACTGGCCACTGTGCGCTCTGCATGGTCCGAGATGTCGCGTGCGCGCAAGCTTTTGTCTGAGGTCGAATCTGCCTTGGCTGCCATGCGGGCAGAGGAAGAATTTCTGCGCCATGCGGTCACTGAGCTTGATAAGCTTGATCCGCAGCCCGGCGAGGATGCCGAACTGGATGCAAGGCGCCGCATGATGCAGGGGGCAGAGCGGATTCGCGATGACGTCGCCCGTGCCTATGACTTGCTTGGCAGTGATGGGGCCGAGGGCGCGATGTCTGATGCTCTGCGCTGGCTGGAAGGCGTGTCCGATAATGCAGGCGGGCAGTTGGAAGAGCCTGTTGCCGCACTGGGGCGTGCACTTGTCGAATTGGGCGAGGCGCAAGATGGCGTTAATGCCAGTCTTCAGGCGCTGGACTTCAATCCAGCTGAATTGGAGGCAGTCGAGGAACGGCTTTTCGCCATTCGTGCGTTGGCCCGCAAGCATGACGTTGCCCCGGACGACTTGGGCGGGTTCGCGGAGACCTTGCGTGAGCGGCTGAACCGTTTGGATGCTGGTGACGCTGATCTGGCCGACAGGCGCGTTGCGGTTGAGACTGCGCAGGCAGTTTATCACAAGGCTGCGGAGGCACTCAGCAGCCTGCGCCAACGGGCAGCGGGTGAACTTGACACCGCTGTGATGGCCGAGCTTGCACCGCTGAAAATGGAACGCGCTGTGTTCCAGACCGAGATCACCCCGTCCGATCCCGGCCCCGAAGGTGCGGATGCTGTGGCGTTCACCGTTGCCACCAACCCCGGTGCACCGTCTGGACCGTTAAACAAAATCGCCTCGGGCGGTGAACTGAGCCGCTTCTTGCTGGCGCTCAAGGTCTGTCTGACCGGCGATGACAGCGTGCGCACGATGATCTTTGATGAGATCGACAGGGGTGTTGGCGGCGCGACTGCGGACGCCGTCGGCAGGCGTCTGGCATCGCTGGCACAGGGCGGGCAGGTATTGGTCGTGACGCATTCCCCGCAGGTCGCCGCACGTGCCGCCTATCACTGGCGTGTTCAGAAACATGTGACCGATGGGCAAACTCTGTCGACCGTGGTGCCTTTGGCCCAGGCCGACCGGGTGGACGAGATCGCCAGGATGGTCGCCGGAGACACGATCACGGACGAAGCGCGCGCCGCTGCCCGTGCTCTTCTGGACGCATAGGCCCTCACAGACGCGCGATCCGGCTTTTAACCGTGCCCTCCGTGGCTTAGTAAGGGGTGTATTCTGATCCCCCGAGGGCAAATGACCCAGTCAACCCGCACCGTTCTGCGCAACCAGCTCAATCAGGCTCTGGCCGCGATGAAGGACGCGTGGCGGGTGATGCGCAGGCGCGGGCCCAGCCAAATTCAGTTCTGGTTCATCGCGCTGGCGATTGGGATTGCCGCAGGCTTTATGGCATTGGGATTTCGTAAGGCAATTCAGGCATTGCAGGCCTATGTCTACGACACCGGGGATATCTCGTTACTGCACAGCCATGTGGAAAAGCTACCCTGGTTCCTGATCCTGATCACACCGATCATCGGCGGTCTTATCGTTGGCATCATCCTGCACCGGTATACCGATGACGGGCGCGTGCGTTCAGTTGCCGACGTAATCGAAGGCGCTGCCCTTACCGATGGTCGGGTCGAAGGCAAGGCGGGTATCGCGTCTTTTTTCTCCTCGCTGATTACGCTCAGCACAGGTGGGTCCACGGGTCGAGAAGGGCCGGTTGTGCATATGGCAGGCGTGATCTCGACCTGGGTCAGCAATCGTATCCATGCCGACGGAATTACCGGGCGTGATTTGCTGGGATGTGCGGTGGCGGCGGCAGTTTCGGCCAGTTTCAACTCACCCATTGCCGGTGCTTTGTTCGCACTTGAGGTGGTGTTGCGCCATTTCGCGGTGCATGCTTTTGCGCCCATCGTTATCGCTTCGGTCGCCGGGACGGTGATTAACCGGCTGGAATACGGCGACGTGACCGAATTCACTCTGGATACGCCCGGATCCCTGCAATTCTATGTCGAGCTGCCCGCGTTTCTGATCCTTGGGTTGATCTGCGGGTTGGTGGCCTTGCTTCTGATGCGGTCGATCTTCTTTGCAGAAGATATTGGCAATCACATTCAAAGCCGGCTGTCCTTGCCCGGATGGCTGCGTCCTGCTGTATCAGGCGCAATGTTGGGACTGATCGCGATCTGGTTTCCCCACATCATCGGCGTTGGATACGAAACCACGATCCGGGCTCTGGCCGGAGATTTGGTTCTGACAACCGCCATCCTGTTCGCAATCATCAAAACTGTGGCTGTTGCGATCACGATGGGGGGACGTATGGGTGGCGGTGTGTTTTCACCCTCGCTGATGATAGGTGCGTTAACCGGGTTGGCATTCGGGTTGATTGCAACGGGTTTGCTGCCCGATGTATCGGGGACCCATACCCTTTATGCATTTGCCGGGATGGGCGCGGTTGCCGCTGCCGTGCTTGGTGCCCCGATTTCGACCACGATGATTGTCTTTGAACTGACCGGAGATTGGCAGATCGGTCTGGCGGTGATGGTGTCGGTTTCAATGTCCACGGCGCTGGCTTCGCGCCTCGTGGATCGATCCTTCTTCCTGACACAACTGGAACGGCGCAATGTGCATCTGGCCGCGGGGCCACAGGCCTATCTTCTGGCAATGTTGCGCGCAGGCGCAGTGATGCGACCGCTTGGCGATGCACGTTCAATCACCCGGGAAGAAGCACAGGTTTTGATTGATCAAGGTCTTTTTGTTCAAGCAAGCGCTACGCTTGAGGCGGCGATGCCGTTCTTCGACCGAGACGAAATCCTCTGCATACCGGTGGTTGTGAGCGGTGATGACGGAGCTGAGACCCCAGTCGGTACGCTCTACCATATTGATGCGCTAAAGGCCTATAACCGCGCGTTGGCAGCCACGGCTGCAGAAGAACATTCATAACAGGGGCCCCTGCAACATTGGTCCTTGTCAATCTTGTTCCTTGAAACAGGCGAGGCATTAACGCGATACGATCTTTGGATCTGCACTTGCCGGGCGTGGCCAGTCGAAATCCAGAGGCTCATGTGTTCGATCTGACAAGCTGTGCAGAACTGAGCTTTCTAGCTGAAAAACATTAGGCCTTGGAGCGCTGGTGAAGGACTAACTTTACCTCACTGACGCTCTGGAATTTGTGGAACGACGCGCAACTTTGAGCCGTCGACAGCTTCCCAGGATATTTTCGAGCCAGCGGGTCATGCAATATTGGCCGTAACATCGAGAAATTCTGATCTATTGCGGACTTTTGTCGGTATCTGGTCAAAGAACGGCAGTGTGGCACAGCCCAATTCCGCGGCGGCTGCGCCAATGTCTGATTTTGGAAGTTAGATTCAATTTCCGCAGAATCCGGTTTGCACACTCTTTGTCTGTCATCGCGCTCTGAGGGCAACAATCCGAGCGAGTGATGAACTTTGCGCCAACACCGCTCCTTACGATCTGTTGGCATTCGCCGCTGGAAGGAGGCCATCCGGGCGCAACAGCAGCAGCAAGATGACTGAGGCCAGAACCATTGCATCCCGGTATGGGGCCAGACTGTCTGGCAGGAAAGCCTGTAGCAGAACTTCCAGCCCGCCGACGATGAACCCACCAAGGACAGCGCCGCCTAAGCTGCCCAAACCTCCAAGTACGGTCGCAATGAAGGCCTTCAGAACGGGGAAAAATCCCATCAGTGGATCCACTGACCCGCGTTGTGCCGTCCAGATGACAGCGGCAATACCCGCAAGTAGCCCTGACAGGGCAAAAGCCACAGCAACGACCCGGTTGGCCTTGATACCCAGCAGTTTGAGCATCTCGATATCTTCGGCAGCGGCGCGCATGGCCATGCCAATGGTTGTGCGCCGCAACACGAATGTCAGGCCTGCAAGGGCTGAAAATGTTACGATGATTGATACGGTCGGGATAATGCCAAATGTCGTCTGGCCGATATGATAAGTGCCAGACCATGACGCTGGAAAAGAGATCGGGACGGGTCTGGCGGAAATTCCGTTCTGGAACAGAACTTTGAGGATCTCGGACACCGCGAAAGATGTGATCAAAAGTGCAACGACATCCGCGCCGCGCATGGCGCGAAACGCTGTACACTCCATTGCCATGGCCATGAACACAGAAGCGCCAAGCCCGACAACAAGAGCGGCGATCGGCGGCAGGCCAAAGCTCATGGCCAGAAAGATGCCATAGCCCCCAAAAGTCATGATTTCGCCATGCGCGAAATTGATCAACCGCACAATAGAGAACACAATCGCCAGCCCCAGGGCCAGCATCGCATAAATTCCCCCAAGGCTAAGCGCGTTGATCATTTGTTGAAGAAGAACTTCCATCGCTCAAGCCGCCAGATATGCGGATTGCAAGACCGCGTCATTTGCTAGTTCCGATGGTGCACCGGCAGCGGCAACAGCGCCATTCGCCAGCACCACGGCATGATCGGCAATGTCCAGGGCAAGAGCCGCGTTTTGCTCGACCAGAAGCACTGAAATACCGTCGGCTTTCAATTCTTCTACGATGTCGAAAATCTGATCCACGACCTGCGGCGCAAGACCAAGCGACGGTTCGTCCAGCAACAGCAAGCGCGGTCCGCTCATCAAGGCACGTCCCACCGCCAGCATCTGTTGTTCGCCCCCCGACAAAAGCCCCGCCATCTGACGGCGGCGTTCGCCCAGGATCGGGAAACGCTCTTTCATCTCGGCCAAACGTTTGGCGCTGAGCTTCTCGTCGCCCAGAATTGATCCGGCCAGCAAAAGATTTTCTTCGACCGTCAGCTGCGCAAACACGCGGCGTCCTTCCGGTGAGATGGCCACACCCGCCCGCACAATGGCGTCGGGTTTGGCCCCTGTCATATCCTTGCCAAAAAGGGAAACAGCGCCCGATACCACGGGCAAAGCACCTGCGATGGCCATGACCGTCGTTGTCTTGCCTGCGCCATTGGCCCCTAAAAGCGCCGTTATGCCGCCTTTGGGGACGATCAGGTCAATGCCCTGAACCGCGCGGATTGGGCCATAGCGGACGTGCAAGCCTTGGATATCGAGTGCTGTTTCCATTGGGTTCAGACCTTACGGCTGTGGCAGGATTGCGGGATCAGCTGAGGTGCGCAGGACAAACTCTTTTTCGCCTGCATCGGTAATCCGCGCGACCACAACATCACGCAGAGGCATCCGGTCGGTCCCCGCGAAAGTGAAGTTGGACATGATACCCTCACCATTCTCAATGCCGGCCATTGCGGCAGTCACGGCAGCAGGGTCTGTCGTGCCAGCCGCTGCGACAGCATCCTCGATCATATGCGCAATATCGCAGCCATTGACGTAGTAATTGTTGTCAGGCGTGATCCCCTTTGCAGCAGAGAACCGAGCGATGAAATCGGCATAGGCAGAGCCTTCGTCTGGGAAGCCACCAGATGTATGCGCTACGCCTGTGACGACATCACCAAGGCCGCGTACGGTTGGTGAATCGAGTACGTCACCTCCCATCACCTGGGTATCAACCCCGGCACCGCGCAGCGCACGGATGAAGGCCGGGAAATCAGGCTCCCAAGCCCATGTGACGATCACATCCGGGGTGGTATCCGCATTCTTGATGGTCGTCACGATGGCAGAAAAGTCCGGCTGGTTCAGCGAATAGTTGCTTTCCCCGACAACGGCACCACCAAGCGATGTGAAGGCCTCGCCAAAGTACTCGGGCCCACCCAATGTGTAGGCACTGTCTGGGGATTTCACGAGCCAGACACGTTCGAACCCTTGCTCGCGTGCGTGGCCTGCCAGTACGGCGGCCTGTTGGTTGTCCGCAGGGTAACTGCCAAAGACATGTTCACCGACTTGCGTCAGAACCGGGGCTGTTCCGGCAAAGGTCATTGTTGGGATGCTGTCAGCCGCTGTGATCTGGGCCGCGGCGATTGTCGGATCGGCATCGGCTGACGCCACGATGAACTGCGCGCCGTCATCGATCATTTCCTGTACGACTTTAACGCCTTCGGCGATGTCAGACCGGGTGTCGCGCACGATCAGCTCAACCGGTGTTGTGCCGTTCAGGCCCCCCTTGGCGTTCATTTCGTCAATGCAGAACTGGAACCCGGCATAGGCGGGTCCATCATAGGGGGCCAGATAGCCCGATTGCGCGGACATTACGCCGATTTTATAACTCTCAGCCATCGCTGTTCCAGCCAGGCCGGTGATAACTGCTGTTGAAAGAAGAAGGGCATTACGTATCATTTTATTGCTACCTCTGTTGGTTGACTTCGGTTGGTTTCGCTAATTTCTGCTTTTTGGGCTGTGCGCCCTTTGCCGATGTAAGCCTCGATGACTTTGGGATTTGCGCGCACGTCTTCAGGCGTGCCTTGCGCGATGACGCCACCTTGGTGCATCACCACGATCCAGTCCGACAGGCGGTTCACGAACCTCAGGTCATGATCGATCAGAAGGACACCGATGCCGCGTGTTTTGCCGACCTTAATCAGCCGATCAGCCAGGTCATCTGTTTCGCTGGGATTCATGCCAGCGGCCGGTTCATCCAGTAAAAGAATCTTCGGGTCTTGTGCCAAAGCGCGGGCGATTTCCAGGCGCTTGCGGGCACCATATGGCAGGCCGTCGGCGCGATACCCGGCGACTTCCCCAAGATCAAAGGCATCCAGTTCACGCAGCGTGATAGCCGCGGCAGTCTTGCGGTCGTGACCTGCGGCCAAAGCGGCAACAAGAACATTTTCGTAGGCTGTCAGACCGCTGAACAGGCGCAAGTTTTGGAAGCTACGCGAGACACCAAAGCCTGGCACTTTGTGATGCGAGACACGGGTCAAATCAACCTCGCCCATATGCGCAGAACCGGTGTCCGCCTGATAGGCGCGTGTCAGCAAGTTAACAAGCGTGGACTTGCCAGCACCGTTGGGGCCAATCAGGCCAGTGATGCGCCCAGTCGGAGCTTCGAAACTGACGTCTCTTACGGCTTTGACGCCTGCGAAACTTTTTGACAGGTTTGATGCTTTCAGCGTGGCTGGGACGACGGACTCGGGCGTGCGCGCAGGAGTTACTCGGGGCTTCAGGCGCCCGAGCAGATTTGCATCGGCGCCAGGGCCAAGTTCAAAGCCTCCGACCAGACCCTGAGGTCGCGCCCAGATCACCAGCAGGATGGCAAGCCCCAGGACAATCGTCGTCAGGCCAAAGACCTCGGGCAAGGTGACGCCAAGCACAGTTGAGCCGCCTTCGAACTGGCGCACAGTGTCCTGCAGCAGCGTCACCGCGATCACCCCGACCACTGCGCCGCCAACCGATGACATTCCACCGACAATCATCATGACCACTTGCGCAAAGACGAGCCCAAGGTAGAAGGATGCGGGTGAAAATGCCCCCAGCATATGCCCATAAAGTGCACCCGCGACTGTCGCCATGGTACCAGAGGCACACCAAGCAATGAATCTTGTGCGTCGGGCATTGATGCCAAGTGCTGTTGCGGCATCCTCATCGTCACGGGCCGCGCGGGAAAACAGACCCAAACGGCTTTCGCGATACCAACGGGCCAGCAGGATTGCACCCGTGGCCGCGCCGAGGGCCAGAACCAGGTCTGTCACCCTTGGCACACCGTAAAACGTCTGGCTGCCGCGTGTGATCTCGCGTGCGGCGATGGCCACGCCATGGGCGATGATCAGCAGGCCAAGCGTGGCAATCGTGGCAGACGCACCCACAAGCCGAGCGATGGCGCTTCCGGTTAGGGCTGCAAAGGCAAGTCCCGCAAGGGCGACCACCGGCAGCGACACCCAGATCGTTACTTCATGGCCTGCCAGAAATGACGGAAGATCCGGCAGGGCAGAACGTTGAAGAGCAGCAGGCATGGTGAGAATGCCTGACAGATAAGCGCCTAGCGCCAAAAAGGCGCCATGCCCGAAAGACACAATGCCCGTGTTGCCGCAATAAACCGCAAGGGCCACTACAGCGACCACATTGACACACATCTGTACAGCAATCCGCTCGCCAGTGCGTCCAAAAATCAACGTCAGCCCAAGCACCACAGCCAGCAGCACAGCAACCGCCGCCGCCGTCCGGAGCAAGTTGGACGCCCGCAAGCGTCCGGGATGTGTATGAAGGGGGACGATGCTCATGAGGGAATGTCCCCTACTGCTGTAAGGATTGCGTCTGCCAGCAGATCCGCCCACAGCCCGACTTGCGATTGTTCGCGGATTTGATCGTTTCGAATTTCAATCAGGCAATGCACAAGCTCACGGGGTTCTGCATGCGCTGGAATAAACCAATCGCCCTCAGTTTCGATCTGATAGGGCTTGTTCAACGCAAAGGTCATGTCAGGGCGGCGCTGCGCGATATGTGCCATCAATGCTTTGGCAGCACCGCCTGTGCCGCGGCTTAAAAAGCCTGCCTGCCAAGGCCGGTCCTTGCCATCGAGATGCGGTGTAAAGGAATGGATCGAAAACGCGGCACGACGCGGACGGTTGGCAAAGAGCCGATTCAACTCTGCATCCATAGGTCGAAAGATTTCATCGACACGCATGGCCCGGCTCAATTCGGTGATCGCGCTGTTCCCCGGCACCTCAACCTGGTCGCTGATCGCAGGGACCGCCAAGGGGCTGTCAGGGGGACGGTTACAGTCAAATACCAGCCGTGAGTAATTTTGGACGACGAGAGGCGCGTTCAACTGTTCAGCCAACTGGCGCGCTACATCCTGAGCACCAATGTCCCAGCCGCGGTGGCTTTCAATGACGTCGCGGGAGACTCCCAAATCTCCAAGCATCTCGGGGACTGCATTGCCTGCATGCTCACACAGCAGCACGATCTCCGACGTGCTATCTGCATTAACGACGTCAATCGGCGCAGGATCGTTTGGCCCCAATAAGGTATGAGTACACAAATTCATGCAGCTTGGACCGCACGGTGTGTGCATCGTCTTATCATACCGAGCAGATCCTTGGGGTCGTGCGGGTCGGCAACCAGATCCAGCATTTCGCTTGGGGCGCCGTCAGTCGCTTTTTGGTGCAGCCAGCGCGTGGCCGAGATATCCTCGACCACAAAGCCAACACCATCAAAAACCGTGATCTGATCTTCGGAGGTTCGTCCCTTTTTAGAACCGGTTAGAACCTGCCACAGTTCGTTGACCGCGTGATCCGGGTCGAGTTGCTGGATATCGCCCTTGATGCGCGTCTGTTTTGGGTACTCTACAGAAATGTCATTGCGCATCAGAATATCCCGTTGCCGATACTCGCAGCGGTTTTAGCTGATTTGGGGGCCAGTATACGCGTCACCATCGCCGATGTTGCCACCGTGCGAAGCGCCGTCAGAAGGGTCATTTCAGAAAAGGGCTGTGGATAGCCGGTATCAACAGAGGCCAGCACACCAACGGCGGTTAGGGTTTGCAGGCCGACCTTGGTGTTCGATCGGTGCCCGTTCGCGGACTTGAAGGTGTGATCCACACCATCAGAGGTTGGCATCAGTTCAATCACACCCGCCTTAGAATGGGACGCAACGCGCGGTGTTTTGTCAAATACCGGCCAGCGTTTGAAATCGGCTTCGATCATATTGGCCAATCCTGCAAGGCAGTCCCGTAGGCCATGCTTATGGACCAGGGCCCGCATGTTTTCGACGCTGACAAATGGAACCAATGCTCTGTCAGAGGGCGCGCTCATCAGTATGTTCCTTCATACGCGGCGCATTTCTGTGCTGTGTCCATGTCTTTTACCGCGTCGATTTCTGCAGCCTTATGGGCGGCGTAGACGCTCGCGAAATCTGGTCCGAACCAACTGGTGACGGTCGTATCCGCCTGAAACGCCTCAAGGGCGGCCTCAAGCGTTTCGGGCAGGCGCACAAAACCACGCGCCGTGAGATCATCCGCTGACAGAAGCGACAGGTCTTCCTCGGTCGGCGCAGGCGCTTTCAGCCCATCTTCGATCCCCTGAACACCAGCATGTACAACAGCGGCCAAAGCCAGGTAGGGCGACGCCGCTGCATCCGCCGCGCGGTATTCAATGTTGAATTGTCTGGCGATTGAAGCGGGGTCCTTTGCCGTCACAGGGCAGACCCTTAACGAGGCCTCGCGGTCTCGGAACCCGAGATTGTTATACGCAGCCGACCACCGGTGCGGAGTAAGGCGTTCGTATGACACGACAGACGGTGCCGTCAGCGCTAAAATGTTAGGCAGGTATTTTAGCACGCCAGCAGCGAACCCATCAGTAAGTCTGGACATCCCGCAGGGGCCGCTTGCATCAAATGTGACCGGCTCGCCGGCATCGTCGACAAAGCTCATGTGGATATGAACGCCATTGCCGACGCTCGCCACATCGCGGATTGGCGTAAAGGTTGCAGCCTCACCCAGGTGACGCGCTGCCGAGCGAGTAAGCTCGCGCAGGATTACTGCCGCATCTGCCGAGCGCACACCTTTGGCAGGGCCGATAACGACCTCGTATTGATTGGGGCCGAATTCCTTCATGATACTGTCTGGCTCGAGCCCGTTTTCGGCGAGTGTCGCCATCAGCACTTCGCAAAGCTTCCGCTGAATCTCGAACCCTTCGCGTCCGTATCCCTGGTTTTCCACCGCCGGTGGGCTTTTCAGTTGAAACTCGTGCTCGAACGCCGAGATCAGATGAACGCCTGCTACATCATGCAGGCGCTTCAGCGCGGATTTGAGGATAGCGCGCGTACAAAAGGCCCAAGGATCCCCGTCAAGCGTGACGACATCGCCCATCAGGAAATGCTCGGTCACATCTCCAAATGTCGCCCGGGCCTCTGCGTTTGCATCGGGAATCAAAAGCAAATCACCTAGCGCGCCGAACGGGCTGTCAGCGATTATGTCGAAACAGGTGATCTGCACATTGGTAGGGGTCCAGCCGACCCCCCGCACCACCCGTTTTTCCAACTGATCAGCGGGAAAGGCTTTGCCGCGCACCTTTCCGGCAACATCGGATATGGCAGCAAAAATTAGCGGCAGGGTCATTTTTCATTTTCCTCTTGAGTAAAGCGCAAAGCATCCCAGGCCTTGATGCGGTCTCGGGTCTGTTCCCAGTTGTCCTCGGCAATCCGCGTCACGATGGCCTCGGTCACCGAGAGTGCCGCCGAGTAAGTATCCCACAAGGTGCCGCTATCAATTGGCACCGGCATGACCTCATGGGCGTGTTTGGCAATCGGTGAAATCCATTTGTCCGTCATCAGGATCACACGGGCATTCCGATCGCGTGAGGCAACAAGCGACAGCTGCTCCAGCGCCGGTTGGTAACGGCGAAAATCAACAGCATAAAGGATATCCCCGGGCCGCATCCGCAACAAATATTCTGGCCAGCCTTCAGGCGTATCAGGCAGATGAAACACATCCTTGCGGATCTGACGCAGGTGGAACGAAAGATGCTTGGCGATCGTATCGCTGATCCGGCCACCCAGCACGTAAACGCTGCGTTTCGGGTCGGTCAGAAGGGTGCAGATCTGGTTAAACTGATCTTCGGTGATAGCATCAGCCGCCATGGCCATCTGGCTGGCCGATTTGGAAATAAAGTCCTTCAGATATCTCCCATGAACGGGCCGTTCCGCCTGGTGGAGTTGAACAGGCGAGCGGTGCCCTTCTTTCAATTCCGCGATAAGATCACGTTGGAAATCCTGATATCCATCAAGTCCAATCTTGGTAACAAACCGTGAGATTGAAGGCGGTGACACCTCGGCGTGTTTTGCCAGCTCCTGGATCGAGGAAAGGCCAGCAAATGGGTAATCCGACAGGATAGCTGCAGCAAGTTTGCGCTCTCCGCTGGTTAGCATATCGGCTGCGTTTTCGATGCGGTCTCTGATCAACATGCGCTATATGGTGGTGGAAAAATATTTTCTGTCAATCTAAATTGAATTGACTTTGGAATTTTATTTTCTTTTAGTATGGACGTCATGATCGCCCTCATTCATAAAATTAGACCTCTTGGGCAAACATTTGAAAGCAGAGACAGACATGGAATTGACCCGCGATCTTCCACTAGAATATGACCAATCGGGATTGCTGTTTATTGACGTGCAGAACTTTGCAGCCCACAGGGATGGTGCCGAATTCGAAGGGCTGACAAATGCCGAGTTTGACGCAAAGTTTGGCTGGTTTTTTGAGCAGCTGAAATCCAGTATCGTACCTAATATGCAAGCCTTGCAAAAGGGATTTCGCGCGGCGGGAATCGAGGTTCTTTACACAACGATTGAAAGTCTGACCAAAGACGGGCGCGACAGATCTCTGGATTACAAAATCACGGGCTTCAACGTGCCCAAAGGATCCTGGGACGGCAAGGTGATCGACGAACTGGCACCAGCCGATGATGAGATCGTGTTTCCAAAATCTTCGTCCTCAGTCTTTGTCTCGACCCACATAGATTACGTGCTGCGCAATCTCGGCATAAAGCAATTGGTGCTGGCAGGGATCGTGACCGATCAATGCGTCGAAAGCGCAATTCGCGATGCCTGTGATCTGGGCTATCTGGTCACCCAAGTGACGGATGCCTGCATGACCTACACGCAAGAGCGTCACGACAATTCCCTGCAAACGATCAAAGGCTACTGCCGTCAGGTGACGACAGCCGAATTGCTTGACGAAATCGGTCGTGGCTAGGTCGGTGAGGCGCCCAGCCGATCCGTTTGGCGGCGCGTCTCAGGCGTTATCCACACCCGTTTTCTCGCCAAATTCCGATTTTTCCCTGCGCGTCAGTCCAACCTGTCATCATCCAAAAAATCGCTCAGAAATATTTGGCGAGGCACACTCAAAACAGCATGTGAGATC
This sequence comes from Ruegeria sp. CDSC052, assembly GCF_059610685.1. Lineage (NCBI taxonomy): Bacteria > Pseudomonadati > Pseudomonadota > Alphaproteobacteria > Rhodobacterales > Roseobacteraceae > Ruegeria > Ruegeria sp. CDSC052. The sequence goes on from NZ_JBXWOB010000004.1 coordinate 43,755, forward strand.
AGAGACAAACCCACACTTTTCGGTAAAACGTCCAAGCATTATCTGCCCTCACCACATGTTTTCCTTGATGCAGCGAATGCCAGTTTCAGAGTGACATAGTAAAAAGGCTACATAAGTGGTCACGGATTTGCCGATACACAAAGCAAATGCCAGGTTGAAACCAATTTATTGATCGGTATCGGGGCCTTGGGAACAGCGGTAGGGCCACGAGCGTTGTAATTGCGTCTCCAAGTGGTTACATAGGGAACACTAAAGTTCTGGTTTTCTGCAGCCCAGGCGTATCGCCTGCTAGAGTGAACTAAGTTCTTCCATCATGAAAATTCAGCTGTCACGTCCTCTACTTGGATTTGATGTTTGGGAAAGTTGCCGATGTTTTCGCGCACGACCACATCGCTTGTGACGTTAGTTGATCCGTTTGTGGTGATCAGACGCACCGATGGCTTGCCAATAAACCACAACGCAACCGTTGATCAAATGAGCTTCCGATAGGCAAAAACTGCGCCTATCGACCATCGCGTCCTGGGATTGGCCCGGGCGCAAGATCAAGATTGCGCAGAAAGACATAAAACAGCGAGGCGGCGCTTTCTCCGCCAGAGGAACTAAAATGACATTTCCAGAATGGACGAAACCAGGCATCTACGGTGCTTTGTGTGGTGCGGTGGCGGTCTCAATCCTTGGCTTTACCTGGGGCGGATGGACAACCAGCGGCAGCGCTCAAGAGTTGGCGAAAGACCATGCTAGCGAAGAAGTAACGCTTGCGATGGTGCCGGTCTGCCTGAACAGGTCAACCGCTGATCCCAAGCGCGAAGAAATAATCGAAACACTGCAAGAGGCCTCTGGCTTCAACCGCCGCAAGGCCATGATGGATACTGGTTGGGCAACACTGCCGGGGTCAGATTCGCCAAGCCGCGACCTCGCAGATGCCTGTATCGCGGGGCTTGAGCTGGATGGATCATAAGGCAAAGGCAATGCCGCAACTCTTTCGGACGACTTGGCGCGCAAATCTGTTACTAGGCATTCAGATGAGTGCGGCGCTGATTGGGTTTACACTCGGTGCTTTGCTTTTATTTTCGATGCCTGCATTCTCTCAATCTACATCGCAATCGGTGCCAGAAAATGCCACTGCAACGAGTTACGGTGACGGTTGGAAATGTAACGCCGGGTATAGGTTGAGTGGCGACGTCTGCGCGGCTGTTATAGTGCCAGCAAATGCCTATCCGACCAACCGTACCTATGGTTTAGGTTGGGAATGTCTTCATGGTTTTCGCGAGAACGATGAAGCGACCTGTGTTGCGGTGATTGTACCCGATGGCGGATTCCTTGATTCATCAGGTGAACGTTGGCATTGCTCGCGCGGTTTTCTCAAAATCGACGACACGTGCCAAGAAATTGTCGTACCCGCAAACGCTTATCTGGCTGATACGACCTATGGACCCGCGTGGGAATGCAAACGTGGGTTCGAAGCATTGGACGACCGTTGCGTCGCCATTGTGGTCCCGGCCAACGCGTATTTGAATTCATCAGGATACGGCCAACCTTGGACATGTGAACGTGGATATTTTGTACAGGATGGCACGTGCGCGGCCGTCGTGATCCCTGAACATGCCTACTTGGACGATGCAACGTACGGCACGGGATGGAAGTGCGAGCGGGGATACGCGACCTCAGGTGTGAATTGCGAAACAATAGAGCTTCCTGCGAATGCCCATCTTGACAGGTCCGGAAACCGTTGGAACTGCAACAAGAATTTCAAGTCATCTAAAGGTCTGTGCGTTCTCGATAACTGAGCGCGCGGCGCGACTATTTCGACTTTGGTATCCGATGGTGACGACCGTGTTGCCTTGGGTGTCGACCACACAAAGGAAACATCATGAAAACCGACTTTAACGTGGCAAACACGATCCGTCGTCCTGTTAGCGGGGCGCAGGCGCCGCCATTTACCAGCGACGAACCCATAAGATCAACTTCTGCCACTCAGATCATCTTGCCGCCAACTGCGATTGTCTATTGCCAAGGTAACTTTGCCAAGGCGGATGGCAAAACTGCAAATGGCCTCGTTCGCCATTCAGAGGCCTACAGGATCCTGTCTGTCATCGATAGCGATCACGACGGCAAAGACAGCGGGTTGGTTCTTGACGATACTGTAAACCACATTCCGGTCTTCAGAAGTCTGGACGCTGCTGTTGTCCATGAAGCTGTAATCCCGGATACCCTCATTTACGGGATGGCACCATCTACGGGCAGGCTCTCATCGACAGATCGTGACGTTGTTCTCGACGCGATATCACTTGGTATGAACATCGTCAGTGGATTGCATGAATATCTGGGCGATGATCCAGAAATCGCTTCTTTTGCGGTCGAACGCAAAGTCACCATCCGAGATATTCGCAAACCCAAACCCAGCAAGGATATGCGCCTGTTCGATGGAAGTATTTCTGGTGTGAAAGCACTGCGCATAGCGGTTCTTGGGACCGACTGCGCCATCGGAAAGCGGACAACAGCGACTGTTTTAGCCCGTGCCTTGAACACAAGAGGCATCAAGACTGTCCTTGTTGGTACGGGCCAGACAGGTTTGATGCAGGGTGCAAAATATGGGGTGGCAATGGATGCCGTACCACCGCAGTTCTGTTGCGGCGAACTTGAAGGCGCGATCGTCGACGCTTCCGAGTCTGAACGACCCGATGTCATATTGATCGAAGGTCAAGGGGCGTTGAGCCATCCGGCATTCTGCACATCCGCCTTTATCCTGCGGGGCAGCCAGCCGGACGCCGTAATCCTCCAGCACGCTCCAAAGCGCGCGCATCGCTGTGACTTTCCCAATATGCCGATGCCCAAGCCTGCAAGTGAGATTGCCCTAATCGAAGCATTTGCTGACACAAAGGTCATTGGTGTCACGCTCAATCATGAGGGGATGTCCGAGGCCGAGGTAACCGACACGATCGCCGCACAGTCACAAATACTCGGGCTGCCGGTAACGGATGTACTCAGCCGGCCGGCTTCGCATTTGCTTGCAATGGTTGTTGCCGCTTACCCTGGGTTACATCACTCGACACCCGTGGCTGCGATATGAGTACCCCTCGCATTGAGGTGCATCTGAGCAAGATACGTCACAATGCGAAGACTGTTGTCGAGCGCCTCAAGACACGCGGCATCGGTGTCACCGGTGTGACCAAGGCAGTGTGCGGGCATCCAGCCATCGCTCAGGCAATGCTCGACGGCGGCGCTGTGGGGCTTGCGGAAGCGCGGCTTAGTAACGTGCGAAGGTTACGCAACGCGGGCATGACATGCCCGATCACATTGATCCGTACACCAACGCTGAGCCAGGTCGATCAGGTCATCCAATACTGTGAGGCGAGCTACAATACAGAAATCCTCGTGATTACCGCTCTGGCCGCCGCCGCGATCCGGAAAGACTGCATTCACGGCATTATCCTGATGGTTGAGATGGGCGATCTGCGCGAAGGGATCATGCCAAAGGACCTCGGCTCGGTTGCACAGCAAGTGGTGGACATGCCCGGCGTTACGCTGAAAGGCATCGGAGCGAACTTTGCATGTCTGGGGGGAATTGCCCCGAATGCTGCAGATATGGAGGCCCTATCTGACCTGGCGAATGAAACAGAGGGGCAGTATGGTCCCTTCCTTCACACGGTATCTGGCGGAAACTCGGCCAACCTTCCTTGGGCCCTCGGCGGACACCCAGCTTGTCGCATCAACGATCTAAGGCTGGGGGAAGCAATACTTCTGGGCGTTGATCCGGTTTCCGGAGATCAAATAGGCGGGATGTATACGGATGCCTTCATACTTATCGCTGAGGTAATTGAAACAGGGTCCAAACCTGCATCTCACCCTCAGAGCATCTGCGATCCGGTATTCAAAAGACTTCACCTCGTCCCGAAAAGCGGACAGAGCACACAAATAATTCTGGCCGTTGGTCAGCAAGATACGGACATTTTGGGGCTTTCGATGCCCCCTGGATACAGGCTTATTGGTGCAACAAGCGATCATCTTGTCGTTGGCACTTACCATTCGACGCAAAGCGTAGGATCGGAAATGAAGTTCCAAATGAACTATAGTGCGTTGATGAATGCTATGTCCGCTCCCGACGTTAAGACAAAGTTGCTCCGTGGCAGTCATTCACGACACGCGCATGTCTCTCAAGGATCAGGCACCCACCTAGCATCGATTTGATCACTCAACTGATAAATGCACCGTTGAAAACGGTTAGGAGAATAACCATTGGCAAAGCTGACAAAAAAAACTGTCTTCAATGCACACGTTCCCAAGGCGGAAACACCGATGGACAAAACAACGCGGATCGTTAGAGAAATGGTCAACGAAGAAGCAGAGCAAAGACAGATCAAGAATGCCCGGCTCCGCAAAACTCGGCTCGAAAGGGATGCGAATATATTATCTGAAGCCTGTCCGCCGAAGCCCGTCAAAAAGCGGTGACAGGATTGTCGCCCCTTCTTTTTGCGCGACTGGAATGATCGAACCACGAACAAAGCGGCTAGCGAACATTGTTTTTCCCATGCATCAATCGCACCCATACTCATTTTACGGATACTGCCATGACAATCTCAGATGAGAGCTCAGAAAAAATTCACTATATCTGCCAGACATATGTGGAAAATAAGCCCGGTCGCGGAGGGCAAGGAAACTTGAAAATTGGCAAGCAATTTGAATACTCCACGGCGGCGGAAGCACAAAACAGAGCAGAAAGGGAAGCGCTATCCGACGATTGCGCTGGCGCCGATGCCTACATGGTCAGTGAGGACCCGAACAGTGGCGAGGTCGGGGCGCCGAGCTTTATCATTAGGCTTGGAAATGTTCCGGAATTTGATGAGTTTTAGATCTTGAGCAGGCTTCAGTTTAACTCTCTAAACTCACCTTGTTTGCGGCATTAGATCGACCAAAAACAAATCTATTTGGTGCCAGAAAAACAGACCATTTTGGGCGTGGGTTTTGCCAAGAAACTGCGCCATGAATACCGGAAAAAAGCAGTTTTTAGTGTAGGCGCAGCGAGAAATCCCAAGGTGCAGGTCGGGCTCGTTTGATACTTTCGTGGTATCCAGCGTAAAGGATCGTTCTCTTACTTCGAGCCAGATTTTGACGTGAAGGCCAAAGCGATCTGGCCTTTCATATTGTGCAACAACTCGATTGAGTAGAGGTATTGCGCATCTGGGACATACGTCAGATTTGTTCGACCTTCACGGAATCAAGCGGGTAGAAGGCGACATGGCCTTTGATGTCTAAGGCAGAATGGATCGGGTCTTCATAGCTCCAAGCAGCGTTTTCAGTGACCGAGGATTTGTTGACGATCGAAAAATGCGTGGCTTGGCCCTTGTGTTTGCACTGCGTGACCTTGTCGGTAACATCCAGAAATGCCATCGCGATATCGGTACGAGGGAAATAGATGACCGGATCAAGATCGCCCTCGAGCAATTCCAGAGCATTTGTGGTTTCACCCAGAATGGCGCCTCCTGAACGGACGCTCCATTTGCCTGGTGTCTTGCGAATGGTGATCTCGGTCATCTTTGCTCTTTCCTCTGGTCCGGTTTCCCGCTTGTCCACTGCCCGGTATATGTAACGATGCGGTGTCAGATCGGTGCGGTTGCGGCATCCAACCACAGTTGGGCGTCATCTCCCAGCCTTGGTCGAACTTTTTCGGCAACTTCGCGGTGATATGCGTTGAGCCAGTCGCGTTCGACTGCCGTCAGCATATCGGTCAGAACCAAGCGTCGGTCGATAGGGACATAGGTCAATGTGCGCCATTCCAACATGGGACGTTCCGCGTCACCACTGGGCAGGGTAGGGGCAGATTGCACCACCAAAAGGTTTTCAATCCTGATTCCAAACGCACCTTCGCGGTAGTAACCCGGCTCATTCGACAAGATCATGCCCGGCAGCAAGGGCTCATGGCTGGCTTTGGACAGACGCTGAGGGCCCTCATGCACACTCAGATAGGCACCGACGCCGTGCCCGACACCGTGATTAAAGTCCTGACCCGCTGCCCATAGGGGAATACGCGCCACGGATTCGATATCACGTCCAGCCAACCCGGCAGGCCAGCGCAGCATAGACATGGCGATCATGCCTTTCAGCACGCGAGTAAAGCAGGCTTTTTCTTCTTCACCCACATTGCCGATAGCAATGGTCCGGGTAATATCAGTCGTGCCATCCAAATATTGTCCGCCGCTGTCCAGCACCAGGATATGACCGTCTTGCAGCAGGCTGTCGGTTTCCTCGGTCACCCGGTAATGCATGATCGCGCCATTGGGTCCTGTCCCTGCAATCGTATCGAACGAGATATCCTGCAGGGCATTATCCTTGCGCCGGTTCTCCTCAAGCCGAGTGACCACCTGCGTTTCCGTAACATCGCCAGCGGCTTGCGCATCCAGCCAGCACAGCGTTTCGATCACAGCGACAGCATCGCGCAGATGTGCCTCGGCACTGCCTGCGATTTCGGCAGGGTTCTTGCAGGCTTTGGGCAGCGCACAAGGGTCGCCGCCATCGACCATCTGCCCTTCTAGCACATCGGCCACTGCCTGTGGCAGCGTACCAAGATCAACCTGAACCTTACCGTCAAGCGCTGCGACAGCCGTCAAAAACGTGTCCGGCGCATGAACTGTGACTGAATCGGCCATCGCCACGTTCAGCTTTTGGTGCGCCATGAACAGATCCACGCGGCCATCCGCATGCAGTATAGCAAACCCATGCGCCACCGGGTTGTACCCGATATCGGAGCCCCGAATGTTCAACAACCACATGATCGAGTCGGGCAGGGTAATCACCGCTGCGCCACAGCCCGTGTCCTGCAGGGACTGCGCCAGACGCGCGATTTTGCTGTCTGCGCTTTCGCCCGCGAATTCGATCGGGTGCAGCTTTACCGGGTTCATTGGTGGATCGGGTTGATCCCACCAAACCCGGTCCACCAGATTGTCGCTGCGCACCAGTGTAATATCTCGGCCTTCAAGGTCGGTCTGCGTTTTCGCGATCTGACCCGCCGAATGTAGCCACGGATCAAAGCCAACCCGACCACCCTGCGGGAGTTGTTCCGTTAGCCACGCGGCAAGGCTGACCTCGGGCCATGGAACAGGTGTGTAATCGGCGGCGACCTGCGCTTTGACCTGCGTACGATAACGTCCGTCAATGAAGACGCCGGCCTTATCTGCCAAAACCACGCAGAACCCGGCCGAACCTGTGAACCCGGTCAGCCAGGCAAGCCGTTCGTCGCGCGGGGCCACATACTCGCCTTGATGCACATCTGCGCGCGGGACCAAGAAACCGTCCAACCCGTCGCGTGCCAATTCGGTCCGCAGATCGGCCAGCCGAGGCGGGCCCTGTTCCGGCCGTGCGGTCACGGCGAAGGACTGAAACATGTCATACCTCTATCAGTTTGGAGCGCGCGACGCCATGTTATGGAAAAGGCGATTCAGCCTACTCTCTTCATTCCCATAACCCGCGCTCGTGCGCGCGGATCACTGTCAAACAGAGCGGCCAGTTGCTCGGTCATGGCTCCGGCCAGTTGCTCGACATCCGTGATGGTCACGGCGCGGTCGTAATACCGGGTCACGTCATGGCCGATGCCGATGGCAAGCAATTCCACCATCTTGCGCTTTTCGACCATCCCGATCACATCGCGCAGGTGCTTTTCCAGATAGTTTGCTGGGTTCACGCTGAGCGTTGAATCATCGACCGGCGCCCCGTCCGAGATTACCATCAAAATCTTGCGCTGCTCGCGCCGTGCCGTCATCCGGCGATGCGCCCATTCCAGCGCCTCGCCGTCGATATTTTCCTTCAGCAGACCTTCTTTCATCATCAGCCCCAGATTGGGTCGGGCGCGTCGCCACGGGGCATCCGCGCCTTTGTAGATGATATGGCGCAGATCGTTCAGACGACCGGGCTGCTGTGGGCGGCCATCGTTCAGCCAGGCCTCGCGCGCCAGCCCGCCTTTCCACGCTCGCGTGGTAAAGCCCAGAATCTCGACCTTGACGTTGCAGCGTTCCAGCGTGCGTGCCAGAACATCCGCGCAGATCGCCGCGATCGAAATAGGTCGCCCGCGCATCGAGCCCGAATTATCCAACAGCAGCGTCACCACCGTATCGCGGAACTCAGTATCCTTCTCGACCTTAAAGCTCAGCGGTGTGGTTGGGCTTGCAACAACACGCGCCAGACGGCCCGCGTCCAGAATGCCTTCTTCGCGGTCGAACTCCCAGCTGCGGTTCTGTTGCGCCTGCAACCGGCGCTGCAATTTGTTGGCCAAACGGCTGACGGCACCTTTCAGCGGTTCTAGCTGTTGATCCAGATAGGCCCGAAGGCGTTCCAGCTCAGCGGGCTCCGCCAGATCCTCGGCGGCGATCTCTTCGTCATGGGTGCTCAGGTAGACCTTATAGTCGGGATCAGCATCGGATGCAGGCGGAGGGGCAGGCGGCTCCAGCGGGGCCTCGCCCTCGGGCATCTCGGCCTCTTCTCCCATTTCATCCTCGGCCATCTCATCCATGGAGACTTGAGCCTGAGACTGATCCTGCTGTTCTTCCTGTGACTGCTCAGGGGTCGCATCCGCGTCCTGTTCGTCCTGATCATCCTGACCAGTGCTGTCGGGGTCGGGCTGTTCTTCGGCGTCGTCTTCGGCCTGATCTTCCTGATCTTCGTCCAGCTCATCCGGGTCATCGCCCAGCTGATCGCCATAGCCCAGATCCTTGATCATCTGGCGTGCAAACTTGGCGAATTCGGCCTGGTCCGAAAGTACCTCGTCAAGGTTCTCCAGTACGCCCCCTGCCTGATCTTCGATAAACCCGCGCCACAGGTTCATGACATTGTCAGCCGCAGGCGGCAGGTCGCGACCAGTGGCCAGATGCCGGATCAGATAGCCGGCGGCCACCGAAAGAGGCGCGTCAGCTGGCTGTTTGCATTGATCATACCCACGCCGGATCGCTTCGTGCCCGATCTTGACGTCGATGTTGGACGCAGTGCCTGGCATGTCCCGCGCACCCATCGCTTCGCACCGGGCAACCTCCATCGCCTCGTACAGATCGCGGGCCATGTCACCTGGAGGCGCATAGCGATTATGAGTAGCATCATCGTGATAGCGTCGCTGCAAAGCCAAAGCATCCGCGGTCCCGCGCGCCAACAGAACCTCTTCCCGCGTCATGCGCCGCGAGACCTGAGGCAACCGCATCGACTCACCCGACAGGCCCGACGGGTCGACCGTATAGCTCACCGTAAGTTCCGGATCGTCGGCCATCACTTTGGTGGCTTCGGCCAGAGCTTTCTTGAACGGATCAGCGGGGTTGTCTTTGGGTTTGCTCATCGGTGGCAGGTCCGGTCTTGTTCTACTCGGGCAACCTAGAGCCAATCATAGGTCTTGACCATAGGGTCGGCCTTGTTTTCCGGGTAATCAGCGGCACGCCCGAATTGCAAAAACGCCAGACCTGTAGAAAAGAGGCAACGCCCGGCTTCTGCGTGGCCTGTGATTCTAACTGGGGGTGACTTTTCCGTCAGTACAATGCAAAACGAACGGTACACGAACGCGTGATATAGTTATTTGTTTGGGACGGTTTAATGGGACTCAGAAGACAATTTCGAAAATTGTTCGGGATCAAAAGACAGACCATAGAATTACAGCCCTCGGGCTGGTTAGCCGAGAATGTTTTCTGTCAGTCACCCTCAACGCCGCTGAGTGAGATAGTTCACGTTTTCGATCCCAAATACAAAGATCCTGACCCAATCAACCTAGTGCATATCGTCAATTTCTTTTCTGTCGACGGAGCGATGAATGATGTCCAGCGCGCTACGTTGGATAGCATGGTGACTGCCAAATCAGATCCGTTGGCTGGTGAAGGTGAAACAACTTTGGTGCAGGTTCCGGTGCATGGGGACGAAGATCTGATTCAAGCCCATTACGGCCTGCAAGTTGCGACAAAACTGGAACGCACGGTTCTGGATGTCGGAACGTTTCGAATTCCTCGGCCTTTGCCACTTTTGTTTGATGTTCTGGAAAAGGGTGCATCCGTTGCTAAACCCGGAGATTTTGTAATCTACACTAATGCAGATATTTGTCTTCAGCCCTATTTTTATGGCGCGGTACGTCAGCTTATTGCGGGTGGTTTCGATGCCATCACGATCAATCGTCGGACATTTGGCGATGCGCATGGGTTTTCCCATGACCCCCTGTCTATGGGCGAGGTTGGTATGCAGCATCCGGGTTTCGACTGCTTTGTTTTTTCCAAAGAAGTTTTCGATCAATTTGTTCGCACAGATTCCTGCCTCGGGATGTCTGGGGTCATACAGCCAATGCTATTCAATCTCGCTGCGCACTCGAAACGAATGCTGATGCTCAAGAATGTCAGTCTGACGTTTCATTTCGGCGATGATCGGCCGTGGAAAACCCAGGACTTTGATGATTATGCCATGCATAACTTCACAGAGGCGGCGGATAGTTTAACCAAATTGGCGGAAGACGTCAGTAAACGCGGTCATCTTCGCGAGTTCTGTGACAATCACATTGGAATCTGGAAACTTGACGACGATGGATTGTTGGCTCCAGATGCGGCTCAAGAAGTTGCACAGGCACATTTGGCCAATAATGCATAAAAGCTAACTTTCATAGCTTTTGATGATGTGGCCCTGCAAGAGCTTCCGAAAGCCTGTGCCACGCACAAGCCCCCGGAAATTCCGTATATTTTGTTATCCCAAGCTGGTGCTTGCAGCGCTTTCCGGGAGTTCCTCGTCAAAACACCGCTGATAGAACTCGGCCACTGTCTGGCGCTCCAGCTCGTCGCATTTGTTCAGAAAGGATAGGCGGAAAGCATAGCCGACATTGCGGAAAATCTCGGCGTTTTGGGCCCAGTTGATTACCGTTCGGGGGCTCATCACGGTCGAAAGATCACCGTTCATGAACGCGGTCCGAGTCAGATCGGCAACGGTGACCATCTGAGCGACGATCTTGCGGCCCTCGGCAGTGTTGTAATGCGGCGCTTTGGACAGAACGATCATCGTTTCTGCGTCATGGCTAAGGTAGTTCAGCGTCGCGACCAGAGACCAACGGTCCATCTGGGCTTGGTTGATCTGTTGTGTGCCGTGATACAGGCCGGTCGTGTCACCCAGGCCAACAGTATTGGCGGTGGCAAACAGGCGGAAATATTTGTGCGGGGTCAGAATCTCGTTCTGGTCCAGCAGAGTCAGGCTGCCATTGGTTTCCAGAACGCGCTGGATCACAAACATCACGTCTGCGCGCCCGGCATCGTATTCGTCAAAGACGATAGCAACAGGGTTACGCAGAGCCCAGGGCAGAATTCCTTCGTGGAAATCCGTGACCTGTTTGCCATCACGCAGCTTGATCGCATCCTTGCCGATGAGGTCGATCCGGCTGATATGGCTGTCCAGATTGACGCGCACGGCCGGCCAGTTCAGTCGCGCAGCGACCTGCTCGATATGGGTCGATTTACCGGTGCCGTGATAACCCTGAATCATCACGCGGCGGTTATGGGTAAACCCTGCGAGGATTGCCAGCGTCGTATCTGGGTCGAACTTATATGTCGGGTCGATCTCGGGAACCCGTTCTGTCTGTTCGTAAAAGCGTTTGACCTGCATGTCAGAATTGATGCCGAACACATCTCGGACCGAAATCTCTTCTGTTGGTTTTGCGTTTGCGTCAATCGGCCAATCCATGCCTGTCGTCCTTATCCTGATACCGCGGCCCCCGCGCGGGCTTCTGAACCCGTGTGTGGTGCAACATATTGCAGATAAGGGCAAGGGAAAGCGGCCCCCTTGGAAAGGTGAGCAGGTTTTTCTTTCAAACTGGCCCTATTGACGCGCGGGCGATCCTTGGTCGCGACGCGTACCAGGTGCAGGTCAAGCCGCGTTTGTCAACAAAGGCACTGCGGCCTGTTCGGACGCACATGCCGATCCATGTGTCGGAAATGCTGTATGCAGGTAAGTATTCAATAATCCAAATGTTGAAAATGACCTTATCAGACATATGAAAAATGGTCTCATGGGGCTTTTTGCAAGTTGCTCAAGTACACAGCAGATTTCTTTGCTAGTCGCGAGCCAGATCTGTCAGTTGGCAATACCAGACGTCGAGATGGCAGTTTCTGGATTCAGCGTCATCCTAAGGACGTGTAGAAACTAGGCAGGGCAACACTTTCGGCGAACGGGAAAGTGACCTCGGGCAAATGCCACAAGAAATCGTCACAACTTGCGGCTCGTCACGTGCAGATATTGAAATGTGTTGTGGAGGTGGTACACTATTTTGGACTTAGTTTAAGTAATAAGTAAAAGGTTGCCATGGCTTTAGTAATTACCGGTCCAACGAGGATTTTCTTTCCTCCGAACACGGACACATTTTCTGTGGACTACAACTCCAGCAAGCCAGCGTCTTGGTTTGTATCTGTAACAGATGACGGACTTCTTTCCCCTTCAGATTACTCGGTTACGATTTCCAGTGCTGGTTTACTAACAGTGGACCTGCAGCCGGGGGTTATTGTTCCCCCAAATACAACTCTGAGTTTGATCGTCAGAGCCTCCAGCGGGCCTGGAAATGGCAACAATGCCTCGATTGGGGTAACCGTTAGGTTGCCCGCTGGAACGGTGCCGTGTTTCGTGAAAGGGACATTGATTGAAACTGAAAGTGGCTGTCGCGCTGTTGAGGAACTCGCTGTTGGTGACAAAGTGCGTGCTTCCAGTGGTGAACTGCTACGCATCGAGTGGATCGGAGAGAAGACCCTGCAGGCAGAAGCTTTGAAGCGAAACCCCCAGTTACGTCCGGTTTGCATTCAGAAAGGTGCATTCGGAAAAGGACTGCCTGACCGAGATTTGTACGTTTCTCCACAACATAGGATTGTCGTGGAGGGTTGGCGCGCAGAGTTGCTGTTTGGAGAGCCAAAAGTTTTCGCCGCGGCAGTTCATCTCGTTAACGATCATACAATTCGCCAAGTAAATACTTATGATCCCGTTACATACTACCATATTGCTTGCTGTCGCCACGCGATACTGTTGTCGAATGGTTTGCCAACTGAAAGTTTGTTTTTAGGTGAAATGGCGGTGATGTCCTTCGATCGGGAAGATGCCGAGGAACTCCGTGAGCTATTTCCCGAACTGCGAAACGCGGCACCCGCTTTTGAGCAAACGCGCGTACGTTGCCTAAAACGCCCCGAAGCTGCTGCGTTACGCGATACGTTCGCGCACTGAACCCACTACCTAAAATTCCGGCTGTCCTTGATCTGATCCCACGCCCAGACAACCTCTTGCAACTGCTCTTCCTGAGAACGGTCGCCGCCGTTCATATCGGGGTGCAACACCTTGATCAGCTTTTTATAGGTCTTTCGGATTTCGGCCTTGGACCAGCTGTCATTGGCTTCCAGAATCTCGATAGCGCGACGTTCGGTTGGGGGCAGGCGGCGGCCGCCTCCGCCTGTAGTGCGCCCTTTGTTCTGGGTACTGTTCGCGCCCAGCACCTGGTGCGGGTCTTCGATTCCCAAACGGGCCCAGGCACGTGCCTCGGGATCGCCCATGGGTTTGGTTTCACGCTCCCAGACTTTGTCCTTAGACTGTTGAGCATTCATTTCGGCCTCGGTCGTGCCGTCGAAGAAATTCCATTTCTGGTTATACTCGCGCACATGCTGCTGGCAGAACCAGAAGAAATCATCCAAAACATCCGGTGCTTTCGGGGCCCGAAATTTACCAGGCTCTTCACAGCCCTCATGGTCACAGATTCGCACCGAAGTTTCAGACGCGCCAGACATACCACGCCGTCCACGCGGGTTTTTTTTCTTCGCGCTGGAGACGGACATATCGAATCCAAATGGGTCTGATTTCGTCATGCTATGATCCTTAAGAACGCATCTTCTCGACTCGGAGGCAGCAGTTTAGTCTAAGCAGCCGAAAGTAGAAGAGGGGGGCGGTAATATTTTTGCCGCTGAGCGTAAAAATGACCGTGACCGAAGAAATGCGAAGCCGCCTGCAATCGGCGTTTGATCCACATGAGCTTGAAATCGTTGACGACAGCGAAAGCCACCGCGGGCATGCCGGATTCCAAGAAGGTGGTGAAAGCCATTTCAACATCCGAATCCGCGCGGCTGCATTCGAGGGGCAATCTCGCGTTGCCCGCCACCGCGCAGTGCACAAAGCGCTTGGAGATATCGTGCCGCGGATCCATGCTTTGGCATTGGATATCGGTGTTTAGGCAGGCTTTTGTAACGCGGCCCGGAACGGTCGCACCCCTGCAGCGAAGACAATTCGCGGGTTTTGCCGTGATCGTTCAGAGATTGGCACAGGGTCGCGGGTTGGATAGGTGAAAGCCGGCCGGTAATTTTTCGGTGTTTTGGTGATTTCGACCGGTTTCTTGCAGTGATGGCAACAAATCAGGAAATTCAGTCTGAATGTGAAAACATTCCATGCATAACAGTTGCTCGAACGCGGGCCCTAATCTACCCTCAATTGACGGGATGTTTTTCAGGTATTTGGTTTTGAGAGTTCTTTTTGTGCAGGCTGGATTTGGGCCTGGGGGGGCAGAGAAAGTAATAGCCATGCTTTCAGGGCATTTTGCCCGGCGCGGTTGTGCTGTTCACGTTACCGGTTTTCAGATGCCGACCGATGGTCCCTATTTCCCGATGCATCTCGATGTTGAACTCAGCGTTGCAGAAAAGGCGACGGGACAGGCGTCACGTATTACGCATATCCGCTCTGTCATAAAGAAATTCCGACCGGACGTTGTAATCTCATTCCTGACCAAGGTGAATGTTCAGACTCTTCTGGCAAGCGTTGGAACCGGGATTCCCGTTATCATTTCTGAACGCAATAATCCGCTGCGACAGGACGCACATCCCCTTTGGGCACCGCTTCAAGGGATTGCGGGGATAAAGGCAGCAAAGGTTGTCGGGCTGACACATCGCGGATTGGCGGATCTTCCCTTCACTTTGCGCAAGAAGGGGATGGTTATTCCGAACCCGATCCTCCCCTTTGAGCGAGTTGAATCCTCTGGCACGAGGCAGGGTGTGCAACTGGTCGCGGTTGGCCGCCTCGTTCGGCAAAAGGGGTTCGACATGTTGCTGCAGGCGATGCAGCGCATTCATTCCCAAGCTCCAGATACCAGGTTGATTATCTATGGTGAGGGCAGCGAGCGGGAAAATCTGCAGAAACTGCGCGATGATCTGGGGCTACAGTCGGTTGCTCGGCTGCCCGGCAATACGATCGAGGTCGGGGAATGGGCGCAGCGTGCGGACATTCTGGTAGCCACCTCGCGGTTCGAAGGGTTTCACAATGTCGTCGCTGAGGCGGCGGTCAGCGGGATACCGGTCGTGTCTTTCGATTGCGATTACGGTCCGTCAGAGTTCATTCAAAACGGACGGAACGGATATCTGGTTCCCGTCAACGATGTCAGTGGTTTGGAACAGGCAGTGCTGAAGCTGATCCATGAACCCGACCTCAGGGCGCAGATGTCCAAGGTGTCACCTACGCTAAAGGCCGATCTGTCCCCAGATCAGGTCTTTGCCCAATGGGACACGCTAATTCGCGACGTCACGAGCTGAGATTCAAAACGCTACTCCTGACAGCCGTTTTTTTTGACAGGCCCGGTTAGGGCAATCAGGTTTTTTGACCTTCAGTCTCTGCAGTTTCGTCTTCCGATTTTTCTGTTTCAGCACCTTTCAGCGACAAAGGCGGCTCTTTGGCCTGTTCTGCAATGGGGGCCGGGGCCTGAACGGTATCGGGACCAGGAACAGGTTGAGCAAGAGCAACGCCATCCTTCGTTTCGGTCGGGCCAGGTGTCGGGGCAACAGGCATATCAATTTCACGGCGAAATATCAGGACATTGCGCCAGTTCACGGTGCTGCCGGTCAGGCCGGAGCGTTCCTCGCTGGGCAACAACTCGGCGCGTTGATATTCCCAGCCATCCTGCCCCATCTGGTTTAGCACCTGTTCAATAGAAGCAGCGAAACGTCCCTCGGCTGACTTTTCACCCTTGGTCTTGGCAGACTTTTGGGGGGAAGGGACAACTTTGTATTCGTAGCGGGGCATCGGAATTCCTACCTGTAAGTTCCGGGTAATCTAGCAGGTTGATCACAATGGGAAAGTCATCATAGCGCGGCGGGCGAATTCCGGCACATCTGCTGGTGCGGGCCTGGTGCCACAAATGACAAGCGGCGGGACTTTGCGCAAAGGCTAAAGTCCCGCCGCCGAAATCAGTAAAACCGAAAGATCTACGATCCCAGTTTCTTGGCAATCAGCTCGTTGACGGCCTTGGGATTGGCCTTGCCACCAGTCGCCTTCATCACCTGACCAACGAACCAGCCGGCCAGTTTCGGGTTTACCTTGGCCTTCTCGACCTGTGCCGGATTGGCGGCTATGATCTCGTCCAAAGCGGCCTCGATCGCGCCCGTGTCCGTCACCTGCTTCATGCCGCGGTCTTCGACGATCTGCGCCGGATCTCCGCCTTCGGTATAGACGATTTCGAACAGGTCCTTGGCGATCTTGCCCGAGATCGCGTCCGAGGAAATCAGGTCGATGATGCCGCCAAGCTGTGCAGGTGAAACCGGCGAGTCGGTGATCTCGTGATCTTCCTTTTTCAGGCGGCCAAACAGTTCGTTAATGACCCAGTTTGCAGCCAGTTTGCCATTGCGACCCTGCGCGACCTCTTCGAAATAGGCAGCCGATTCAACATCAGCAGTCAGCACCGATGCGTCATAGTCCGTCAGTCCGAACGTGCTGATAAAACGCGCTTTTTTATCGTCAGGCAGCTCGGGCAGGTTGGCGGCGATGTCGTCAACCCAGGCCTGCTCGATCTCTAGCGGCAGCAGGTCAGGGTCAGGGAAGTAGCGATAGTCATGCGCTTCTTCCTTGGACCGCATCGAACGCGTCTCGCCCTTGTCCGGGTCATACAGGCGGGTTTCCTGATCGACCTTGCCACCACCTTCGACGATCGCGATCTGGCGGCGGGCTTCGACCTCAATGGCTTGCTGGATGAAGCGCATCGAGTTCATGTTCTTGATCTCACAACGGGTGCCCAGATGCGAGAAATCCTGTGTTTCCTGATACTTTTCATAGGCCCCCGGCAAACAGATCGAGACGTTCACGTCTGCCCGCAAATTGCCGTTCTGCATGTTGCCGTCACAGGTGCCCAAATAGCGCAGGATCTGACGCAACTTGGCGATATAGGCGGCGGCCTCTTCCGGGCCGCGAATGTCGGGGCGGCTGACGATCTCCATCAGGCAAACACCGGTTCGGTTCAGGTCGACGAAGGACATATGCGGGTCCATGTCGTGGATTGATTTGCCTGCGTCCTGCTCCATGTGGATGCGTTCGATCCGCACCATGCGCGCGGTGCCGTCACCCATCTCGACCAGCACTTCACCTTCGCCGACAATAGGCTGATAAAGCTGGGAAATCTGATAACCCTGCGGAAGGTCGGGGTAGAAATAATTCTTGCGGTCAAAAGCCGATTTCAGGTTGATATCGGCTTTCAGGCCCAACCCGGTGCGCACGGTCTGTTCGACGCAATATTCGTTGATCACCGGCAGCATTCCCGGCATTGCCGCGTCCACAAAGGCCACGTTCGAGTTCGGCTCGGCCCCGAATTGGGTCGACGCGCCAGAGAACAGCTTGGCATTGGACGAGACCTGCGCATGCACCTCCATCCCGATTACCAGTTCCCAATCGTGCTTGGCCCCGGCAATGGTTTTGGGCTTAGGCATTTCGTATGTCAGGTCGAGCATGGCGCGCCTCATTTCCGCAGAAGTCTAAGCCTGCGTATTAGGCCCGGCGCGCCAAAGGGGCAAGGGGGAATCAGTGTCCGGACAGGTGCAACCCTGTCGGAGTAAAGGTCACATCCATGCCGCTGCGCAGTTCCTCGCGAAACAGGTCGCCGATTGCCCGCAACGCATCGCGGTGCCCGCGGGCTGCAAACCGTTCGGGCGAGTTGATGCGGACCGAGTTATTGAACCCTTGTGCCGCATGGGCCCAGATCAGCGGATGCAGTTCGGTCAGGTGATCACGGATCAGCCAGTTGGCCGCGTCGTGGATCTGAGCGCGCACCGCGTCGGCCTTTTCATTCCCCCCAAGGCCGTTCTGGATGGTTATCGCACAATAGGCAGCCAGCATATTGACCATCTGCTGGTCGGGGCGGTTGCGCAGTATATCGTGCAAACCCTGCAGGAAATATTCGATATCCAGTCGTGCGCAGGCTTCGTCGTCTAGGGCGATGGCATCAAACTGGACCCAAGTGTAGCCACCGGCGCCCCAAAGGTCATGGGTACGGGTTGCATTGCGCAGGGCCTGAACCTCAAGCTCTTCATAGCTGCCGAACCAGCGTGGCAGCAGATGAGTGCCCATTGCACGCATATGGCGTTGGTTATGCGGGTCCAACGTAATCAACTGTTCATACTGATCAGCCACGCGCAGATTGGACTTGCGCTGACCTGCCAGCAGAGCACAGCCAACAGCCGCAACCAGCGCATTGTTGGGCGCGGCTTCGCGGCATTTTGGCAGGATATCGGCCGCGCGGTCGAAATGGGCGGTGCAGCGAGACCGGTGCAAGGGGGGAAGAACTGCGTTTGTCGCAGTGCCGCGCCACGCCCAGGCCAGGTCAATATGCGCCATAGCCACAACAAGGGCGATCATCGGATCATCCTCATGCGCCCGCATTTCATCCTCAAGCTCAGAAATTCCGCCAAGAAGATCATAGTCTGACAATGCCCGATAATCGGACAGAGCGTGTTCGACCGCCAGCACTACATCGGACCGAGCGCCGAATGCCAGCAAATCCGCGATTGGCATCCCATCGGGCGCAGTTTCGCGCGCGTCATCGGCGGCACGCATCTTTGCAGAAAGGTCTGCCCACCGATCCTGGCGGGCCAGATCGCGGCCAAGTTCGATGACGTCCTGACCGATCAGTTCATCGGCCGAGACATTTGCGACGGGGATATTTACCGAACCCTGATCTGGCAGAGCAGCGGCCAGCACTGCATCGGCGGCGTCGAAATCTGACGCAATTTTCAAGGATGGATGTGGAACGCGGGCCTTTTGGGCCATCAGAAACCGGAACATGCTTACACTCGAAACAAAAAAAAATCGTAACCTAGCTTTAGAGACTGGCCTCTATTTGGCTCAAATTCAAGCTACAACCGTCTTATTGTCGCTTTGTTCCGGTCAATGCGCCCTGAGACTCGGGATCGTTTCAAAATGGGCCGAAATGATGCCGTTCAACCTTTAGGCCAGCCTCTTTCAGGCGGGACTCGAGTTCCTTATGCGGAGGGGTCGACTCATCAGGCAGGCGAATCCGCTTTTCCGAGGTCAGCACCAGCGACATGCGCACCGAGAAATCCCAGCGTGTATCCAGGCGCACATGGTCGATTTCGCTCAATCTTACGCCAGCCTCGCGCCGCCCCGAGAACCACCGCAGCCCATCCTGATCCAGCCGGAGCCCCGAACGGGTGTTTTGTGCAAAGTCCCATAATGCGGGTAGGGTGAACAGGGCCAGCAGGCCAATCAGCCACCAGACGGCATCAAAGGCGATGACCAACACAGCCAGCGCGGCATAGACCGACAGTAGAATTGCGATGACCTGCGGTGACCTGTTATGCCGTGTATAGGAATAGGGGGTCATGCGTTCAGGATGCGCGTCACCATTTCGGTCGTGTCCCGTGAAAGGTCTGGCGTTTCGGCGATGCGGGTCAGCTGGTTGCGGATAAGGGCCTGGCGATCTGCGTCATACCGCTTCCACGTCTGGAATGCCGAACACATCCGCGCCGTGGTCTGCGGATTGACCGGATCCAGTTTGATCAGCCAGTCCGCCAGCAGAGAATAACCAGCTCCATCAGCACGGTGGAAACCGGCGTGATTCGTCGCCAATGCCCCTAGAACAGCCCGGAAACGGTTCGGGTTCTTCCAGTTGAAATCCGGATGCCCGGTCAGGTGGCTTACGATATCTGCAGTCTCTGCCGGGGCTGACATCGCCACCTGCAGGCCGAACCATTTGTCCATCACCAGCCGGTCATCTTGCCACCGGTCATAAAACGCGTTCAGTTCCTGTTCCCCTTTGCCCGCACGCAACAGGCAGGACAAAGCCGAAAGCTGAAGGGTCATGTTATCGGCGCGCTGATAATCCTCGGCCGCTTTTGCACCCCCGTCCAGCCGTGAGGTCAACGCCAGTGCGGCCCCACCCAGAGCCCGCTGGCCAGCTTGTTCTGCGTCCGGGCTAAAGGGGGCTTCGATGCTGGTTTCGCTGTGCAGGCGGGGCAGCAGATCCTGAACGTGCTGGGCCGTTACCTGCCGCAGCGTTTCAACAGCCGTCCAAATGGCCATCGGGTCGGGCGTGACACCCTGTTCATGCATCATCGCAGCAAGTTCAGATTGGGACGGCAACCCCAGCATCAAGGCGCGATAAGACGGGTCAAGATCGCTGTCGCGCAATACGGCGAGGATGCCATCGAGATAATCCGTTTCCGGTGCCGCATCCGTCAAGATCATCTTGATCAGCGTGTCTTCGGCTAAAGATCGCCCTGCTTGCCAGCGGTTGAACGGGTCGCTGTCATGAGCCAGCAAAAAAGCTCGCTCAGCGCTGCTCTGGTCATGTTCCAGAATCACGGGGGCCGAGAAATCGCGCAGGATTGAGGCCGTGGGTTTGGGCGGATTGGCACCGGACACGCGTTCCGGTCCTTCGCAACCCTGCAAGCGCCAGCCTTCTACTGTGTATTCGAAAGCAAAGCTTTGGGTTTCCTGCGTGAACTCCAGTATGGTTGTGGGCATGGTTTCATCCCCGTTCGCGCCGATCAGCCCGACCGCGACGGGGATAACCTGCGGCAGTTTTTCTGACTGTCCGGGGGTCGGGTCGGTGCGCTGTCTCAGCGTCAAGGTGTAGATGCCATCAGTCCATTCTTCGGTCACCGATACGCGCGGGGTGCCAGATTGGCTGTACCAGCGTTTGAACTGGGTCAGGTCGCGACCTGTGGTGTCCTCAAACACCTTGATCCAGTCCTCGATGGTGCAGGCCTGACCGTCATGCCGATCAAAATACAGCTCCAGCGCCTGCGCATAGGCCTCGTCACCCACCAGACGTTTCAGCATGCCGATCACCTCGGCGCCTTTTTCGTAGACCGTCGCGGTGTAGAAGTTGTTGATCTCTTGAAAGCTCTCTGGCCTTACCGGATGTGAAAGCGGGCCGTTATCCTCGGCGAACTGGCGCGCCCGCAGGTCGATGGCATCGTGGATACGTTTGACCGGGGCCGAGCGCATGTCCGAGGTGAACTGCGCATCGCGGTACACTGTCAGACCCTCTTTCAAGCACAGCTGAAACCAGTCGCGGCAGGTGATGCGGTTGCCAGTCCAGTTGTGGAAATACTCATGCGCGATGATCGCCTCGATCCGTTCGAAATTCATATCGGTGGATGTCTCAGGGCTGGCCAGCACGGCGGACGAGTTGAAAATGTTCAGACCCTTGTTTTCCATCGCCCCCATGTTGAAATCATCGACGGCGACGATGTTAAAGACATCCAGGTCGTATTCGCGGCCATAGACGTCCTCGTCCCATTTCATCGACTTCTTCAGCGCCTCCATACCGAAGGCGCATTTTCCCTCATCGCCCGGGCGCACCCACAGGTTCAGTTCAACCTCGCGGCCCGATTTGGTTGTGAACTGACCGGGATGTGTAATCAGGTCGCCTGCGACAAGGGCGAACAGATAGGCGGGTTTAGGCCAGGGGTCATTCCATTCGGCCCAACCATCCCCCTTGCCGGTCGGGTTGCCGTTCGACAGCAGAACCGGCAACGCGCCATTAATGCGTACGGTGAAGATCGACATCACGTCGGGCCGGTCGGGATAGAAGGTGATCTTGCGAAACCCCTCGGCCTCGCATTGGGTGCAATACATGCCGTTCGACATGTAGAGCCCCTCAAGCGCAGTGTTGTTGCCTGGGTCGATTTCGACCTCGGCTTCCCAGACAAATGCCGCGTCGGGAACAACCGCCGTCAGACCGGTCTCTGTGACGTCTGGAGTGATCTCAACCCCGTCAACAGTAGCACGGATCAGTTTCAGTTGCTCACCATGCAGGAAAAACTGACGGTCTAAGGCATCAGGATTGGGCCGGAAGGCGATGCGCGAAGTCACTCGGGTCGCATTTGGGGCCAGATCAAAGGTCAGATGTACGCTGTCCACCAGATAACCAAACGGTGTGTAGTCTTTCAGATAGATCGTCGTGGGGGCTGCGTCGCGCATCGGTGGCCTCGAATGGGTTGGTATCAGGCGCGACGTTATGGGTTGCTGCGATGGGCTGCAAGCGGTGCAAGTAAGCTTGCTCAATAGGCGATAAGCATCTGTCGATGTCGACGTGGCCTGACGACCAAAGACCCAAACTGACCAAGACATGTTGCCTATCGGAAATATCCGCCCTAATTGGGGCCTGTATACAACGGCGTACATACGAGGGAATGTGGCATGAGCAGCAGACAGATGCGGAGCGGACTCAAGGTCGACGGGATTCTGACCGAATTCATAGAAGGGCATGCTCTGTCTGGAACAGGCGTTGCGGCTGACACCTTCTGGAACGGGCTTGCGCAGATGGTTCTCGAGTTGGGTCCAAAGAACCGTACACTTTTGGCAAAGCGGGCCGATATCCAGGGGCGCGTCGATGCCTGGCATCTGGAAAACAATGGCCAGCCGCATAATGCTGTCGCCTATCAGGATTTCCTGCGCGAGATCGGCTATTTGGTGGCTGAAGGCGGGGATTTTCAGATCGAAACCGACAATGTCGATCCCGAGATCGCGTTGATTCCCGGTCCTCAGCTGGTGGTTCCTATTACCAATGCGCGTTTTGCACTGAACGCTGCCAATGCGCGCTGGGGCAGCTTGTATGACTCGCTTTATGGCACCGATGCGATGGGCGATCTTCCCGTCGGTGGTGGTTATGATGATGCGCGCGGAGCACGCGTGATTGCTTGGGCCAAAGCGTTTCTGGACGATGCCGCCCCGCTGGCCAGCGGATCGTGGGCTGAAATGTCAGAACTGCGCGTTGAAAATGGGGTTCTGGTGCCCGCGCTGGCAGATCCAGCGCAGTTTGTGGGTTTTGGCGGTGCCGCTGAAAACCCGGACTTTGTTCTGCTGAAGAACAACGGTCTGCATGTCAAAGTCGTGATTGACGCTTCCAGCACCATTGGCGCCACCGACCCGGCCGGTATTGCTGACGTGCATCTTGAATCGGCGCTGTCGACGATCATGGACTGCGAAGATTCAGTCGCCTGTGTGGATGCCGAGGACAAGGTGGTTGCCTATGGCAACTGGCTGGGCCTGATGAAGGGTGATCTGACCGAAGAGGTCAGCAAAGGCGGCACGACTTTTACACGCAAACTGGCCGATGACCTGACCTTTACCGCGGCGGACGGTGGCGCTGGTGTTCTTAAGGGCCGGTCGCTGATGCTGGTCCGCAATGTGGGGCACCTGATGACCAACCCCGCCGTTCTGGATGCCGAAGGGCGCGAGATCGGCGAAGGTCTGATGGACGCGCTGTGCACCACTCTGATTGCGATGCACGACCTGCAGCGCGATGGCGGCAACTCGGTCACTGGTTCAGTCTACGTGGTAAAGCCCAAGATGCACGGCCCCGAAGAGGTCGCCTTTGCCGTCGAAATTTTCGATATGGTTGAGGACATCCTCGGCCTGCCGCGGAATACCGTAAAGCTCGGTATTATGGATGAAGAGCGCCGCACCTCGGCGAACCTCAAGGAATGTATCCGCGCCGCCAAATCGCGCGTGGCCTTCATCAACACCGGCTTTCTGGACCGGACCGGGGATGAGATCCACACCTCGATGGAGGCAGGACCAATGCTGCCCAAGGGCGACATCAAGAACACGCCGTGGATTGCGTCTTATGAAGATCGCAATGTTGATATCGGTCTGGCATGTGGCTTGAAGGGCAAGGCACAGATAGGCAAAGGCATGTGGGCGATGCCCGACCGTATGGGTGACATGCTGGACGCCAAGATCGGTCACCCGAAATCGGGCGCAACTTGCGCCTGGGTGCCGTCGCCGACTGCCGCGACTCTGCATGCAACACATTATCATAAGGTCAACGTCCTAGAGCGCCAGGACGAATTGGCTGCCGGTGGCGCACGTGGTACGCTGGATGATCTGCTGACCGTGCCTTTGCTGGGCGGCCGCAACCTCAGCGATGATGAGATTGCGCGTGAGATCGAAAACAACGCGCAAGGCATCCTGGGCTATGTGGTTCGCTGGGTCGATCAAGGCGTTGGCTGTTCGAAAGTGCCGGACATCAATGATGTTGGCCTGATGGAAGACCGTGCCACCTGCCGGATTTCGTCTCAGGCCTTGGCCAACTGGCTGCATCATGGCACTGTCGATGAGGCGCAAGTCATGGCCGCGATGCGGAAAATGGCCGTGGTGGTCGATCGGCAGAATGATAGCGATCCGGCGTATCGCCCAATGGCTCCCGGTTTCGACGGGATCGCCTTCCAGGCGGCCTGTGATTTGGTTTTCAAAGGCCGTGTTCAGCCTTCGGGTTATACCGAACCTGTCCTGCACGCCCGCCGACTGGAGATGAAAGCCAGCCTTTAACCCAACAGAAATGACTGGATCGAATATGGTAATTTCTTTGCGCAAAGCCCGTACCCTTATCCGCAAAGCCCTTGAAAAAGGGCGCGAGTTGGGGCTGAAACCCCTCTCGGTCATCGTTCTTGATGCTGGTGGCCACGTCATCGCGTTTGAGCGTGAAGACGGTGCTGCCCCTGGTCGTTTTGCGATTGCGCAGGGCAAGGCCTATGGCTCGGTCATGCTGGGGATGGCGGGCACAGCCCAGATGCAACGCGCCGAGGCGCAGGCCTATTTCATGGCCGCCGTAAACGGTGTTTATGGCGGTCAGGTCGTGCCGGTTCCGGGTGGTGTTCTGCTACGTGACCGAAAAGGTGCCGTAATCGGCGCAGTCGGTGTGACCGGCGACACGTCGGATAACGACGCCATCGCTGCCATGGCCGGGATCGAAGCGGCCGGGCTGACTGGCGAAATTTGACCTTTGGTGAACTCGGAGAGCCGGCAAAGGCTCTCCGATCTTTACGAGGCACAAGCGGCGCGCAAAGCGAATAGGGCCTATTCGGCGGTGGTCCGATCAGGCCCCTTGTTGTGCAGGGGTGAACAGAGACTTGCGCTGACACACAGGCTATGTGCTATTGCGCGCCTGTGACCCTGTCGATACCTTTCCCGGAACGTGCGGAAAGAACTAGGAAAGAATAATGGCTCGACCTGTCGTCGGTATCATCGGCAATTCATATTTGATGAACGATCAATATCCGACTCATGCCGGCGGCACGATGAACTCGGACGCCGTGGCCAATGTCTCGGGTTGCTTGCCGATGCTGATCCCTGCCGACCCGCGGTATGTCTGTGTCGAGGAACTGCTTGAGGTCTGTGATGGTTTCCTGCTGACAGGGGGGCGTCCCAATGTTCACCCCGAGGAATATGGCGAACCTGCGACCGACGCGCATGGCGATTTCGACCGGGCGCGCGATGCGATCACGTTACCCTTGGTGCGGGCCTGTGTCGAAAGAGGACAGCCCTTTTTCGGCATCTGCCGCGGCTTTCAGGAGGTCAACGTGGCCATGGGCGGAACGCTTTATCCAGAAATCCGCGATCTGCCGGGGCGCATGAACCATCGGATGCCCCCCGACGGCACCTTGGAAGAGAAATTTGCCCTACGCCATGTGGTCAACCTGACCGAGGGGGGCGTGTTTCATCGGTTGATGGGCGCTGCCGAGGTGATGACCAACACGCTGCACGGGCAGGGGATCAAAACGGTTGGACATCGCATTGTGATTGACGGCGCTGCACCAGACGGCACGCCCGAGGCGATTTATGTGCAGGACGCGCCCGGTTTCACGCTGTCGGTGCAATGGCACCCGGAATGGGACGCGGTCAATGACCCTGTCTCGCGGCCGCTCTTTGAGGCGTTTGGCGATGCGGCACGCGACTGGTCCGCAGGAGTGCGATCGGGATTGGTTAAACAAACCGCCTGAGTCCCTGCGCCGGCCCTGATTGAAGGGACCGGCGCTTTGCTATCAAACCAGCAGATCGAATTGGTTGATCAACGGCAAGCTGCGGGCGCGCTTGCCGGTAAGGTCGAACAGGGCGTTGCCAAGTGCTGGCATCGACGGAGGCGTCCCCGGCTCGCCCACACCACCCAGATGGCGATTGGTTTCCAGAATGCGGACCTCGGTCACCGGGGCATTATGCATCCGCAGCGCGTCATAGTCGGGGAAGTTATATTGCTCGACCTCACCGTCGGCGAAGGTGATCTCGCCCATCACGGCTGCTGACAGGCCATAGATCATGCCACCGAACATCTGCGCTTCGACCGTTCCCGGATCCAAAGCAAGACCCACATCGCAGGCAATCCACGCCTTTGCGATGCGAATGGTGCCGTCCTCATCGACCACCTCGATCACCTGCGCTACCGGGGTGCCAAAGCTGTAGGTCATTGCTACGCCACGACCAACACCGGCAGGCGTTTCACCCGTCCAACCTGACATTTCCTTGACGGCTTGCAGGACCGCAGCTGAGGGCGCGTGTTCGGTTTGGGCCAGCTCAAGTCGGAATTCCAGCGGATCGCGACCGGCGACCAGGGCCAGCTCGTCCATGAATGTCTCGTGGAAGAACCCGTTATGGCTGTTGCCGACAGAGCGCCAGAACCCCACAGGTACATCCAGATCGGCGATGTGGCCGCTGACGCGGTAGTTCGGCACGGCATAGGGCTGGTTAAAAAGACCTTCGACCAGGACCTTGTCGGGGCCAGCGCCGGGCAGGCCCGATATGCGTTCCACGGCCTGTTGCGTGCAGGATTGCGATGCAACTCTGGCGTCGATCAAAACCGCCTTGCCGTCTTTGACTGCGCCACGCATCCGCGCCAGTGCACCGGGTCGGTAGAAGTCATGGCGCATGTCCTCCTCGCGGCTCCAGGTGGTCTGGACCGGAGTATTGGGCATGGCCATGGCAACTTTGGTTGCGATTTCGATGAAATCCAGCTCTCCACGACGACCAAATCCGCCCCCAAGATAGGTGGTGTGAATCTCGACCGCTTCTTTATCCAGATTCGCCGTGTTTGCAGCGCGGGTCAGAAGGAAAGTCGGCGCCTGGTTGCCACACCACAGCTCGAGCCTGGAACCAGTGAACAGCGCGGTGGCGTTCATGGGCTCCATCGTGGAATGCGCCAGATAGGGTACCTGATATTCAGCGGTGATTTCGGTGGCCCCTTCGGGCAAGGTTTCAACATCGCCATCGTCACGCATGGTCGAATTTGGCGAGTCGTCAAACGCCTCGGCAATTTTTGCGAATATACCGTCAGTATCCGGCGGGTATGGGGCGTCGGCCCAATCGACGTCTATGGCCTCAACCGCTTGAATGGCCAGCCAGGTGTTATTGGCAATAATCGCCACGCCGTTGCCCAGATCGACCACCTTTTCCACGCCGGGCATGGATTCCGCAGCGCTGGCGTCAAAGCCGTTCATCGCACCGCCTAGTTTCGGGTTCATCCGGACCGAGGCGAATTTCAGACCTTCGGGGCGCACGTCGATGCCAAACTCGGCCGTGCCCGTGGATTTTCCAACCATGTCGACTCGTGGCAGATTCTGTCCCAGCAAACGCCAGTCTGAGGGATCGCGCAGCTCGACCTGCATGGGCTCGATCTGTCCGGCGGCCTCAGCCAGTTCGGTATAGGGAATGCGCGTCCCGTCCGGCGCGATCACGGCGCCGTTTTCGGTCTTCAACTGGTCACGCCCCACGCCCAGACGATCAGCAGCGGCTTGTTTCAGTGTTTCGCGGGCGGTGGCCCCTGCCTCGCGCATACGTTCGAACCCGTCGCGCATCGAGGTCGATCCGCCGGTGACCTGCAGGCTGACAACCTTGCCCAGAACGCCTAGCGATTGTGCTAGATTGTGCTGGAAGTTCGAGATGTCATATCCCTTGTTCGGCAGGCTCTCACCCAAAATGGCCGAGTTGTAATAGGCGGCTGCCGCAGGCCCATGAAGGACCCGGATATCGTCCAATTCGACGTCCAGTTCTTCGGCAATCAGGGCTGCCCAAGTGGTCATTACGCCCTGTCCCATCTCGGCACGTGGCGCGAACAGGGTAACGCCCTGCTGATCAATCAGGATGAACGGGCTAAGCGCGGTTTCCCCATCACCAGGCTTCAGCGGGTTGGCTGCCGGGCGGCTGACATAATAGGCGCCAAACGCGACGCCGCCAACAATGGCGGCTGAGCCGATAAGAAACGTGCGGCGAAGAATTTTTCCTACGGAAGCCATCGCTTATGCCTCCTTCAGTCTGGAGGCTGCGTCATGGATCGCGGCACGGATACGGGGATAGGTGCCGCAGCGGCACAGATTGCCCTGCATCGCATCGTCTATGTCCTGATCCGTGGGGCTGGGGTTCTCGGCCAATAGCGTGGCGGCTTGCATGACCTGACCCGATTGGCAATAACCGCATTGCGCAACCTGATGGTCAACCCAGGCCCGCTGTATCTTGGCCATCGCGTCCGGGCTGCCCAGACCTTCGATTGTGGTGACGTCACCCCAGACATCGGACAAGGCAACCTGGCAAGAGCGCACGGCTTCTCCGTCTATATGAACGGTACAGGCGCCGCATGCCGCAACCCCGCAGCCAAACTTGGTGCCGGTCAGTCCGATCTCGTCGCGCAGAACCCATAAAAGGGGGACATCCTCGGGTAGATCGACCTCATATGACGTCCCATTTATCTTTAAGCTGGCCGTCATAGCTGCGTCTCCCTCTTGGCATTTAGTGACGTTCTGACATAAATGGGTGTGAGTGTCAGAGTGTCAACTGACAAATTGAGTGAAAAGTGTCAAAAGGTACAGATGAGAGATTTCGTGCTAGACGCAAAGTGCCTTGCCATACTGGATTCGGCGCGTAAGGCATTCGCGGCTTACGGCTTTAAAAAGACGTCGATGGATGAAATCGCAAAGGGCGTGGGGATCTCGCGCCCGGCATTGTATCTGTATTTCGACAACAAAGAGGCGATCCTGCGCAGACTCACCGAGTTGCACTATGAGGAGAAGATCGAAGCCGTTGCGAAAGCCCTGCAGGCAGACGGCTCGGTTTCGCAGATCATCGGCCAGGCAATCCACGTGCAGACCGATGGTATGGCTCAGATCATGTCCTCTCCACACGGGATGGAACTGTTAGATGCAGGAAAGTCGCTGGCCTCGGATATCATCACGCAGGGCGAGGCCCGGCTGCAATCTTTATATACCGGGTGGCTACAGAAAGAAGCGTCGAATGATCGTGCCCGTTTGTTTGATGGCGCAAGAGAAACTGCGGAGACCATTGCCTCTGCGCTGCGGGGAAACAAAATCAGCGCGACGGATTTTCAAGAATTCGACCGGATGAACTCGAACCTTGCCGCCATGATTGGTGCAGCGTTGGAAATCAGGTAACCCGCTGTCTGACTTTGTATTCCGGTGCGTCCCATAACCGGTTGGTCATGATGTCGGCCAGAATGTCCACCGCGCCGTTTACATCCTGCTCATCGATATAGAGCGGGGTGAACCCAAAGCGCATGATGTCCGGGGCGCGGAAATCACCGATCACGCCGCGCGCGATCAAGGCCTGCATTGCGGCATAGCCATCGGCGAAACGGAATGAAACCTGACTGCCACGCTGCGCAGGGTCGCGGGGGCTGGCCAGTTTCAGGTCAGGGCAGTTGGCCTCGACGCCCGAAATAAACAGCTCGGTCAGTTCGATTGACTTGGCGCGTACGTCCTTGATGTTGGCCATGTCCCAGATGTCCATCGCCGCAGACAGCGCGGTCATCTGGATGATCGGAGGTGTGCCGACACGCATCCGCTCGATACCCTGCCCGGGGCGGTAATCCAGATCGAACGTGAACGGGGCTTCATGGCCCAGCCACCCGGATAATGCAGGGCGCACGCGATCCGCATGGCGGGGCGCCACATAGATGAACGCCGGCGCGCCAGGGCCTCCGTTCAGATACTTATAGCTGCAGCCAACGGCAAAATCCGCATTGCAGCTGGACAGCTCAACCGGGATCGCCCCTGCGGAATGGGCCAAATCCCAAACGGTTATTGTGCCGTTCGCATGGGCCTGTTCCGTCAGCGCCTTCATGTCATGGATCCGGCCAGACCGGTAATCGACCTCGGTCAGCATCAGAACCGCGACGTCTTTGGTGATGTTTTCGGCAACATCCTCGGGTGCGACCACCCGTAATTCGTATTCCGATCCGAGTGTACGCAGCAGACCGTCGACCATATAAAGGTCCGAAGGGAAATTGCCGTTATCAGACAGCACAACCTTGCGGTCGGGGCAAAGCTCCAGCGCCGAGGCAACAGCCTGATAGACCTTGATCGACAGGGTATCGCCGGTCACGATGGTACCCGGTTCCGCACCGATCAACCGTCCGATACGGTCGCCAAGCCCGGTCGGAAGCCCCATCCACCCGGCCTTGTTCCAACCGGTGATCAGCATTTGACCCCATTCGTGTGTCATCATTCCACTCACCCGCTCGGCGGCAGCACGTGGCAATGGGCCAAGCGAGTTGCCGTCCAGATAAATGGTTCCATTCGGCAGATCGAACATGGCTTTGGTTGCAGCGAAATCAGTCATGGAGGTCCTGTGCAGAATTCTGACAAATGTCTGACTAAAGGGCTATCTGATCAGTTCTGCCGTGTCTACGCGTTCGGCCGAAAATGCACAGATGCGACCAACTGTGGTTTTGCTTTCGTGGATGCAAAGCGGTACATACCCCGACAAATGCGACATCCATACCGCAGGATCAGAGGAACAAGCATGAAGCGCAAACTCGACATTCCGCCCGCTTGGTTGGTGGCCTTTGCTGTTCTCGCCTGGCTGCAGGCGAACTATGCGTCCTTCGGCCTGTCGCTGGCCAGCGGGTTTACCGACCTGCTCAGCGGCCTTCTGATCGGGGGCGGCGTCGTTCTTGTCGTGCTGGCGATTGCCGAGTTTCGTCGACATCGAACAACTGTCCTGCCGCATGAAACTCCATCGAGTCTGGTTCAAACAGGTATCTTCAAGCGCAGCCGCAATCCGATCTACGTTGGCGATGTACTTATTCTGGCCGGCTTGATTCTGCGTTTCGACGCGGTGCTGTCCTTGGTGTTGATGCCTGTTTTTGTCTGGATTTTGGAACGCAGGTTTATTGTGCCGGAAGAAAACCGTATGCGCCGTGCCTTTCGCACGGATTTCGCCAGATATGAAAGGCAAACCCGCCGCTGGATCTGATGTGGACGGGATTTTACACGACGTAACAATGCTGCGCTTGCGAAATAATCTTGCGCAGTTAAAACTGGTTCTTCAGATAGAATGCCAACTATCCTTGCGAACTGACCGAAAATTAGGGGGACGCGCCGTTGAAGATTGGAACGCCAAAGGAAACATTTGACGGTGAGAACCGGGTCGCGATGACTCCGGATTCAGCCCGTCAACTGCAAAAGCTCGGGTATGAGTGCCTGATCGAGAAAGGGGCCGGCGCTGCGGCCGGGTTCTCGGACGCCACATATAAAGAGGCGGGTGTCGAGGTTATCGGAACCGCGGCGGCGCTGTGGAAAGCCGCCGACATCGTCGCCAAGGTACGTCAGCCAAATGAAACCGAGCTGAAGCGTCTTGCCAAGGGCAAGACATTGATCTCGTTCTTCAACCCCGCAGGGAATGAAAAGGGCATGGAGGCCGCCAAGTCCAAGGGCGCCAACGTGATCGCCATGGAAATGGTGCCGCGTATCAGTCGTGCCCAGAAGATGGACGCTCTGTCGTCGATGGCCAACATAGCGGGCTACCGCGCGGTGATCGAAGCGGGTAACAACTTTGGCCGGTTCTTCACCGGTCAGGTGACGGCTGCTGGTAAAGTACCGCCTGCCAAGGTTCTGATCGTAGGTGCCGGTGTGGCCGGTCTGGCCGCCATTGGCACCTCGACCTCTCTGGGTGCGATCACCTATGCGTTCGACGTACGCCCCGAAGTGGCGGAGCAGGTTGAATCCATGGGCGCCGAATTCGTCTATCTGGACTTCGAAGAAGACCAGCAGGACGGCGCGGCAACCGGCGGTTACGCGAGTGTTCAGTCCGATGAATTCCGCGAGGCACAGCTGGCCAAGTTCCGCGAACTTGCTCCGGAAATGGACATCGTGATCACCACCGCGTTGATCCCCAACCGCGAAGCGCCCGAGCTTTGGACCAAGGACATGGTCGAAGCGATGAAACCGGGTTCGGTGATCGTGGACCTTGCGGCGGAAAAAGGCGGCAACTGCAAGCTGACCGTTGCTGACGAGAAGATCGTGACCGATAATGGCGTGACCATCATCGGCTATACCGATTTCCCAAGCCGGATGGCGGCACAGTCTTCGTCGCTTTACGCAACCAACATCCGTCACATGATGACAGACCTGACGCCTGAAAAGGACGGTCAGATCAACCATGACATGGAAGACGACGTGATCCGCGGCGCAACCGTGACGCATGAAGGTGAAATCACCTTCCCGCCACCGCCGCCGAAAGTTCAGGCGATTGCCGCTCAGAAAAAGCCTGAGGTCAGGGAGCTGACCCCGGAGGAGAAAAAGGCGCAGGAAGTTGCGGCCTTCAAGGCGCAAACCAAACAGCAGTTCACCTTGCTGGGTATCGGCGGTGCGCTAATGCTGTTGATCGGTCTGATTGCTCCGGCCAGCTTCATGCAGCACTTCATCGTCTTTGTGCTGGCGATCTTCGTGGGATTCCAGGTGATCTGGGGCGTCGCGCACAGCCTGCACACACCGCTTATGGCGATTACCAACGCGATCTCGTCGATCATCATCGTTGGCGCAGTGATGCAGATCGGATCCGGGTCGTTTCTGGTTATTCTGCTGGCGGCTCTGTCCGTTTTCATGGCCGGGATCAACATCTTCGGTGGCTTCCTCGTAACTCGGCGCATGCTTGCCATGTTCCAGAAATCTTAAGGAGGCCGGGCACATGGATTATGGCTTCACCACTGCCGCCTACGTTGTTGCGGCTGTTCTGTTCATCCTCTCGCTTGGCGGCCTGTCGAACCAGGAAAGCGCCAAGCGCGCTGTCTGGTATGGCATCGTCGGTATGGCGCTGGCGGTTTTCGCTACGCTGGTCGGCCCCGGTTCGGGCTTGTGGCTGCTGTCATTGCTGCTGATCATAGGTGGTGGTCTGATCGGTCAATATGTGGCGCAGCGCGTCCAGATGACCGAGATGCCACAGCTTGTGGCTGCGATGCATTCGCTGGTTGGTTTGGCGGCTGTGTTCGTGGGTTTCAACGCGCATTTTGAAATCAAGAATGTCGCCGAAGTTTTTGCGGTTGTTGATGCCGCCAAAGACGTCGACCTTTCCGACCTGGGCGCGTTTGCCAAGCTGATCGCCAAGAAGACAGCGGCAGAGCTGGCAATCCTGCACGTGGAACTGTTCCTGGGCATCTTTATCGGCGCGATCACCTTTACCGGTTCGGTCGTGGCTTATGGCAAGCTGGCTGGCAAGGTTACATCGACGGCAACCAAACTGCCCGGTGGTCACGCGCTGAATGCGTCTGCGGCGGGGCTCTCGCTGATCTGTCTGGTTTGGTACACGTCCACGGGCGGATTCCTGCCCCTGTTCCTGATGACGCTGGCCGCCTTGTTTATTGGTTATCACCTGATCATGGGCATCGGCGGTGCCGACATGCCGGTGGTTGTGTCGATGCTGAACAGCTATTCAGGCTGGGCGGCTGCGGCCATCGGCTTTTCGCTGGGCAACGACCTGCTGATCGTGGTCGGTGCGCTTGTGGGCTCGTCCGGTGCGATTCTCTCCTACATCATGTGTAAGGCGATGAACCGGCACTTTGTCAGTGTGATCCTGGGTGGCTTTGGTGGTCCGCAAGGTGAGCAGATGGCTGTCGAAGGCGAGCAGATTGCAATCGAGGCCGACGGTGTTGCCGCAGCCCTGAATGACGCCGACAGCGTGGTGATCATTCCGGGCTATGGCATGGCGGTGGCGCAGGCGCAGCAATCGGTTTCCGAGCTGGTGCGCAAGCTGCGCGCGCAAGGCAAGAACGTACGCTTTGCGATCCACCCCGTTGCCGGTCGTCTGCCGGGTCATATGAACGTGCTGCTGGCGGAAGCCAAAGTGCCCTATGACATCGTTCTGGAAATGGATGAGATCAACGACGACTTCCCGGATACGGATGTTGCCATTGTGATCGGCTCCAACGACATCGTGAACCCTGCGGCGCAAGAAGATCCCAACAGCCCCATTGCCGGCATGCCGGTTCTGGAATGCTGGAAGGCCAAGCAGGTGTTTGTATCCAAGCGTGGTCAGGGCACCGGCTATTCGGGCATCGAAAACCCGCTGTTCTTCAAAGAGAACACCCGCATGTTCTATGGCGACGCGAAACAATCGCTGGACAAGCTGCTGCCAATGATCGATTGATCTAAAGCCTTAACCAAAATGCAAAGGGCGCCTTCGGGCGCCCTTTTCTTGTTTGTCATGTTGGGGGCTTTGCCTCCAAGCCCCCAAGATTTTTCTGGCCAGATGAGGCGGGCGGAATGTGGTATCCTTGGGCTATTATAGAGAGACAAGGAGGTGCCCTATGGAAAAGGTCAACGGCATAGGTGGTGTGTTTTTTCGCGCCAGAGATCCGGAAGCGCAGCGGCATTGGTACGAGACCCATCTTGGCGTTCATCATTACGATCCCGTCCCCTGGAAACAGCGCGAAGGCTATACGGTCTTTGCCCCGTTTGCGCAGGACACCGATTATTTTGGCCGCGCCGAGCAGCAGTGGATGATCAATTTTCGGGTTGATGATCTGTCTGCCATGACGACCCAGTTGCAAGCCGCAGGCATTGCCGTCGAGACCAATCCGGAATGGGATAGCGAGGTTGGAAAATTCGCACGTATTCACGACCCTGAGGGCAACCCAATCGAACTGTGGCAGCCAAATCAATGACATAAGGGGTTTGTATACCGTAGTATCCATGTAAGCTATTGAAATAAAAAGATAATTGATGTATTTTTGAACTGTCGTATAGTGCGCCGGACAACGCCGGAGCATTCAATGACGCCGATCGACGATCATCCATTGCGCTATTCGCTGGCCAACGAGCTGCATGCGCGCCCGTTTCCCGTGGCCTCGACGCCATGCACCGTTGCGTTTTTGGCCATCAAGAAACCCGTGGCGGCGGTTGCGCGGGACCGGAGCGAAGACATTGCCCATCTGGTCAATCTTCTGGACCGTCACGGTGCGCAGCACCCGCAGCCGGACGCGACGCATTACGCGGGTCAGATCGGGCGTCACTGGCTCAAGTGGGAGCAGCACACGGAATTTGTGACCTATACGGCGATCACCCGGAATGTCAGTGACCGGGCCTTCAACCCCGCTGATTTTGAGGCTTTCCCACCTGATTGGCTGATGGCCAGCCCGGGCCAGAGGATAACCTCGGCCATGGTTCGGGTGACCGAAAGACCAGATGATGAGGCGGTAAAAGCCGCGCTGGCCGAATGGTTCGAACCCGAAAGCCTTGCGGTTGCGCGCGTGCTGGATGATGCTGCGATTTGTGCCAGTGACTTTCGGATTGATCCGGCTGGGCATATGCGGTTCGCGCTCTTCGTGACCAAGGGAACAGGACAGCGCCGAACCGGACGCATCATCCAGCGCCTGTGCGAGATCGAAACCTACAAGGCCATGTCCATGTTGGGCTTTGCTCGCATCAAGCAACTGATGCCGAAAATCGGAGAGCTGGATGGAAAGCTGACCCGGCTTATGGGGCAGATGACAGATAACTCGGCGCATCCTGACGAACTACTGCCGGATCTGCTGTCTACATCCATCGAATTGGAAACGCTTTCTGCCCGATGCGCATTTCGCTTTGGGGCTACCGGGGCCTATGAGGCCATCGTGAACCAACGGATTGAGGTATTGCGCGAGGAAAGGTTCGAGGGCCGTCAGTCCTTTGCCGATTTCATGATGCGCAGGTATGAGCCCGCAATTCGGACTGTGAAAGCCACGGAAAGTCGGCTGCAGACCTTGTCCGACCGGGCGATCCGGGGGGGTGAGTTGCTGCGGACCCGGGTAGATGTGGAACGCAGCGCCCAGAATCAGGCATTGCTGGAAAGTATGGACCGCCGTGCTGATCTGGCCCTGAGGTTGCAGCACACAGTCGAGGGGCTTTCCGTGGTGGCGATTAGCTATTATGCGGTCTCACTGGCCAGCTATCTGTTGTACCCGTTGACCGCCACCGGGATCAGCAAGGGGATGCTGACCGCGGCGGCAACCTTGCCGGTTGTCCTGTGTGTCTGGCTGGGTATCAGGCATATACGAAAGCGGTTGGCCTAATCCGCGTTTGCTAAACCTTCCCAAGGCTGTAGAACTGACAGGGGCGGGCGCGGAGCAAAGGAAAATACGTGATCGGAATTATGGCCGCTTGGCGGGCCGTGGCGGCCATGTTCATTTTGAACGGCGCTTTGTTCGGGATCTGGGCCTCGCGTATTCCCGCAGTCAGGGATCACCTGGACCTGTCGCACGAAGCGCTTGGCTACGGCTTGCTGTTCATGGCGGCTGGGGCTGTGTGTTCGTTCCCGGTTACCGGACGTCTGACAGATCGGTTCGGGGCTGTGGTGATCACACGGATCATCGCCATTCTTTATACCGCATCCCTTATCTTGCTGGCCTTTGCCGGAAGCTTTTGGGCATTGGCGTTTTTCCTGTTCGTATTCGGGGCCTTCCACGGCTCGATGGATGTGGCGATGAACGCCTGGGCAGCAGAGGTTGAGCGCGCTTATGACAGGCCCGTTATGTCGTCTTTTCACGCGATGTGGAGCCTGGGGGCCGGTCTGGGAGCGATGAGCGGATTTGGTGCGATACAGATGGGCCTGACGGTGTCACAGCACTTTTTGCTGGCCGGTGGCATCGTAGTTGGGCTGACACTGGCTCTGTCCCTTGTGCAGTGGAATTCGCACCGTGTTGTGGCCGCGGGCGGGGCGATATTTGCACTTCCGTCGGGTGCGTTGATACTTGTCGGATTTATTGCCCTGTGCGGGGCATTGGGTGAAGGGGCCGTCGCGGACTGGAGCGCGATTTTCCTGCGGGATGTGACCGGTGCACCCGAAAGCGTCGCGGCGCTGGGATATGCCGTCTTTTCGGTGACAATGGTCGCGTTCCGTCTGGTGGGTGGTGTCGTGATCGCGCGGTTCGGACCAACCGCGACGGCCCGTTTCGGAGGGGTATGCGCCGCTTTGGGGGTGCTGGCTGTGGTATCGGCCTATGATGCCGGGATTGCTCTGGTTGGGTTTGGACTGATGGGGCTTGGATATGCAGTGATCATGCCGCTTGCGTTCAGCAGGGCGGCAAATGATCCGCATGTCCCGCCTGGTCAAGCCATCGCCAGCGTGGCCACATTAGGGTATGGCGGGTTGTTGATTGGCCCGCCCCTTATTGGGTTTCTGGCAGAGATGCTTACATTGCGTCTAGCATTCATGGCCTTGCTGCCGCTGGCCGTTTTTATTGTCCTGTTGTCCGGCGCGTTGCGGCCCGGTGACAGCGAAGAATGATGATATTGGGAGATACAGATGCCGATCAAAAACCGCTTCGCGGAACTGCAGGGTGAAATCACCGAATGGCGGCGTGATATTCACCAAAACCCAGAGATCCTGTTTGAAACCTACCGCACTAGCGCGTTGGTCGCGGATAAGCTGAAAGAGTTCGGCTGCGATGAGGTGGTCACTGGAATTGGCCGTACCGGCGTGGTTGGGGTGATCAAGGGCAAGGCGGACACGGCCGGCAAGGTTATCGGTCTGCGCGCCGATATGGACGCGCTGCCGATCCATGAGACGACCGGATTGGACTATGCCTCGAATACCGATGGGGCGATGCACGCCTGCGGCCATGATGGTCATACTGCGATGTTGTTGGGGGCGGCGAAATACCTTTCGGAAACGCGGAATTTTGACGGGACAGTGGTGGTCATTTTCCAACCTGCCGAAGAAGGCGGCGGCGGTGGTCGTGAGATGTGTGAAGACGGGATGATGGATCGCTGGGGCATTCAGGAAGTCTACGGAATGCATAACTGGCCCGGCCGTCCGGTGGGCAGTTTCGCCATCCGTCCTGGCGCGTTTTTCGCAGCTACTGATCAGTTCGACATCGTTTTTGAAGGCAAAGGCGGCCACGCAGCCAAGCCGCATGAAACCGTGGATACAACGGTGATGGCGGCGCAGGCGGTTCTGGCGCTCCAGACCATCGCGGCGCGAAACGCTGACCCGGTGGATCAGGTGGTTGTGTCGGTGACCTCGTTCGAAACCTCTTCAACCGCATTCAATGTGATCCCGCAGACTGTAAAGCTGCGCGGCACCGTCCGCACGATGAGCCGGGAGATGCGGGATATGGCCGAAAAGCGCGTGACCGAGATCTGCAACGGCGTGGCCGCCACATTCGGAGGGGCGGTTGAGGTGACCTATTACCGGGGATATCCGGTAATGGTGAACAGTGATGATCAAACCGATTTCGCAGCCCAGGTGGCGCGGTCCGTCTCGGGCGATTGTGACCAGGCACCGCTGATCATGGGCGGCGAGGATTTCGCCTTTATGCTCGAAGAACGCCCCGGCGCTTATATTCTGGTGGGCAACGGGGACACCGCTGCAGTGCATCACCCTGAATACAACTTCAACGATGAGGCCATCCCTGCAGGATGCAGTTGGTGGGCCGAAATCGTTGAACAAAGGATGCCAGCGGCGTGATCCCAAGGGGCAGGCAGATGCTCTGCCCTTAAACGCCGGTGGTCTTCAGATTTAGCCGGTCGCACAGGGTCTCGACAATGGAATCGAGCGCGGATTTCTGCGTGTTGACGCAGGATTCTGCAGCATCGCGCGCGGTGTCCAATGCGCCCTTATCGCTGAGCCAGGTCGTGACCGCGTTTGTCAGGTCTTGCGCAGAGTTCACCTCAATCGCGCCACCGGCCTCGATGAGCGGCGCAAAGGTTTCGGCAAAGTTGAAGTATCCGGGTCCGGTTATAACCGCAGCCCCGGCCTGAGCGGGTTCGAACGGGTTGTGGCCGCCGATCTCATGCAGTGAGCCGCCCAGAAAGACGATCGGACAAAGCGCGTACCATGTGCCAGTCTCGCCCAGAGTGTCTGCGACATAGACCTGCGTTTCGGTGTCGATCCGCCGCTCGGATGTTCGGAACACGGCGGGTTGACCGGCCTGTTTCAATAGCGCGGCCACATCCTGCCTGCGTTCGGGGTGGCGCGGGATCAACAGCAGCAGAAGGTCGGGCCAACGTTCCAGCAATTTTGCATGGGCAGCCAGAACTATTTCTTCTTCTCCGGCATGGGTCGAGCTGGCGATCCAGAGAGGGCGTCCGGCGATCTGGGTCTGAATATCTTCCAACACAGAATTATCGACCGGAAGCGGATCGGACATCGCTTTGAGGTTGGTTCCGGGTTGCACGCGGTCCGCCACAGCCCCCATGTCCACCAGATTAGCGGCGGTTTTGCCATTCTGGGTCAGGAACAGGCTGAAATTGCCCAAAATGAATCGTGCGGTTTGTGGCCGTTTCTTCCAACCTTCGACGGATTTCTCTGACAGGCGCGCATTCAACAGGGCCAGAGGGATTCCCCGTCCAGCCGCGTCAACGATCAGGCGTGGCCAGATTTCGCTTTCGACAAATACTCCGGCTTCGGGGCGCCAGTGATCCAGAAATCGCCTGACCGGCCCTGCGGTGTCCAGCGGCGGATACTGGTGTCGCGTACGGGGTGGCATCCGTTTTTCGATCAGCGCCGCCGAAGTTGGGGTGCCCGAGGTCACCAGGAACTGGGCATCCGGCAGGCGTTCACCCAGCCGTTTGATCAGGCTGATGACCGACAGGGTTTCCCCCACACTTGCAGCGTGGAACCAGATCAATCGGCCCTTGGGGCGTGGTAGGCTGGCATGGCCGAGCCTTTCATGCTGGCGAATTGTCGGGACATCTGCCGCCAGGAGTTTCTTGCGCACGGTGCGCCAAGCCAAAGGTGCAGCAACGGCGGTCAGGCTGCAATACAAACGGTAAAGCAGCGTCGGCTGGCCAGAGGGGGCGGTCATGTCAGCCGCCCGTATGGCTCATGTGGCGGCTCATCTTGCCGTCGACCGCCTGGCGGGAATAGTCGAAGTCGTGGCCTTTGGGCTTAAGATTTATCGCCGCGCGGATGGCCTGTTCCAGCGGCGCCTCGGTATCGAGATGATCTCGCAGGGGGGCACGCAGATCGGCCATATCCTCTTGCCCCAGACACATATACAGCTCACCCGTACAGGTCAGGCGGACACGATTGCAACTTTCGCAGAAATTGTGCGACAGCGGTGTGATAAAGCCGATCTTCTGGCCCGTTTCTTCAAGCCGCGCATATCGCGCCGGGCCACCGGTGCGTTCTGCCAGATCGGAGACGGTATAGTGGCTTTCATATTCTTTGCGGACATCCTTGAGCGACCAGTACTGATCCAGACGGTTCTCGTTCCCGATATCGCCCATCGGCATCACCTCGATCCAGGTCAGATCCATGTCGCGCTCAGCGCACCATTGGGTGATTGTTGGAAGCTCGGCCTCGTTGAAGCCTTTCAGGGCCACGGCGTTGATCTTGACCCGCAGGCCAGCCTTTTGGGCCGTGTCAATTCCGTTCAGAACCTGTTTCAACCGGCCCCAACGGGTGATCTGGCTGAATTTCTCATCATCCAACGTGTCCAGCGACACATTCACCCGGCGCACGCCCGCCGCATAGAGATCGTCAGCAAAGCGGTGCAGTTGCGAGCCATTGGTTGTCAGCGTCAGCTCTTTCAACGCGCCGCTGTCCAGATGCCGGGTCATGGCATTGAAGAATGACATGATGTTTCGGCGGACCAGCGGCTCGCCCCCGGTGATGCGCAGCTTTTCCACGCCCATCTTCACGAAGGTCGTGCACATACGGTCCAGCTCTTCCAGCGTCAGCAGATCCTTTTTCGGCAGGAACTTCATTTCTTCGGACATGCAGTAAACACAGCGAAAATCACAGCGATCCGTAACGGAGACGCGGAGATATGTGATGGCACGTGCGAACGGGTCGATAAGCGGAGCTGTCATGAGTCATACGTAAAGCGGCGACTGGCCTGCGACAAGCCTGAACTGTGCTTTGTGCTGGCACAGTCCTGTGAGGGGGGCTAAGTTCAGGCCATGAAATACACTCTGCTGACCATTTGTATCCTTGTTGCGGGCTGTGACACTGTCCGCTCGACAACTGATCGGGTTTTCGGTCGCGACAAACCTGCGGCTGAACCAGAGGTCGCCGCGGAAGCTGACGTCACCGAATCCGTTCCGGTCCCCGCAACCGCCGCTGGTTGGGTTGGCGCCAAGACCACCATTGCCAGCTTGGGTGATCCGACAACGCCGGGACGCTGGATGGAAACGCCTTTGGTCGAGACAGAGTTCACAGGACGTGTTGTTGTGCCCAGAACAGGGGCGCAGGCCTATATCACGCTGGTCCCGGCCCGTGGGCCCGAAAGCGGCGGCAGCAGGCTGTCGCTGGATGCAATGCGGGCGCTGCTTTTGCCTTATGACGAACTTGTCGAGCTGGAAGTTTATTCCAACTGACCTTTCAGATATTTGCCAGCTTCACGCCGGGCAAAGGGCTTCATGGCCGAACTATGGTTGCGCAGAAAGTTAACCACTCGGTCCGCGTCATGTTTCGACAGCTCGCGCAGCCACCATGCGATTGCTTTCTGGATGAACCAGTCACGGTCGGGCACATAGCCCGCTGCCCAGCCAAGAATACGGTCGCGCCGGTTCAGGTCTTCTGGCTTGGGGTGGTTCTGCTTGGTCCAGGGCAGGGTGGCCACCAGCGCGGCGCGCCGTGTCCACATGTGGTCTGACGCTGTCCAGCTTTCGACCTGATCCAACCGCGCCGGGTCCGCAGATAAGCGTTTCTGCATCGCCATACAGGCGTGATCTGCCACCGCCCAGGCATCGAAATCTGGCAACCAGCTTTGCTGCAGGTCCCAAGCAGCCTCATCGGGGCGGATACGGGCTTGGGTCAGCAACTTGGCTGCGGCAAGACGGCCCTCGTGGATATCGGTCTGCCAGAGTGCGTCAGCCAGATCCACCCGCGCAGCAACGTCCAGTTCCTGTCGCCATAGTTTGCTCAGGTCGTTCAGAACCGGATTTGCAACACCCAGATAGAGGCGTTCGACCTTGTGATAAGCCGCCATCTGCACGGCGCGTTCTGGGTCGGCATGGGCGCGGATCTGGTCAAGATAGGTGACGGGCGTCATAGGTCCGCAGCGCGTGTTGGCCTGCCGTCGATCGTCTGATGGTTCCGCTCAACCCAATAATCGCGGATATCGTCATCGGACTTACCGTCTACCCATTTCTGCATCGTGTCCCGTTCGGACTGGTATTCCATGAACGGTACGGCATATCCGCAAGAGGTCTGAACCATGTCAATCGCAAGGTCATAGATCTGGCGGGCGCTGCGGTGGTCGGGAAACAGCCCGGCCAACGCGTCCCAGCCCTCATCCCCGGCATGCAATGTACGCGCGGTGCCATAGGTGCGCAGGATCAGCGGGCGTGTGGTGAAGGAACACCACATCAGGGTCATGCGATTGACCTCAAGCAAATGCCCGGCGGTTTCGTTGCCACTGCCGGTCAGGTTCATCCAGATAATCCGATTGGGCCCCAGTACCCGCAGCGAGTCCATCCCTTTGGGAGAGATGTTGACCCGTCCTTCAGGTCCGGCGGTGCCGACGAAGAACAGATGCTGATCCTCGATAAACTTGCGATGGGCGTTATCCAGCGCCGGAAATTGCTTGGACATGCGTCACTCCACCGTTACGGATTTCGCCAGATTGCGCGGCTGGTCCACATCCGTGCCCTTGGCCACCGCCGTATGATAGGCCAGCAGCTGAGCGGGCACCGAATAGAGGATCGGCGCAAGGCTGGGGTGCACATGCGGCATGCGGATCGTGCTCCAGACCCCGTCTTCCGCCTCGGCGATGCCGTCATCATCGGACACCAGGATGACTTTACCCTTGCGTGCCATGACCTCTTGCATATTCGACACGGTTTTGTCGAACACCGTGTCTCGCGGGGCCAGAACCACCACGGGCATGTGTTTGTCGATCAGGGCAATGGGGCCGTGCTTTAGCTCACCCGAAGCATAACCTTCGGCATGGATATAGCTGATTTCCTTGAGTTTCAGCGCCCCTTCCATCGCCAGCGGGTACATCAGGCCGCGTCCCAGAAACAGAACATCGCGCGCCTCGGACAAGCGCTGGGCGGATTTCCTGATGGCCCGGTTCTGATCCAACGCGGTGTTCAGCACCGAAGGCAGCCCGCGCAACGCGGCGGCGTGATCGGCAAGTTCCTCGTCGCTCAACGTGCCACGGTCCGCGGCAGCCTTGAGCGCCAGCATCAGCAACACGCTCAGCTGACAGGTGAAGGCTTTGGTCGAGGCGACGCCTATCTCGACCCCGGCATGGATCGGCAGGGCGATGTCGCTTTCACGTGCGATCGAGCTTTCTGGAACATTGACGACTGAGACGACCTTGTCCGCTTTGCCGTCGCAATACCGCAGGGCGGCCAGCGTGTCGGCGGTTTCACCCGATTGGCTGACAAACAGCGCCATAGTGCGTTCCGGGATCGGAGGTTCACGATAGCGAAATTCGCTGGCGATATCGACTTCGACCGGTATTCTGGCAAGTTGCTCGAACCAGTATTTGGCGGTCAAACAGGCGTAGAAAGCAGTCCCGCAAGCGACCATCGTCAGACGGTCCAGCTTGGTGAAATCCAGATCCCCCGGCAGAACGACCTGATCCCCGGCAGAGGGCAGGTAGGACCGGATCGCCTCGGCAACCACAATCGGCTGTTCCGCGATTTCCTTGGCCATGAAATGCTTGTGCCCGGCCTTGTCGGCGCGGCTGTGATCCACTTTGATCTTGCGGGTTTCGCGATTGGCAAGCTCACCTGCTTCGTTGCGGATTTCCAGCGATGTGCGGGTCACAACCGCACGGTCACCTTCTTCCAGATAGGTGATGCGATCCGTCAGCGGCGCTAGCGCGATGGCGTCCGAGCCGACAAACATCTCTCCGTCCCCGTGCCCGATTGCCAGTGGCGAGCCTTTGCGCGCGGCCACGATCAGGTCATCTTCGCCGTCAAACAGAAAGGCCAGGGCAAATGCGCCGACCAGCCGGTCGATGGTTTTATAGGCGGCTTCAACCGGGGGCAGCCCTGATTTGAGGTAATGTTCAGCCATCAGGGCGACGGTTTCCGTATCGGTTTCGGTTTCGAACCCGATCCCGTGTTCCGCCAG
The DNA here is from genome assembly GCF_059610685.1 of Ruegeria sp. CDSC052. NCBI lineage: Bacteria > Pseudomonadati > Pseudomonadota > Alphaproteobacteria > Rhodobacterales > Roseobacteraceae > Ruegeria > Ruegeria sp. CDSC052. The sequence goes on from NZ_JBXWOB010000004.1 coordinate 88,053, forward strand.
CTCTGTCCGCAGCTCTCGATAGTTTTCAACGATGCCGTTGTGAACAACGGCAACCGGCCCGGCCCGGTGGGGATGCGCATTCGAAACTGTCGGCGCGCCATGGGTGGCCCAGCGGGTATGGCCGATACCGGATTTACCGGGAAGCGGGTCATGCACCAGCAGGTCGCTGAGGTTTACCAGCTTGCCTACAGCCCGACGCCGACCCAGGGATCCGCCATTGACCGTAGCAATGCCTGCACTGTCATACCCCCTGTATTCCAGCCGTTTTAGGGCCTCGACCAGGATAGGGGCAGCTTCGTGCTTGCCCAATACACCTACAATCCCACACATCTGTCAGGCTCCTTTGTCGCGACGAGCCTTCTTCGCCGTCAACATGTCAAACAATTTACGCGCATAACCGGGCTTGTTGTCCTGCTTGGCGCGCGCTACGGCCAAAGCATCCGCTTCCACATCGCGCGTCACCACGGTTCCAGTGGCCGTCATCGCGCCGTCACCAATGGTGACAGGTGCCACTAACATGGTGTTCGATCCGACAAAGACGTTCTGACCGATGGTTGTTTGGTGCTTCATTACGCCATCGTAATTGCAAGTGATCGTACCCGCGCCGATATTCGTCGCCGCCCCAACCGTTGCGTCCCCGATATAGCTGAGATGGTTGACCTTCGCGCCTTCGGCGATCTCAGCATTCTTGATCTCAACAAAATTACCGACGCGGGTGTTTTCTGCCAGCTCAGCGCCGGGGCGCAGCCGGGCATAGGGGCCAACGATGGCACCGCGGCTGACATGGCAGCCCTCAAGATGCGAAAACGCGCGGATCGTTGCACCGCTTTCCACCGTGACACCGGGGCCAAAGACCACGTTGGGTTCGATCACCGTATCGCGGCCAATGACGGTATCAGCGGCCAGATAGACGGTTTCCGGCGCCATCAGCGTGACCCCCAAATCCAGCAGTTCGGCGCGGGCACGGGCCTGAAAAACCGCATCCGCAGCGGCCAGGTCAACGCGTGAGTTCACACCCAGCGTCTGTGCCTCGTCACAGGCGACTGCGGTGACATTCAGGCCACGGGATCGGGCGATTGCCACGACATCCGGCAGGTAATATTCACCGGCGGCATTGTCATTTCCCACGCTGTCGATCAGCGAAAACAGTAATTCAGCGTCACAGGCCAAAAGACCAGAGTTACAAAGTGTTATATCGCGCTCTTTATCCGAGGCGTCTTTGTATTCGACGATGCGTTCAAGGGCCTGTCCGTTCATGACCAACCGGCCATAGCGTGCAGGATCTGCGGCCTCAAAACCCAGAATAACCAGATCGTTCTTGGCCCGCGCTTCGATCATACGTTCCAACGTATCGGGTTGCAAAAAGGGCGTGTCTCCGTACAGAACAACCACGTCGCCGTTGAAACCCTGCAGCGCTTCGCGCGCCTGTGCGACAGCATGGGCGGTGCCCAGCTGTTCGGCCTGAATGGCGATTTGTGCGGTCTCGTCCTCGGCCAGGGTTGCTTTGGCAACGGCTTCGGACCCGTGCCCGGTGACAATGACGGTCCGCTCGGGCGACAGAACAGCACCAGCGCGCATGGCATGGACCAGCATAGGCGCCTGAGCAATCGGGTGCAGGACTTTCGGGATATCCGAATTCATCCTGGTGCCTTTACCGGCAGCAAGGATGACAAGGGCGATACTCATGAAATCGTTTTCTCTTTGTGTTTTGTTGCAGTCCGTTTTATCCGCTGAGGGTAAAGTCGCAAGCGGTTCAGCCATCAAACTAGATTGCCGTTTGCAACAAGACGTGGCGAAAACCCGCCGAGGCAGGAGGCGTAATGCGAACAGTCATCTTTGATCTGGACGGGACACTGGCGGATACTTCCGGGGATTTGCTGGAGGCCGCAAACCATTGTTTTCGCGATATGGGGCACGGCGATGTGCTGGTCCACGGGCAGGATGCTGGTATTGCTTTGCGTGGTGGGCGGATGATGCTGACCCACGGTTTGAAGCGGGTTGGGGCCTATGACGAGCAGGCTGTTCACGCTTATTACCCGATGCTTTTAGAAGCGTACTCGGAGGCGATTGACACCCATACCCGGTTTTATCCAGGCGCGCTGGACGCGGTTGGAAAGTTGAAAGAGGCCGGCTATGGCGTTGGTATCTGCACTAATAAACCCGAGGCTCTGGCACATCAGTTGCTGACCCAAATGGGTGTGCGCGACCGGTTCGGCTCACTCGTCGGTGCGGATACTTTGCCGGTTCGCAAACCCGATCCGGAGCCCCTGCGTGAAGCTGCCCGCCGGGCCGGCGGACACCCGGATCTGTGCGTTCTGATCGGGGATTCCGACACCGACCGGAATACGGCGCGTGCTGCAGGTGTACCTTCGGTGCTTGTAACATTCGGGCCATCTGGCGACGACATGGCTGCGCTGAAACCCGAAGCGCTGTTGCATCATTTTGATGACCTGCCGAAACTTGTTTTTGATTTGGTCGGAGCTGCAGCCTGACCCCTTGACCCCGGCCCATCGCGGCCTCAAGAGCGAAAAGATGACTGAGAAGTTTACTGGCAATTTCACCCAGCAGGAACCAATCTCGGATGAGGCGATCGAGGCGGCTCTGGCCGTTTTGCGTCATGGCCGGCTGCACAGATATAACGTCTCGCCCGGCGAACTGGCCGAGACCGCCCTGTTAGAACAGGAATTTGCCGCGCAGACCGGCGCAAAATACTGTCTGGCGGTCTCTTCGGGCGGCTATGCACTGGCGACAGCATTGCGCGCGATAGGGGTGCAGCCCGGAGATACGGTTCTGACCAACGCTTTCACCCTGGCGCCGGTGCCGGGGGCGATTGCCTCGATCGGAGCCAAGCCGGTATTTGTCGGTGTGACCGAAGCGCTGACGATTGATCTGGATGATCTCGAAAGCAAACTGGATCAGTCAGATGTGCTGATGCTCAGCCATATGCGCGGGCATCTGTGCGACATGGATCGGTTGATGCAAATCTGCGATGCCGCCGGTGTGGCCGTGATCGAAGATTGCGCGCACACGATGGGCGCCGCATGGCGCGGGCAAAAATCCGGACGGCAGGGCGTTATCGGGTGTTATTCCTGCCAGACCTACAAGCACATAAATTCCGGTGAAGGCGGGTTGTTGATTACCGATGACGAGGAACTGGCTGCCAAGGCGACGGTCCTTTCAGGATCCTACATGCTGTATGAGCGCCACCTTGCAGCGCCGGGCCCAGAGGTGTTCGAGCGGATCAAGTACACCACGCCCAATGTCTCAGGGCGCATGGACAATTTGAGGGCCGCGATCCTTAGGCCGCAACTTCGCAACCTGGAACAACAGATTGACCGGTGGAATGAGCGCTATGTCGAGATCGAAAAAGGGCTGCGCGGCACGCCGGGTCTTACCATTGTCGAACGACCCGAGGCGGAAACTTATGTGGGCTCGTCTATTCAGTTCTTGCTGCTGGACTGGTCACCCGAACGGATTGCTCTTGTGATGCAGCGCTGCGCGGCGCGTGGTGTGGATCTGAAATGGTTCGGCGGAGCAGAGCCCACCGGGTTTACCTCGCGCTATGACAGTTGGCGATATGTGGAAAGCGCGCCTCTGCCTGCGAGTGACCGCATTTTGACCGGGATCATGGATATGCGGGTGCCATTGACTTTTTCACTGGATGATTGCCGGTTGATCGCACGGATCATTCGCTCAGAGGTCGGCGCGGTGTTCCAGTCCTGATCACATTACCTGTGACTCGAGCGGGGATTTTTGGTTCTTCCGCAGCCGCTCGACCAGTCGTTTTTGCAGCCGATTTTCAGGGATCGGATAAGACGGCACCGTATTTTTGGCTTCCAGCAGATTTGGAAAGATCATTTGGATTTCTTCGCGGGCCTGCGCCGTAACGGATGCCAGCGACGTGTCGGTCAGCAACAGGCTTTCGCTCGGGGCGCCATTTGCAAAAACGATTTCGTGGTTGTCGAACAGCAGGTGGTAATACACAACCTGATCAAGGCTGTTGTCTATCTCGATTCCCGGCAATTCCGACAGCTTGATGGCCGCGACCAGCACATCCGGCGATCCGAACATGCGCTGCGCCACCGCCGAAGAGATTTGCATTCTGTGCTGCCGGGAAACCAATAGATCCTGGTTCGGCAAACCGTCCCCCAATGCGGATTTCGCGATTCGAACCGGATTCAGGTTTGGATTGATTGCCAGATCGGTTGCCGAAAGATGCCGCTGTCCGATCCATCTGACAGGTTTCAGCCCCGATCGGGTCAGCACAAGATCACCTTCACGCAAGGTTTCAACGGGACGTTCCCCGAGTTCCGTCTCGATCAGGGTGCCCTGACAAAAACACACCAGTAACTCGATGTTATCGACAATGGCGCCAAGGCTATCATTAAGGCCAAGTTCGGTAAGGCGCAGGGTATAGTCACCGGCGGAAGGGAAATCGACCTGCATGGTGAATGTGGAAAAGCTGTTCGCGGTCGGCAGAACGGTCATCGAGGCGATAACGACGCCGTTGCTGTCCAGAATCTCGACGGTAAATCCTTCGCTGCCTGCATTTGAGTTAGATGCCGTCCTAAGTGCGGAATCCAGGCTAAGCTCGCCGGATTTGGGGTCATCCAGCGTAAAGGTTTGCTCCATCACCGTGACTTGGCTTGCGTTGCCATCCATTTCGGCCACACGATTCGATGAACCATTCCCGAGATAGGCGCCCTCAGTGTGGTCAGCTTCGATATCCGTACCAGACCAATTTGCGGAACCGCTATTAAAAGTACCATTTACGATGACATTGGTTGGGGCCATTCGCTGAATCCTTGAAGCAAAAAACCTTAACGGCTTTGGCGATCTAATCGTCGAGTATGGTGAATTTGTGACGCTCCGGATCGGCTCGCGGGTGAACCTTTTTCGGTCAGCGCTTGACCCGGGTTCATGGTCATGGCAGATTATTTGAACAATCGTTCATTTACTGGGAGAGTTCGATGTTCACGGCGGCCATGCAATTCGATCTGGGTGAAGATGTGAACGCACTGCGTGAAATGGTGCATCGCTGGGCGCAAGAGCGGGTGAAGCCGATGGCCGCGAAGGTCGATGCCTCGAACGCGTTTCCGAATGAACTTTGGCGCGAGATGGGTGAGTTGGGCCTGCTAGGAATTACAGTGCCCGAGGAATATGGTGGCGCGGCCATGTCCTATCTGGCCCATACCGTCGCGGTTGAAGAAGTGGCGCGGGCTTCTGCCTCAATCTCATTGTCATACGGGGCGCATTCAAACCTGTGCGTCAATCAGATCAAGCTGAACGGCAGCCCCGAGCAAAAGGCGAAATATCTGCCTCGGTTGATTTCCGGCGAACATGTGGGCGCGCTGGCCATGTCTGAGGCGTCCGCCGGATCAGACGTCGTTTCGATGAAGCTGAAGGCGGAAAAGCGCAATGATCACTACCGGCTGAACGGAAGCAAATACTGGATCACGAACGGGCCGGACGCGGATACTCTGGTCGTTTACGCCAAGACGGATCCTGATGCTGGATCCAAAGGGATCACCGCCTTTCTGGTCGAAAAAGAGATGACGGGCTTTTCGACCTCGCCCCATTTCGACAAGCTGGGCATGCGCGGATCAAACACGGCGGAATTGATTTTTGATGACGTCGAGGTGCCCTTTGAAAATGTTCTGGGCGAAGAGGGTAAGGGTGTCGCGGTTCTGATGTCAGGGCTGGATTACGAACGCGTTGTGCTCGCCGGGATCGGAACTGGAATCATGGCCGCCTGTCTGGACGAAGTCATGCCGTATTTGGCCGAGCGCAAGCAGTTCGGCAAACCGATTGGCAGCTTTCAGCTGATGCAAGGCAAGATTGCTGACATGTACACGGCCATGAATTCAGCCCGGGCTTATGTCTACGAGGTCGCCAAGGCCTGTGACCGCGGGGATGTGACCCGGCAAGATGCGGCAGCGTGCTGTCTGTATGCTTCGGAACAGGCCATGACGCAGGCCCATCAGGCAGTTCAGGCTATGGGCGGCGCGGGGTTCCTGTCGGATTCGCCGGTCAGCCGCATATTCCGTGACGCCAAGCTGATGGAAATCGGCGCCGGTACCAGCGAAATCCGCCGGATGCTGATCGGACGGGAACTGATGAACGAAATGCTCTGAGCAAAAAAACGCCCCGCCGACGAGGTAACGGCAGGGCGTTCTGTGTAAAGGATCAGAAGCGGTGAACGTAGGATACGCCGACCAGCCAAGGATCGATTTCAGCGGTGCCGATATCGGTGCCGTTCAGTTTGACGTCCGAGTCGATATCGAACCAGCGAACGTTCAGACGAACAGCGCCTTTTTCGGTGACCATATAGTCCAGACCGGCCTGCAGTGCGAGGCCGACCGAGTTGTCGAGCTCGAGATCACCCAGGGCCGATTTTTCGTCGAAGAAGATGGTATAATTGATACCCGCACCGACATAGGGTTTCCAGACCGAGTTGGTCGGGAAGTGATAGTTCAGCGACAGTGTGGGCGGCAGGTGTTTGACGGTCCCTGCGTCGAGGCTGCCACCCAGTGTGACCTCATGGCTGAACGGTGTGGCGGCCAGCAGCTCGATACCCAGATTATCCCGAACGAAATACTCGGCAGTAAAGATCGGGCGTGTGTCGGAATCGACATCTGCATCCAGCCCGGCGAGGGATCCATTGTCGGATTTCGGGTCGAGATAGCCGACACCGACACCAACGGTCCAGTCGCCCTGATTTTGGGCGAAAACGGGCGCAGCAAACGCGACGAGCGCGGTCGAAAGGGTCAAAGCGGCGAGTTTCTTGGTCATTTTACGGCCTTTGGATTTGTTGATGACCGGGTTTTGCATGAAGCAAAGCCCGCCGACTCTGATCTGCATCAAATTCCCGTGACCGTCTTTGGTGGCTCGATTCAGGAAAAACCCAGAAAAACAAAGGGTTTCGGTAATGTGTCCCGCTGAAGGCATACCTGGTTTGCATCAGGGTGGGGGCTGGGACCTGCCGGACCGGTTGAACATGGCGCGGCAATGCTTGGAACAACCCCCAGAGCAGACGGCGATCATCGACCTGACCGGGGGTGAGGGCAAGGTCGTCTCGTTTGCACAACTTGGACGCTTGGCCGATGACATCGCACACGCCTTGCTCGATCGGGTGCGGCCTGGGGATCGCGTTGGAGTACTGCTCAGTCAGTCACCCGGCTGCGCGGCGGCGCATCTTGCGATCTGGAAGATCGGCGCGATTTCGGTGCCTTTGTTTAAATTGTTCAAACATGACGCGCTGGCCTCGCGTGTCGCGGATGCAGGGGCGCAACTGGTGTTGACAGACGCAGAGGGTGCTGCACTGCTGGGGGATTTGGCCGTACCGGTTCGGGTCGATCAGATAGCTCCGTCTGATGATCCGGTGCCCTTTGCGGATACCGGCCCCGAGGATCCGGCAGTTCTGATCTATACTTCCGGCACAACCGGCAGCCCCAAAGGCGCGCTGCATGGGCATCGGGTTTTGACCGGCCATTTGCCGGGGGTCTCGATCAGCCACAACCATCTGCGCGAAGGTGACTTTCTGTGGACGCCCGCCGACTGGGCATGGATTGGCGGGTTGTTCGATGTGTTGATGCCAGGGCTGGCGCTGGGCATTCCGGTGGTCGCGGCCCGGCTCGAGAAATTCACCCCCGAGGCCTGTGCGGATGTGATCTCACGTGGCGGGGTACGGAACGTGTTCTTTCCGCCTACCGCATTGCGGATGCTCAAGGCCACGGATCAGGCGATCCCCGGTCTGCGCTCGGTCGCTTCCGGAGGGGAGCCGCTGGGTGCCGAGATGTTGGAATGGGGGAAGCATGCGTTCGGCCTGACGATCAACGAATTCTACGGCCAGACCGAATGCAACATGGTGGTGTCTTCCTGCGCTCAGGATTTTCCCGTGCGCCCGGGTTGCATCGGTAAACCGGTTCCGGGGCATGAAGTTGCAGTGATCGACCAGGATGGCCAGCCCACAGATCAAGAGGGCGACGTGGCCATCCGCCAAGGCTCGGCCTCGATGCTGCTGGAATACTGGAACCGACCTGAGGCCACGGCCGAGAAGTTCCGCGGCGATTGGCTGATAACCGGAGATCGCGGCGTGTGGGAGGGTGAGTACTTACGTTTTGTTGGCCGCGATGACGATGTGATCACTTCCGCCGGGTATCGCATCGGCCCCGCCGAGATCGAAGATTGCCTACTGACCCACCCGGCGGTGGCGACAGTGGGTGTGGTCGGTAAACCTGATCCTTTGCGGACCGAGATTGTGAAGGCCTATGTCGTGTTGAAACCGGGAGCCACGGTTGCGGAGCGAGAGTTGCAGGATTGGGTCAAGGATCGTCTGGCGCAGTATTCCTATCCGCGCGAGGTGGCGTTTCTGGAGGAACTGCCGATGACTGTGACGGGGAAAGTGATCCGGAAGGAATTGAAGGCGCGGGCTGCCATTGAAAAGAGTGGGGAGATTTAAGTTGGGCAAAGAAATAATTTCACAAAAGAACATTGTCGACATCGTCACTGAGGCAATGAAGCAGTGTCGTGAATACGAAGAGGAACGGGCATCGTTCTTGGCGCAAGGACTCTCAAGCATAACTGGCCCACTCGGTTCAGCGGTTAGTAGCGTTGTTCCGGCTGATTGGCTGAGGAGTTCCGTTGAGCTTGCCGATGATGCGGCAGCTTTGTCCCTCCCAAGCGAACAATTTTCACACGATTTTATGGACCTGCCAGCCTGTGAGGATGCCGCAACGTCAGTGGGGTATTGGGCATCAGGACAAAACGCGGTTTCCGGTGGGTTTGCCGGTTGGTTCGGTTTAGCGGGTATGGCAGCTGACGTGCCCACGACCATCACTCTGGCTGCCAGAAACGTGCGCGCTACCGCCGCCGCCTATGGTTTCGACGAAGACTCCGAATATGAAAAAGCGTTCCGCCTGATGGTTTTGGACTTGGCGACATCTATGGCTGAAGAAAGTCGTGAAGAGAGCCTTGAGAAAGTTAATCAACTATCTCGAATGTTGACTTCACCAAAAGCAAGAATTCTTTGGGATGGGGCCGGACGTTGGGTGGCCGACACCGTTTTCGAACGAGTAGCCAGACAGATGGGCGCGAACTTGATAGGGCGTAAAGCTGCCCAAGTCGTTCCAATAGTTGGTGGAGTAGTTGCTGCTGCTGTGAACGCGAGTTTCCAAAACGATGTGAATCGAGCAGCGCGTTATGCATATAGATTGCGTTGGCTTATGCAGCAGAACCTAATTGCTGCTCCTTTGAATGAGGGTGAATAGAATGAAGCTCACATCCAAGGCCATGCCCGCCTCTGAGGGTTTCAAAGCAAACCGCGCGGCCCATCTCGACGCGCTGGCGCAAATCTCTGCCGCTGCGGAAGCGGCCCGTCTGGGCGGGGGTGAAAAATCCCGCGCGCGGCATGAATCCCGTGGCAAGATGCTGCCCCGGCGCCGGGTTGCGAACCTGCTGGACCCGGGGTCCCCGTTTCTGGAAATCGGCGCGACGGCGGCGCATGGGATGTATGGTGATGCCGCGCCAAGCGCTGGTGTGATTGCGGGCATTGGCCGGGTGCAGGGGCGCGAGGTCATGGTGGTTTGCAACGACGCCACCGTGAAGGGCGGCACTTATTATCCGATGTCGGTCAAGAAACACCTGCGCGCGCAGGAGATTGCCGAGGAAAGCCAACTCCCCTGTATCTATCTGGTCGACAGCGGCGGGGCGAACCTGCCCAACCAGGATGAGGTCTTTCCCGACCGCGACCACTTCGGCCGCATCTTCTATAATCAGGCCCGAATGAGTGCCAAAGGAATCCCTCAGATCGCGGTGGTCATGGGTTCGTGTACGGCGGGCGGGGCCTATGTGCCCGCGATGTCGGATGTGACGATCATCGTCAAAGATCAGGGCACGATCTTTCTGGCCGGTCCGCCTTTGGTCAAGGCCGCGACCGGGGAGGTTGTCAGCGCCGAGGATCTGGGCGGTGGCGACGTCCATACCCGTCTGTCCGGCGTGGCCGATTACCTGGCTGAGGACGACGCCCACGCGCTGGCCTTGGCGCGGCAGGCGGTGGGATCTCTGAACCTGCGCAAACCGCAGACCGTGGATTGGGCCAGCCCCGAAGACCCGGCTTATGACCCCGAGGAAATTCTGGGCGTTGTTCCCGCCGACCTGCGCACGCCCTATGATATCCGCGAGGTGATCGCTCGGCTCGTCGATGGCTCGCGATTTGATGAATTCAAACCGCGCTTTGGTGAGACGCTTGTGGCTGGGTTTGCCCATGTCAAAGGCTGCCCGGTTGGGATCATCGCCAACAACGGCGTGCTGTTTTCCGAGGCCGCCCAAAAGGGCGCGCATTTTGTTGAGCTGTGTTCGCAACGCAAAATCCCGCTGGTCTTCCTGCAAAATATCACCGGCTTTATGGTGGGCCGCAAATACGAAAACGAAGGCATTGCGCGGCACGGGGCAAAGATGGTGACAGCCGTTGCTACGACTTCGGTACCCAAGATCACCATGCTTGTCGGGGGCTCGTTCGGGGCCGGGAACTATGGCATGGCGGGGCGGGCCTATCAGCCCAGGTTCCTGTGGACTTGGCCGAACTCGCGTATTTCCGTAATGGGGGGCGAGCAAGCGGCGGGCGTGCTGGCCACCGTCAAACGAGACGGGATCGAGCGGCAGGGTGGCAGCTGGTCGGCTGAGGAAGAGATCGAATTCAAGCGCCCAACATTGGATATGTTCGAGGAACAATCTCACCCACTCTATGCCTCGGCGCGCCTATGGGATGATGGCATCATCGACCCGCGCAAAAGTCGCGATGTTCTGGCCTTGTCGCTGAGTGCCGCCCTGAATGCCCCGATTGAGGAGACACGTTTCGGCGTGTTCAGGATGTAAGATGAACGTTTCTTTGAATGATGTCATGGCCCGCTATCCGGGTGCTCAGACTTTCAAGTTTGGTGACAACGCAACGTTGAGCGCAGAACTTTTGGCCTTAGTGCGTGCAGGAAGGAAAACAGCGACCTGCGGTGCTTTGCGAGACTATCCCGAAGGCAGTGCGGATACTCCGGTCGTTGGGCGGCGCGATATCGCTTTGGACTGGGATGGTCGTCCCGCGCTGGTGATCGAAACGAATGAGGTAACGACCTGCCGATATTGCGATGTGACCGAGGATTTCGCGCTGGCCGAGGGCGAGAATGAGGCGCTTGAAGGATGGCGCGAAGATCACCGCCGGTATTTCGAGCGAAACGGCGGGTTTGATCCCGAGATGGAATTGCTCTGCGAGCGGTTCCGACTTGTCGAAGATCTCGGGGTTGAGGGATAAGCCATGTTCAATAAAATCCTGATTGCTAACCGAGGCGAGATTGCCTGTCGGGTGATGGAAACGGCTCAGAAAATGGGTGTGTCCTGTGTTGCAGTGTACTCGGACGCGGACGCCTCGGCCAAGCATGTGCAAATGGCGGATGAGGCGGTGCATATCGGTGGCGCGGCCCCGGCGGACAGCTATTTAAAGGGTGATGTGATCATTCAGGCAGCGCTGGATACGGGCGCGCAGGCGATTCATCCGGGCTATGGGTTTCTGTCTGAAAACCCCGGTTTCGTTGACGCGGTTGAGGCTGCGGGTCTGATCTTTATCGGGCCCTCGGCGGATGCGATCCGCAAGATGGGCCTCAAAGACGCGGCAAAAGTGTTGATGGAGCTGGCGGGCGTGCCCGTGGTTCCGGGTTATCACGGCGATAACCAAGACCCTGATCATCTGGCGGGCGCGGCCCAGACCATCGGCTATCCAGTGCTGATCAAGGCCGTTGCTGGGGGCGGCGGCAAGGGGATGCGGCTGGTAGAGCACCCCGAAGACTTTACTGAGGCTCTAGACAGTGCGCGGGGAGAGGCGAAAACCGCCTTTGGCAACGATGCCGTTCTGGTCGAAAAATTCGTTTCCAAGCCTCGGCATATCGAGGTGCAGGTGTTCGGCGATGGCACCCAAGCGGTACATTTGTTCGAACGCGATTGTTCGCTGCAACGGCGGCACCAGAAAGTGATCGAAGAGGCCCCGGCTCCTGGAATGACAACTGAAATGCGCGAGGCCATGGGGCAGGCGGGCGTGCGGGCCGCCGAGGCGATTGGCTACAAAGGCGCAGGTACGGTTGAGTTCATCGTTGATGCATCGGACGGGCTGCGCCCGGATCGGTTCTGGTTCATGGAGATGAACACGCGCTTGCAGGTGGAACACCCCGTGACCGAGGCGATTACCGGCGTTGATCTGGTCGAATGGCAGTTGCGAGTCGCTTCGGGTGAGGCGTTGCCAAAAACGCAGGATGACCTGACGATCAACGGGCATGCGTTCGAAGCCCGGCTTTACGCCGAGGACGTGCCCAAAGGGTTTCTGCCCGCAACAGGTACGCTGACACATCTGCGCTTTCCTGCGGAATGCCGCGCCGATAGCGGAGTGCGGTCCGGCGATACAATCAGCCCCTGGTACGATCCGATGATTGCCAAGGTCGTGGTGCATGGCCCGACGCGTGCGGTGGCGCTGGAAAACCTGCACCGGGTTCTGCGGCGGACCGAGGTTGCCGGGACGGTCACGAATCTCTCGTTTCTTGGCGCGCTGACCCGGCACCCTGGATTTGCGGCGGGCGATGTCGATACCGGGCTGATCGGTCGGGATATCGACGGGCTGGTCCGAACTTCTGATGCGGGCGCGCGCTTGATTGTTGCAGCAGCCATGACGGCGCTTGATCTGGTCGAGACCGGGCCCGACACGGGTTTCAGCCTGTGGGCGCCGCTGCACCGGGCCGTCCAGTTGAAGTGCGATAGCGAGGTCATTGATCTAGACGTACAGGTCGAAGGACCTGACCGGCAGGTCTGGCAGATCAAGGACACAACGGTTCTGGCGCAACGGCGCAATGGAGGCTGGTACATTGATGACCGCCCGATGCCGCCCGTGGCACTGGCTGGTGCGACAATCACAGTATTCGATGACTATGGGCAAGTGTTTGAGCATGTCGATCCGCTCGATCGCGATGCAAGCGCCTTGGGCGATACGAATGTGGTCGAGGCGCCGATGCCCGGTCTGGTCAAGGCCATGTTCGCCACCGTTGGGCAAGCCGTTTCAGAAGGTGATCGACTGGCCATTCTGGAAGCGATGAAAATGGAACATTCCTTGCTGGCTGCCCGTGATGGCGTGATCGCTGAGGTGCTGGCCGAAACGGGCGCTCAGGTCGAGGCCGGCGCGGCGCTGGTCCGGCTGGAGGAGGAATGATCTGTCCCGCTGCGCCGCAACGTGGCACAGTCGGGACAACACGGCATAACGGGAGGCGAAAGCTATGGGTGAACGGGTCGACATTTTTGAAGTAGGGCCACGTGATGGGCTGCAGAACGAACAGCGGGAAATTCCTGTTGCCGAGAAGGTCGCTCTGATCGATTGCCTGAGCAAGGCGGGCTTCAATCGGATCGAAGTTGCCAGTTTTGTGTCTCCGAAATGGGTGCCCCAGATGGCTGGCAGTGCCGATGTTCTGGCCGGGATCCAGCGGGTTGGTAAGGTGCGCTATGCGGCGCTGACGCCAAATATGCGCGGGTACGAGGACGCCTTGTCTGCCAAAGCGGATGAGATTGCCGTATTCGCATCTGCCTCGGAAGGGTTCTCGAAGGCCAATCTCAACGCGACCATCGCCGAATCCATTGAGAGGTTCAAACCGATCCTAGAGGCTGCGCGCCATATTGACCTGCCAGTGCGCGGTTACGTGTCCTGCGTGACCGACTGCCCCTATGATGGTCCGACCCCACCCGAGAAGGTGGCCGAGATTGCGGACACACTATTTGCGCTGGGTTGCTATGAGGTATCGCTGGGAGATACGATCGGGCACGGAACACCGGACACTATCGCCCATATGCTTCTGGCGGTGCGTGAGACGGTGCCTGTTACCCGCTTGGCGGGACATTTCCACGACACCAATGGTCGGGCCATCGACAATATCGACGCTGCATTGGCGCTGGGCGTGCGGACATTTGACTCAGCAGTCGGGGGGCTGGGCGGTTGCCCCTATGCACCCGGCGCCGCAGGGAACGTGGCCACCGAAGCCGTGGTCGCGCATCTAGAGCGTCTTGGATACGAAACGGGACTTGATCTGGGGATCGTGGAACAAGCGGCACAAATGGCACTGGCCATGAGGGCGGAGTAGGCGATGTTAGAAACGATCTCGGTCACGGTTGATCCACGTGGCGTTGCAACCCTGACGCTGAACCGCCCGGAGAAGCATAATGCGATGTCCGCGCAGATGATCCGGGAACTGACACAAGCGGCGGTGCAGTTGGGCAGCGATGGCACTGTGCGCGTAGTCGTTCTGACCGGAGCAGGCAAAAGCTTTTGTGCCGGTGGGGATCTGGGCTGGATGCAGGACCAGATGGCAGCGGATCCTCAGACACGCTTTGTCGAAGCACGCAAACTGGCCGAGATGTTGCAGGCGTTGAATGTGATGCCCAAACCGCTGATCGGAGCGTTACAGGGCAACGCCTTTGGTGGCGGTGTGGGCCTTGCCGCCGTCTGCGACGTGGCAATAGGTGTCGAGACCCTAAAAATGGGCCTGACCGAGACGCGACTGGGTCTGATCCCGGCTACCATCGGCCCCTATGTTGTCGCTCGGATGGGGGCGGCACGTGCGCGGCGGGTCTTTATGTCGGCCCGATTGTTTGACGCGGCCGAGGCCGTCGATTTGGGCCTATTGGCAAAAACGGTATCAGCAGAAGATATGGCGGACGCTGTCGAGGCCGAGGTTGAACCCTATTTGTCATGTGCGCCTGGTGCGGTGGCCTCGGCCAAGGCCTTGGTCCATAGTCTGGGGCCGCGTGTTGACGATCCCGTTATCGACCAAACGATCCGGGCGCTGGTTGCGCGCTGGGAAACTGACGAGGCGCATGAGGGAATCAGCGCATTCTTCGACAAGCGAAAACCTGTATGGAATAGTTAGGTTTACGTTCTGTCGGTTTGGGCGTTTCACGGATCGAAGTTCGGCTGGAATGAAACGGAATATTAGGGTGCCATGCGGTTGTGTTTGGTTGACCCTCTGACCCCGCGCGGATAGAGAATGTCCAGTCAACACGCTAATTGACGGCGCTCCCCTACTGGGCACGCGCAGGAAAGGAGCTATTCGTGGAAGACCTGCTGCGGGAGTACCTCCCGATCCTGGTGTTTCTGGTCGTCGCTGCGGGCCTTGGAATCGTCCTGATTCTTGCCGCTGTGGTGCTGGCCGTCCGCAATCCCGACCCGGAAAAGGTCAGCGCATACGAGTGCGGGTTCAACGCCTTCGACGATGCGCGCATGAAATTCGACGTCCGGTTTTACCTGGTTTCGATTCTCTTCATCATCTTCGATCTGGAAATCGCGTTCCTGTTTCCCTGGGCCGTCGGTTTCAAGGACATCAGCGATGTGGGCTTCTGGTCCATGATAGTATTCCTGGGCGTTCTGACCATCGGCTTTGCCTATGAATGGAAGAAAGGGGCCCTGGAATGGGAGTGATGACGGGTGCAAACACCGCCGGCGTCGACAAAGAAGTCGCCACCCAGGCCCTGAATGCCGAGCTGCAGGACAAAGGCTTTCTGCTGACCTCGACGGAGGATATCATCAACTGGGCCCGAACCGGGTCGTTGCACTGGATGACCTTCGGGCTGGCCTGTTGCGCAGTTGAGATGATGCACACCTCGATGCCGCGTTATGATGCAGAACGGTTCGGTATCGCGCCACGCGCGTCCCCACGTCAGTCAGACGTTATGATTGTGGCCGGAACGCTGACCAACAAAATGGCGCCTGCGCTGCGTAAGGTCTATGACCAGATGCCCGAGCCGCGCTATGTGATCTCGATGGGATCCTGCGCCAACGGCGGCGGGTATTACCATTATTCCTATTCTGTTGTGCGCGGCTGTGACCGCATTGTGCCGGTCGATATCTACGTGCCCGGTTGCCCTCCGACGGCTGAGGCGCTGTTGTATGGTCTGATGCAGCTGCAGCGCAAAATCCGCCGCACTGGCACCATTGTACGCTGAGGAGAGGGCAATGAGCGAAGCACTCAAAGAACTTGGCGCGCAGCTGGAACTCAAACGGACCGATTGCGTTCTGTCCTGGGATGTCACCCATGATGAGTTGAACGTGGACGTGGCCCCGTCGAACCTTGTGGAATTTATCGAATTTCTGAAGGGCGATGCCAGTTGCAAGTTCTCGACCCTGGTGGACATCACAGCCGTTGACTATCCCGAGCGGGCCAAGCGGTTCGATGTGGTCTATCACTTCCTGTCGATGTACCAGAACCAGCGTATCCGCCTGCGCGTGTCGATCCGTGAGGATGACATGGTGCCGTCGATTGTCGACGTTCACCCCTCGGCCAACTGGTTCGAGCGCGAGGTGTTCGATATGTTCGGCATCCTTTTCTCGGGCCATCCTGATCTGCGGCGAATCCTGACCGACTATGGCTTTCGTGGCTATCCGCTGCGCAAGGATTTCCCGACCACCGGCTATACCGAGGTCCGTTATGACGAGGCGCAAAAGCGTGTGGTCTATGAGCCGGTCAATCTGGTGCAGGAATACCGTCAGTTTGATTTCATGTCTCCGTGGGAGGGTGCGAATTACATCCTGCCCGGCGATGAGAAACAGGAGAGCGAATAATGGGTGGCATTTGGTGGCTGATCCTATCTGCACTGACCATCATCCCGATGGTGAAGATTTTGCCGTTCTTCGGGATTAACAAATACTGGTGCCTGCTCTGTCTGATCCCTTTTGGCACGATCGCGTTGCTGTGGTGGGTCGGGCTGAAACTGCAAGAGCTGGAGCGCCGCTGAGATGATGATGCTGGGAGAACTGATCGTGCTGGGTGCGCTGGGGGTCCTTCTGGCGGGGGCTGCAGCCAAGGCGGCCGAGGCCGAAAAGGTCCGGGTTCGGGCCGAAGCGAAAAAGAATAGGCGGGGGCGTTGATGGACGGCTCAAGATATGATGACGGCAGCACGGACGCGCTGAGCGGAGAACAGAAGATCCGCAATTTCAACATTAACTTCGGCCCGCAACACCCTGCGGCGCACGGTGTTTTGCGTCTGGTGCTTGAGCTGGACGGCGAAATTGTCGAGCGTTGCGACCCGCACATCGGTTTGCTGCACCGTGGCACCGAAAAGCTAATGGAAAGCCGGACGTATCTGCAGAACCTGCCGTATTTCGACCGTCTGGACTATGTGGCGCCGATGAACCAGGAACATGCCTGGTGTCTGGCCATCGAAAAGCTGACCGGGGTCGAGGTGCCGCGCCGAGGTTCTCTGATCCGGGTGCTGTATTCCGAGATCGGGCGCATCCTGAACCACTTGCTGAACGTGACCACGCAGGCGATGGATGTGGGGGCGCTGACCCCGCCGCTCTGGGGGTTTGAAGAGCGCGAAAAGCTGATGGTGTTCTATGAACGCGCCTGTGGTGCCCGTCTGCACGCGGCCTATTTCCGCCCCGGCGGCGTACATCAGGACCTGCCGCCGGAACTGCTGGACGATATCGAGACGTGGAGCCACGAATTCCCCACCATCCTCGACGACATTGATGGTCTGCTGACCGAAAACCGCATCTTCAAACAGCGCAACGCCGATATTGGCGTGGTGACCGAGGACGACATCCAGAAATACGGTTTTTCGGGTGTGATGGTGCGCGGATCGGGTCTGGCCTGGGACCTGCGTCGCGCGCAGCCCTATGAATGCTATGATGAATTCGAGTTCCAGATCCCCGTCGGCAAGAACGGCGACTGCTATGACCGTTATCTCTGCCGCATGGAAGAGATGCGTCAATCACTGCACATCATCCGTCAGGCCATCGCCAAAATCCGGGAATGCCCCGGAGACGTTCTGGCCCGTGGCAAGATCACCCCGCCCAAACGCTCGGATATGAAGACCTCGATGGAAAGCCTGATCCATCATTTCAAGCTGTACACCGAAGGCTTCCACGTGCCCGCGGGTGAGGTCTATGCCGCCGTCGAGGCCCCCAAAGGTGAGTTCGGCGTCTATCTGGTCGCCGATGGCACCAACAAGCCCTACAGGGCCAAACTGCGCGCGCCGGGATTCCTGCATCTGCAAGCCATGGACCACATCGCCGGAGGTCACCAACTTGCGGACGTCGCAGCCATCATCGGCACCATGGACGTTGTGTTTGGGGAGATTGATCGGTGAGACGGTGTTTCAATTCGTTCGCCGCAATAGGTTTGTCCGTGGTTTGCGGGGCAGAGCTTTCGGCGGGCCAAGCCGTCGACGGCAACTTAAATGATCTTCTGGCCGAGGGCTTTAAGATTGTTTCGACCGTTGGGACACCAAGATCAACTGGCATGGATTTGCTAGTTATCGTGCAAAAAGAAGAGGTTGCCGCATTCTGTCAAGTTGGGCTGCAAGAGGTAACCAAATCGCACGAAAGCACCCCAGTGTACGTTTCCGGGCCTTGGAATAATTCCTTGCTTTGCTTGCCCTTGGTAAATGGAGCGTACGAAGGGATTGTGCCGGAAGGTCAATATCAGCCGAATTCAGTGCAGGAGAGTAAGAACTAATGCTCCGCCGTCTCTATCCTGAACAACCCGATAGCTTTGCCTTCACTGCTGCCAACCGGCAATGGGCCGAAGCGCAGATCACCAAGTATCCCGAGGGCCGTCAGGCCAGTGCGGTAATCCCGCTGCTGTGGCGCGCGCAAGAACAAGAGGGCTGGCTGAGCCGTCCGGCGATTGAATCCGTCGCTGACATGTTGGGTATGGCCTATATCCGCGTGCTCGAAGTCGCCTCGTTCTATTTCATGTTCCAGCTGCAGCCGGTTGGATCGGTGGCGCATATTCAGGTGTGCGGGACCACGTCCTGCATGATCTGCGGGGCCGAGGATTTGATTGCGGTCTGCAAGGACAAGATCGCCGCCAAGCCGCATGCTTTGTCCGCGGATGGCAAGCTCAGCTGGGAAGAGGTCGAATGCCTGGGCTCTTGCACCAACGCGCCGATGGCGCAGATCGGCAAGGACTATTACGAAGACCTGACCGCCGAGGGTTTTGGCAAGATCATCGACGATCTGGCCGCTGGCAAAGTGCCGACACCGGGCCCTCAGAACGGGCGCTATGCGGCAGAGCCTCTGAAGGGGCTGACCAGCCTGTCCGAATATGACAGCGGCCGAACCCAGTATAATGCCAGCGTTCAGTTGGCGACTGATCTGGGGGATACCGTCAAACGCATCGACGGGACCGAGGTTCCGATCCTTACGCCATGGCTGGGCAAGGATGGCAAGGCAGCGGCGACAAAGGCTGCTCCGAAACCTCCCAAGGCCCCCGCACCTGCCAAACCTGCGGTGAAACAAGCGGCTGAAGCGAAGGCGGTCAAAGAAGACCAGCCCGATACGCTTTCGGGTGCGCGGGACGGCAAGTCGGACGATCTGAAGCTGCTTAAAGGTGTCGGGCCTAAGCTTGAGAAGACGCTGAACGAGCTGGGCTTCTATCATTATGATCAGATCGCCAAATGGACGCCTGAGCAGGTTGCCTGGGTTGATGCGCGGCTGAAGTTCAAAGGCCGGATCGAGAGAGACGGCTGGATTGATCAGGCCACCAAGCTGGCGGCGGGTGAAGAAACCGAGTTCGCCAAGCGGGCCAAGGACGACGGTACATACGAAGACTAGGATGTGTGCCCGCTCTGGGCATTTAGGACAAGATGGACAAGGACAAGGAACAGGCCATGGCCCGCAAGGGTCGACATATCGGAGTGGTCATCGCCGTGACCATGCTGATCTGGCTTGCCATGACCATGTTCATTGGCCCTGCGATGGAACTGCCGGGACGCTATGCGCTGCTGTTTGATTTTGCCGCGCTGGCCGGGTTCATCTATGCGGGCGTCAACATTTTTCAACTCTGGCGCATGCGTCAGGACAGCTGAAGGTAACACATGATGCTGAAGGATCAGGACAGGATCTTTACCAACATCTACGGGATGCATGAGCGTACATTGCGCGGTGCACAGGCCCGGGGGCATTGGGACGGCACCGCTGGCCTGATCGGCAACGGGCGCGACTGGATCATCCAGACGATGAAGGATTCAGGGCTGCGCGGCCGGGGCGGTGCGGGTTTTCCAACCGGTCTGAAGTGGTCCTTCATGCCCAAGGAAAGTGACGGTCGCCCGTCCTATCTGGTGGTGAACGCGGATGAATCCGAGCCTGGCACCTGCAAAGACCGTGAAATCATGCGCCACGATCCGCATACGCTGATCGAAGGCTGCCTGATAGCCTCTTTCGCGATGAATGCGCATACTTGCTATATCTACCTGCGCGGTGAATACATCCGCGAGCGTGAGGCGCTGCAGGCCGCGATTGACGAAGCCTATGACGCCGGTTTGTTGGGCAAGAATGCCGCTGGGTCAGGCTGGGATTTCGACTTGTTTCTGCATCACGGGGCGGGCGCCTATATCTGTGGTGAAGAAACTGCCCTGATCGAAAGCCTTGAGGGCAAAAAGGGCATGCCGCGGATGAAGCCACCGTTCCCGGCGGGCGCAGGTCTGTATGGGTGCCCGACCACGGTGAACAATGTGGAATCCATTGCGGTAGTGCCGACGATCTTGCGTCGCGGGGCCGACTGGTTCGCAGGCTTTGGCCGTCAGAACAATGCAGGCACCAAGCTGTTTGCGATCTCGGGCCATGTGAACAACCCTTGTGTGGTCGAAGAGGCGATGTCGATCCCGTTTGAACAGCTGATCGAAACCCATTGCGGCGGCATTCGCGGCGGCTGGGACAATTTGCTGGCGGTTATTCCGGGTGGTTCGTCGGTGCCCTGTGTGCGCGGTGAGAATATGCGCGACGCGATCATGGACTTTGACCACCTGCGCAACGATCTGGGCTCGGGCCTGGGTACGGCTGCCGTGATCGTGATGGATAAATCCACCGATATAATCAAAGCGATCTGGCGATTGTCGAAGTTTTACAAACATGAAAGCTGCGGTCAGTGCACGCCGTGTCGCGAAGGCACCGGATGGATGATGCGCGTCATGGACCGCCTTGTGCGCGGTGAGGCCGAGTTGGAAGAGATCGACATGCTGTTTGACGTAACCAAACAGGTGGAAGGCCACACGATCTGTGCCCTCGGTGATGCGGCAGCTTGGCCAATCCAGGGCCTGATCCGCAATTTCCGGGAAGAAATCGAAGACCGCATCAAGGCCCAGAAATCGGGCCGCACGGGTGCGATGGCAGCGGAGTGATTCAAATGGAAGTATTCTTGGACTATGGCCATGCACTTGCATCGGTGATGATCTTCACCCTAGTCGTCCTGTTCCTAGCCCCATTTTCGGCAATGGCCAAACAGGGTAAGGGGCTGGCGCCAGGCGCCACGCCCGAGCAAGATTATTCAGACAGGGCTTATCGCCTGAACCGTGCCTATCTGAACGGCACTGAAACGCTTCCTGCTTTTGCGGCGGTGACGATCGCGGCAATTTTGGTGGGGGTCAGCCCGTTTTGGGTAAACTTGCTCGCCTCGGTGGCACTGGTTTCGCGTCTGGCAATGCTGTTTGTTCATCTGCGTGGACTGGGTAAACCGAACTCTGGCTTGCGTTCGGTTCTTTACGTGGTTGCCTGGCTTTGCATGTTCGTGATGGGGATCATGGCATTGGTGGCGGCGTTTTAATGATTGAACGAACTGTTGATCTTGTGACCAGAACCAAGAATGTTTCCCTCATCGGCGCAGTTTTACTGCTGGTGGCGGTTTCGGCCTGCGGGCTGATTAAGCCTTCGGAAGATCGTATTCTATTCGATGGCAAGTCGTTCAGAGCCAAAGCAAAGCACATCAACAAAAAAGCGTCTCCTTCGGATTTCACCGTTGTGATCAAAGGAGTATCTGCCTCATTGGATGGTGCACGCGAGGCCGGCCGTTATGAGGGCACCAAGTTTTGCATCGCGAATTTCGGATCCTCCAGGATCGACTGGAAGGTCGGGCCGGATACCGAACCACAAAACCTTCAGATCAACGATGACAGACTAACCTTTGCCGGGAGCTGCCGCCGTCCATGAAGCGGGTTTTTGCATATCACGCCGTGACAGGCCCATTGCTATTGCATAGCAATGCTGGCCTCCGTCGTCTTGGTCTTTCCAAGACGAAAGGATTTGTCATGTCTGGTATCAAAATGCTTGCCGTTGCAACGGCGCTGACACTGCCCGCGGTTGCTTTGGCTAAACCTCCCTTGCGCGAAGTCAAAGAGATCGACAACGAACTCTATTACATCGCAATCGCGAACGAAATTTCGGAATACTGCCCCTCCATCAGCGGACGGCGTATGAAGGCGATTGGTGTGATGTGGGGCTTGCGGTCGAAGGCGAACCAGTTGGGCTATTCCGACAGTGAAATCCGCTCCTATGTCGATTCGGATGCAGAAAAAGACCGGATGCGCGCCAAGGGCGAGGCCTATCTGGCCCAAAATGGCGTGTCGTATGACCGGCCGAATTCCTTCTGTACGCTTGGTCGTGCGGAAATTGAAAGAAACAGCGCCATCGGCGTGTATTTGAGGGCGAATTGAGTATGGGTTTCAGAGCTTTGATGACGGGCTTTGCTGGTGTTTTGCTTTTGGTCTTAGCTGGATGCGAGTCAACATCCAGCCAAGCTTTGGACGCTGACACATCTCGCGCTCAGTTTCGTACACAGGTTCCGCAGAGCCTCTATGATGTGGCCTTTGCCAACGCTATGGCAGAGCAGATTGCAGGCGTTTGTCCGAATTTGTCGCTCAATCGATCGCAGATCAGGCAAAGCATGAAAACGGTAGCTGACGACCTAGAAGCCAAGGGGTATCGGGAAAGTGATTTTGTCTATCTCGAAAGAAATTTGCCGCGGAAGCGGATACAGGACGACGCTATTCGTTATATCCAAGGAAACGGCATCGTGATTGGCGTTCCAGATACGATGTGCTCGGCAGGGCGAAGCGAAATCGCCAAAAAATCTGCTATCGGCACATTCCTGAAAGGGTAGTTTAAATCATGTCTGACCTCCGCAAAGTTAACATCGACGGACAGGAAATCGAAGTCGATGGTGCGATGACCCTGATTCAGGCCTGCGAACAGGCCGGGGTCGAAGTGCCGCGCTTTTGCTATCACGAGCGTCTGTCGATTGCCGGGAACTGCCGGATGTGTCTGGTCGAAGTTGTTGGGGGGCCGCCCAAACCTGCGGCCTCTTGTGCCATGCAGGTGCGCGATCTTCGTCCAGGGCCGGAAGGGCAGGCACCGGTGGTCAAAACCAACTCGCCCATGGTCAAGAAGGCCCGCGAAGGAGTGATGGAGTTCTTGCTGATCAACCATCCACTGGATTGCCCGATCTGCGATCAGGGTGGCGAGTGCGATCTGCAGGATCAGGCGATGGCTTATGGGATGTCGGGCACGCGGTTTAAGGAAGCCAAGCGCGCGGTCGATGATCTGGATCTGGGTCCGCTGGTTGGTACCGCGATGACCCGCTGCATCAGTTGCACCCGCTGCGTGCGCTTTACAACCGAAGTGGCCGGGATCACTCAGATGGGTCAAACCGGACGGGGCGAAGACGCCGAGATCACGTCATATCTGAACCAGACGCTGGATTCGAATCTGCAAGGTAATATCATCGACTTGTGCCCCGTCGGGGCGCTGACCTCGAAACCCTATGCTTTTACCGCGCGCCCTTGGGAACTGACCAAGACCGAAAGCATCGACGTGATGGATGCATTGGGTTCGAACATTCGTGTGGATACCAAAGGGCGCGAAGTCATGCGCTTTTTGCCGCGCAATCATGATGGCGTGAACGAAGAATGGATCAGCGATAAGACGCGGTTTGTGTGGGACGGCCTGCGTCGTCAGCGGCTGGACAAGCCATACTTGCGTGAAAACGGTAAGCTGCGCCCGGCGACGTGGCCCGAGGCGTTGACCAAAGCGGCCGAGGCGTTGAAAGGGGCTGAAAAGCCCGCCGGTATCGTGGGCGACTTGGCCCCGGTCGAGGCTACGTTTGCTCTGAAGCAGATGATTGAAGGGCAGGGCGGGGTTGTCGAATGCCGTACCGATGGCGCCAAGTTGCCAACGGGCAACCGCGCGGCCTATGCCGGGACCGCTGCGATCGAAGATATCGACAGCGCCGAGCGCATTCTGCTGATCGGAACCAACCCGCGTGATGAGGCGCCGGTGCTGAACGCGCGCATTCGCAAAGCCTGGGCGCATGGGGCCGAGATTGCTGTGGTCGGCCCAGCAGTCGATCTGACCTATGATTACCACCATGTCGGCGATGATCGTGCGGCATTGCAGCAGGTGGTGGATATGGGCGGAGATGATGAGGTCAAGGGCAAACGCTCGTTGGTCATCATTGGTCAGGGTGCATTGCAGGAAGCGGATGGCGCTGCGGTTTTGGCCGCTGCGCAAACCATTGCGGCGAATACCGAAAGCGGTTTGATTGTCCTGCACACAGCCGCCTCACGTGTTGGTTCTATGGATGTCGATGCCACCAACGAAGGTGGCATGGATACAATCAGCGCGGCGGATGTGATCTATAATCTCGGTGCCGATGAAGTTGAAATCGGCGACGGCGCCTTTGTCATCTATCAGGGCAGCCATGGCGATCGAGGTGCACACCGCGCCGACGTGATCCTGCCGGGCGCAGCCTATACCGAGGAAAACGGCTTGTTCGTGAACACCGAAGGCCGCCCGCAACTGGCGATGCGTGCCGGGTTTGCACCAGGTGAGGCGAAGGAAAACTGGGCGATCCTGCGCGCTTTGTCTGCCGAACTGGGTGCAACGCTGCCTTATGACTCGCTGGCGCAACTGCGCACCGCGCTGATCGAGGCGGTGCCGCATCTGGCCAGTATCGACGAGGTGATCGAAAACGAGGTTCAGGCGCTGAAGCTCGGCCCTCTGGGCAAGGCGAGCTTCCGTCACACCGTCAAGGACTTCTACCTGAGCAACCCGATTGCACGGGCCTCGCAGTTGATGGCTGAGCTATCGGCGCAGACGCAGGCACGCAAAGGCGAAAAGATCGCGGCGGAATGAACCGAAACTCTGTCATATCGCATTTCGACCCTGTGCTCGTCGGACAGGGGCTCGCCCCTGTTTTGCCTATGAAACGGAATAAAAAGGGTGGCGTAGAGGCTGCAGATGCTGTTTACACCAACGCGCCGACCCAGACGCACTTTGCGCAGGCACATGGCCTTAGCATTTCGTGCGGAAAACGGAATACCCACGGTGTGAGGACCAATGGCTGAATTCTTTAACACCCCAGGCGGAATAGCCCTCATCATTCTGGCACAAGTGCTTGCCGTTGTGGCCTTTGTGATGATTTCGCTGTTGTTCCTTGTCTATGGAGACCGCAAGATCTGGGCGGCGGTTCAGATGCGCCGTGGCCCCAATGTGGTGGGCGTCTATGGCCTGCTGCAATCGGTGGCCGACGCGCTGAAATATGTGGTTAAAGAGGTGGTTATCCCAGCGGGTGCAGACCGCACCGTCTTTATCCTCGCGCCGTTGACCTCATTTGTTCTGGCGATGATCGCCTGGGCCGTGATTCCGTTCAACGACGGCTGGGTGCTGTCGGATATAAATGTCGCCATCCTGTATGTCTTCGCCGTGTCCTCGTTGGAGGTTTATGGCGTGATCATGGGGGGGTGGGCGTCGAACTCAAAGTACCCTTTCCTTGGCTCATTGCGCTCTGCCGCTCAGATGATTTCCTACGAGGTCTCGATTGGTCTGATCATCATCGGTGTGATCCTGTCGACCGGGTCGATGAACTTCGGTGACATCGTGCATGCGCAAGACGGGCGCTTTGGGTTCTTCAGCTGGTACTGGTTGCCGCATTTCCCTATGGTCTTCCTGTTCTTTATCTCGGCGCTGGCCGAAACCAACCGCCCACCGTTTGACCTGCCAGAGGCGGAATCCGAACTGGTAGCGGGCTATCAGGTCGAATACTCGGCCACGCCTTTCCTGTTGTTCATGGCTGGTGAATATATCGCCATTTTCCTGATGTGCGCGCTGACCACGCTGCTGTTTTTCGGCGGCTGGCTGTCCCCGATCCCGGGCCTGCCCGACGGCGTGTTGTGGATGGTCGCGAAGATGGCGTTCTTCTTCTTCCTCTTCGCAATGGTCAAGGCGATCACGCCGCGCTACCGCTATGACCAGCTGATGCGGCTGGGTTGGAAAGTGTTCCTGCCCTTCTCGCTGGCTTGGGTAGTCTTCGTGGCCTTTGCGGCGAAATTCGACTGGTTCTGGGGTGCATTCGCCCGCTGGAGCGTAGGAGGCTGACATGACCCAAATCGACTACACCCGCGCCGCCAAGTACTTCCTGCTACAGGACTTCTGGGTCGGCATGAAGCTGGGACTGAAGTACTTCTTCGCACCGAAGGCCACCCTGAACTACCCGCATGAAAAGGGTCCTCTGTCTCCGCGTTTTCGCGGTGAACACGCCCTGCGTCGCTATCCCAACGGTGAAGAACGCTGTATTGCCTGCAAACTCTGCGAGGCGATCTGCCCTGCACAGGCCATTACAATCGACGCCGAACCGCGCGAAGATGGCAGCCGCCGTACCACGCGCTATGACATCGACATGACCAAGTGCATCTATTGCGGTTTCTGCCAAGAGGCCTGCCCGGTCGATGCCATCGTCGAAGGTCCGAATTTCGAATTCGCCACGGAAACCCGCGAAGAGTTGTTCTACGACAAGGAAAAACTGCTCGACAACGGCGAGCGCTGGGAAGCCGAGATCGCCCGCAATCTGGAAATGGACGCGCCGTACCGATGACTGACGCCCCGACAAATCCGTTTGAGCTGATGATGAAGCAGGCGCAGGACATGGCCAAGGCGATGAACCCTGCGATGGAGAGCTTCTCGCCCAAAGGGTTCGAAACTCTATGGCCGACCATGCCGAAAGAAGTCATGGAGATGATGTTCGGCAACACCGTCAACAAAGACGGGTTGGATGCCAAAACGCGCCTGTTGCTGACACTGGCCGGGCTGACCTGTCAGGGCGCGCAGGCGGATGCGGCGGTGCGTCAGACCGTGCGCCACGCTGTGGAAGCCGGTGCCAAGAAACAAGAGATCGTGGAAACGATCGGTCAGATGTCGGTCTTTGCCGGCATCCCGGCCATGACCCGCGCGCTGGAATTGGCGCAAGAGGTCATGGGCGATAACGAGGATGAGGATCAATGACCGTCTTTGCCTTCTATCTGTTCGCCGTCAGCGCCATCACCGGCGGGCTGTTCACGGTGATCAGCCGCCAGCCGGTGCATTCCGTGCTGTGGTTGATCCTGTCCTTCCTGTCCGCGGCAGGATTGTTTGTGCTGCTGGGGGCTGAGTTCGTGGCGATGCTGCTGATCATCGTCTATGTCGGCGCGGTCGCGGTGCTGTTCTTGTTCGTGGTGATGATGCTGGACGTGGATTTTGCTGAGCTCAAGGCCGAGATGGCACGCTATATGCCGCTGGCCTTGCTGATCGGTCTGGTCATCCTGATGCAGTTTGTCATGGCCTTTGGGGCTTGGGACAGCGCGCAAGGTGCTGCGGCCAATCTGGCTCAGCCGGTCCCGGCGGACCGCCACAACACCGAGGCGCTGGGCGTTATTCTTTACGATCAATACTTCCTTCTGTTCCAGCTTGCGGGCCTGATCCTGCTGGTGGCCATGATCGGAGCCATCGTGCTGACCCTGCGCCACCGTCAGGACATCAAGCGTCAGGACATCATCGGCCAGATGATGCGCGACCCGGCCAAGGCGATGGAACTGAAAGACGTGAAACCGGGGCAGGGGTTGTGAAAAAAGTAACGAAGCATATCCTAGCGATCTGTTTCGCTTGGGTTGCGTCAAGCGGTGCTTCCTACGCTTGTTCGTCAGCCTCTATGGCGGGAGTCCTGATGGATACGGGTACAGAGTATCATTGGGATGTCCTCGAAAAGATCCGCGACCAAGAAGGTGGTGAGGGCATATTTCCGGTTGCCCGTGGGCAGTACTGCAGTTTTGCCTTTGCTGGCGAATACGATAATTATTTTGGTACACCAGTTAACAAGATCAAATCAGGCTTGCTGGTGCAAACGGTCCACAGTCTGGATGCTTGTAATCCTGAAACCAACTTGGTGATCACCGATTGCCAGAATGTGCAGGCTGCCATCCTGCTTGGGAAAGGACCTTATCCGGAAGAAGGTCAAGCTCACATTGCGGGATATACGCCAAGCCTAATTGGACACCATCTAGCGCCCGAAGGCCCGCTAGAGCTTTCTGAAATTGACAACGTTAGTGATTTGCGCGCCCAAGCGTCGGAGATTGGACTTCGTTCATACGACGAAAGCGAATTCGAGGAATTCTACAAATACCGTTTGGGCAACGATTCGATAGACGCTTTTTGCGGCTGCAAACTTTACTACCCCGACTCGCCAGGAGCGAAGCTATGATCGGACTTGAACACTATCTTACGGTCGCGGCGACGCTGTTCGTCATCGGCATCTTCGGTCTCTTCCTGAACCGCAAGAACGTCATCATCCTGCTGATGAGCATCGAACTGATGCTGCTGGCGGTGAATATCAACCTTGTGGCGTTCTCCAGCTTCCTGGGCGATCTGGTCGGGCAGGTGTTTACGCTGTTCGTGCTGACCGTGGCGGCGGCCGAAGCGGCGATCGGGCTGGCCATTCTGGTCTGCTTCTTCCGCAACCGCGGCTCGATCGCGGTTGAAGATGTCAATATGATGAAGGGGTAAGGGCACATGGAAACCACCATCCTCTTTGCCCCGCTGGTGGGCGCGATCCTGTGCGGGTTCGGCTGGAAGTTCATAGGCGAGAAAGCCGCCATGTGGACCGCCACGGGCCTGCTGTTTCTGGCCTGTTTGCTGTCGTGGATCGTCTTCCTGACGTTCGACGGCCACACCCAGCAGATCGAGATCATGCGCTGGATCGAAAGCGGCTCGCTCTCGACAAGCTGGGCCATTCGTCTGGACCGGCTGACAGCAATCATGTTGATCGTGGTGACGACCGTCTCGGCGCTGGTGCACCTGTATTCCTTTGGCTACATGGATCACGATCCGCAATGGCGCGAAGGCGAAAGCTATAAGCCACGTTTCTTTGCCTATCTGTCCTTCTTTACCTTTGCCATGCTGATGCTAGTGACGGCGGACAATCTGGTTCAGATGTTCTTTGGCTGGGAAGGTGTGGGCGTCGCGTCTTATCTGCTGATCGGGTTCTACTATCGCAAGCCCACCGCCAACGCCGCTGCGATGAAGGCGTTTATCGTCAACCGGGTTGGGGACTTTGGCTTTGCGCTTGGTATCTTTGCGCTATTCCTGCTGACCGACAGCATCAATTTCTCGGACATCTTCGCCTCTGCCCCGGCATTGGCCGAAGAGAAGCTGCACTTCCTGTGGGGTGAATGGACCGCGATCGAAGTGATCTGCGTTCTGCTGTTCATCGGTGCGATGGGCAAATCGGCACAGTTGTTCCTGCACACCTGGTTGCCGGATGCGATGGAAGGTCCGACGCCTGTATCAGCCCTGATCCACGCCGCGACCATGGTGACTGCGGGTGTATTCCTGATCTGCCGCATGTCGCCGCTGATGGAGTTCGCGCCGGGGGCTACTGGTTTCATCACCTTCCTCGGCGCTTCGACGGCGTTCTTTGCAGCGACCGTGGGATTGGTTCAGACCGATATCAAACGCGTTATCGCCTATTCGACCTGTTCGCAGCTGGGTTACATGTTCGTTGCCGCGGGCGTTGGTATGTACTCGGCTGCCATGTTCCACCTGTTGACGCACGCGTTCTTCAAGGCGCTGCTGTTCCTTGGCGCTGGTTCCGTGATCCACGCGATGCATCACGAGCAAGAGATGACGGAATATGGCGGGTTGCGGAAGAAAATCCCCTATACGTTTTGGGCGATGATGATCGGTACGCTGGCTATTACTGGGGTTGGCATTCCTCTGACCACATTTGGCTTTGCCGGGTTCCTGTCGAAAGACGCGATCATCGAAAGCGCCTTTGCGGGCGGTACGGGCTATGCGTTCTGGATGCTGGTGATTGCGGCGGTATTTACGTCATTCTACAGCTGGCGTCTGATTTTCCTGACCTTCTATGGCGAGCCGCGCGGGGACAAACACACGCACGACCATGCGCATGAAAGCCCGTTGGTCATGCTGGTTCCGCTGGGCGTTCTGTCGCTGGGTGCGGTTTTCGCCGGGATGATCTGGTATGGCAACTTTTTTGGCCACACCGACAAGGTCGGCCAGTTCTATGGCATTCCGGTTGCAGAGGCTTCGGTGGATGGCCACGCGGCAGAGGGCGCGCATGGGGACGATACCCATGCCGAAGATGATCACGGCGACGATACGCATGCGGATGCTGGTCACGCGGAGGACAGCCATGGTGAGAAGGACGCGCAGGGCGGCGATCACCATTATGCCTTTGTTGGAACGCCCGGAGAAGGCGCGCTCTACATCGCACCGGACAATCATGTGCTGGACGATGCGCATGCTGTTCCGAAATGGGTCAAGGTCTCACCCTTCGTTGCGATGCTGCTTGGTTTCATCGTGGCCTATTGGTTCTATATCGTGAATACGACGTTGCCCGCGCGCTTGGCAGCAAACCAGCGTCCGCTTTATCTGTTCCTGCTGAACAAATGGTACTTTGATGAGATCTATGACGCGATCTTCGTCAAACCTGCCTTGGCACTTGGGCGGTTCCTGTGGAAACGCGGAGACGGCAACACGATTGACGGTTTCCTGAACGGGGTAGCGATGGGCATCGTGCCATTCTTCACCCGCCTCGCAGGCAAGGCGCAGACTGGTTACATATTTACCTATGCCTTCTGGATGGTCCTGGGAATTGCTGCCCTGGTCACCTGGATGTCGATCGGCGGAGGCGCACACTAATGGACAATATCCTCTCGATCGTCACCTTCATCCCCGCAGCGGCGGCCGCCATACTGGCGCTGTTTCTGCAGGGCGACGACGCAGCCGCGCAACGCAATGCCAAATGGGTGGCCATGGTTGCGACGACGGTGACCTTCCTGGTCTCGATTGGCATCTATACTGGCTTTGATCCTGAAAACACCGGCTTCCAGATGGTGGAAGAGGGCCAGTGGCTGATGGGTCTGAAATACAAGATGGGTGTGGATGGCATCAGCGTCCTGTTCGTGTTGCTGACCACTTTCATTATGCCGCTGACAATTCTGGCCAGCTGGAATGTGACAGACCGCGTCAAGGAATACATGATTGCTTTCCTGCTGCTGGAAACGCTGATGCTTGGCGTGTTCATGGCGCTGGACCTGGTGCTGTTCTACCTGTTCTTCGAAGCGGGTCTGATCCCGATGTTCCTGATCATCGGCATCTGGGGTGGTAAAGAGCGCATCTATGCCAGCTTCAAGTTCTTCCTCTACACGTTCCTTGGCTCTGTGCTGATGCTGGTGGCTATGGTTGCGATGTATGCGGATGCAGGCACGACGGATATCGAAGCGCTGATGGCGCATCATTTCTCGTCCGACAGCTTTACCGTTCTGGGCATCCATATCGTAGGCGGTATGCAGACGCTGATGTTCCTGGCGTTCTTTGCCTCATTTGCGGTGAAGATGCCGATGTGGCCGGTCCACACCTGGCTGCCGGATGCACACGTGCAGGCGCCGACCGCAGGGTCGGTCGTGCTGGCGGCGATCCTGTTGAAGATGGGTGGCTATGGCTTCCTGCGGTTCAGCCTGCCGATGTTCCCGGTGGGGTCGGCGGTGATGACAGATCTGGTGCTGTGGATGTCGGCCATCGCTGTGGTTTACACATCGCTGGTTGCTCTGGTGCAGGAGGACATGAAAAAGCTGATTGCTTATTCCTCGGTCGCGCATATGGGCTTTGTCACCATGGGCATCTTTGCGGCAAACCAGCAGGGTGTCGACGGAGCCATCTTCCAGATGCTCAGCCACGGGTTCATCTCGGCGGCGCTCTTCCTGTGTGTCGGCGTGATCTATGACCGGATGCACACCCGCGATATCGAGGCCTATGGCGGTCTGGTAATCCGGATGCCGGCCTACGCGCTGGTCTTCATGCTGTTCACCATGGCCAATGTTGGCCTGCCGGGCACCAGTGGGTTCATCGGAGAGTTCCTGACCCTGATGGGCGCATTCCAGGTCAATACCTGGGTGACTGCTGTGGCCGCGACTGGTGTTATCTTCTCGGCGGGATATGCTTTGTGGCTGTATCGTCGGGTTGTATTTGGGGATCTTATCAAAGAAAGCCTCAAGGCGATGACTGATATGAGCTCGCGCGAGCGGTTGATATTTGCCCCCCTGATCGTCATGACGATCCTGCTGGGTGTGTATCCATCGCTGGTAACAGATGTGATTGGCAACTCGACTGCCGCGCTGATTTCGAACTATGATACGGCTCTGGCCGCGGCTGAGACCGCGACCCAGACAGCCGCCTCGCATTAAGGAGGCTTTGGAGACATGATCCAGGCTGATCTGACAATTATCCTGCCAGAGATCGTTTTGGCACTATATGCGATGGCGGCATTGCTTGCGGCTGTTTACACCACCAAGGACGGGCTTGCGCCGACATTGGTCTGGGTGACAGCAGGGCTGATGGCGCTGCTGGCGTTCTGGATCGCAACAAATGGCGACGGAACAAACATCGCGTTTAACGGCATGTTTGTTGATGACGGGTTCTCGCGCTTTGCCAAAGTGGCGATCCTGCTATCTGCCGCAGCCGTTTTGATGATGAGCCAGGACTATATGACCCGCCGCGGGTTGTTGCGTTTCGAATACCCTTTGCTGGTGGCGCTTGCCGCTGTCGGCATGATGATGATGGTCAGCGCGGGTGACCTGATGTCTCTGTATATGGGTCTCGAGCTGCAATCGCTGGCACTCTACGTTGTGGCTGCGCTGCGTCGTGACAGCGCCAAATCCACCGAGGCTGGCCTGAAATATTTCGTTCTGGGCGCGCTTAGCTCGGGTTTGCTGCTGTATGGGGCTTCGCTTGTCTACGGCTTTACGGGTACCACGCTGTTCTCGGGCATCATTCAAACAGTTCACCACGGCGATGTGACCCTTGGGTTGCTGTTCGGGATGATCTTCCTGATCTCGGGGCTTGCGTTCAAGGTATCGGCCGTTCCGTTCCACATGTGGACACCCGATGTCTATGAAGGATCGCCCACACCAGTCACTGCCTTCTTCGCCACGGCGCCCAAAGTGGCCGCCATGGCCCTGTTTGCGCGCGTGTTGCACGACGCATTTGGAGGTGTCGTAAAGGACTGGCAGCAGGTGATCGTACTCTTGTCTGTTCTGTCTATGCTGCTGGGGGCCGTGGCTGCCATCGGACAACGCGACATTAAACGGCTGATGGCGTTTTCGTCGATTGCCCATATGGGGTATGCGCTGATCGGACTGGCGGCTGGGACCGAGCTGGGTATCAAGGCGATGCTGATGTATCTGGCGATTTACGTGACCATGAATGTCGGAACTTTCGCCTTTATCCTGATGATGGAACGGGACGGTAAACCTGTTACCGACATTGACGCCTTGCGCCAGTATTCCAAACGCGATCCGGGTAAGGCTCTGGCCGTGCTGATCCTGATGTTCAGCCTTGCCGGTGTTCCACCGATGCTTGGGTTCTTTGCGAAATTCGGCGTCTGGCAAGCGGGTATTGAGGCTGGCCTGACCGGTCTGGTTATCATGTCTGCCATCGCCTCGGTGATCGGTGCATTCTATTACCTACGGATCGTATACTATATGTATTTCGGTGCCGAGAATGACGACCCGATCGACGCAAATTCGTCTCCGGTTCTGTGGGTTGCTCTGATGGGGTCAGCTGCATTGATGTTGGTTGGCGTATTCTATCAGTTTGGGATTGAGGGCGCAGCGGCAGCTGCAGCGGCGACGCTTGTTAACTGATTTCGACCATTGCCCGCGGCCTAATGTTCTTGTGACATGAGCGATTGGCCGGATGGATATGGCCTGCATGTATTGCAAGAGGTCGATAGCACTCTGAACGAAGCCGCCCGGATCGCGCCGATGGCTCAGGGTCCGGTCTGGATCCTAGCGCACAGCCAGACACAGGCGCGCGGTCGGCGCGGACGGGTCTGGACCAACCCCGAGGGAAATCTTGCCGCAACGCTGCTGATGCGGCCCGCAGGACGCCCGGAACAGGCCGCTCTGCGCAGTTTTGTCGCCGCCTTGGCCCTGTTTGATGCATGTGTGGCGGTTACCGGGCGCATATCGGGTTTGTCGCTAAAATGGCCCAATGATGTGTTGCTGAACGGTGGCAAGCTTGCGGGGATACTGCTGGAAAGTACCGGGCAGGGGCGGGACGTCTCGCATTTGGCAATCGGCATCGGCGTCAATCTCGCGCAGGCACCGACTGCAGATAAAGTCGAACCAGGCGCGCTAAGGCCGGTTTCGCTGTTGTCCGAGACAGGGGCAGATGTCACCACCGAAGATTTTTTGACCGAGCTTGCATCGGCCTATGCGCGTTTTGAGGCCCAGTTTGTAACCTACGGGTTCGAACCCATCCGCTCTGCTTGGTTGTCCCGCGCAGCTAAGCTGGGTGAGGTCATCACCGCGCGTACTGTCACCACTGAGACCGTCGGGACCTTCGAAACGGTGGACGCACGGGGTAACCTTGTCCTAAACACCGCGAAGGGCCGCGTCAGCATACCTGCGGCAGACGTATTTTTCTGAAAGGGGCACCAATGCTTCTAGCCATCGACTGCGGCAACACCAATACCGTTTTCTCGATCTGGGACGGTGAGGAATTCGTCTGCACGCTGCGCACATCTACGCACCATGCCCGTACGGCGGATGCCTATTTCACCTGGTACTCTACGCTGGTCAAACATTATGAGATCCAAGCTGATATCACCGATGTGATTATCGCCTCGACCGTGCCGCGTGTGGTTTTCAATCTGCGCGTCTTTGCGGACCGGTTCTTTGGCTGTCGCCCATTGGTCGTGGGCAAGCCGGAGTGTCTGCTGCCTGTCAGCCCGCGCATTGATGAGGGTACGGTCCCTGGCCCGGATCGCCTGGCCAATGCTGCCGGGGCGTTTGAACGGCATGGCGGGGATGTGGTTGTTGTCGATTTTGGAACGGCCACCAACTTTGACGTGGTGTCTTCGGATGGAGCATATGTCGGCGGCATCATCGCTCCAGGTGTAAACCTGAGCCTTGAGGCGTTGCACCAGGGGGCCGCCGCGTTGCCGCATATCGACATCACACGTCCCGAAAAAGTGATTGGAACAAATACGGTTGGCTGCATTCAATCTGGCGTGTATTGGGGCTATTCCGGTCTGATCGAAGGGCTGATTGCCCGGATAAAGGCGGAATATGGCATGCCGATGAAAGTCGTGGGGACTGGGGGGCTTGCGCCTCTGTTCGATCAGGCAGATGTTGGGTTTGACGCTATAGAAGACGATTTGACGATGCACGGACTGACCGTGATCCATCGCTATAACAAGGAAAATGGCTCAACATGAGCAGTGAACGACTGATCTATCTGCCCCTGGGCGGGGCGGGCGAAATTGGGATGAATGCCTATGTCTATGGCTATGGCAAGCCGGGAAAGGAGAAGCTGATCCTTGTCGATCTTGGTGTAACCTTCCCAGATATGGACACAACACCCGGTGTCGACCTGATCCATGCCGATATCAACTGGCTAAAAGAACGTGCCGACCGGCTTGAGGCGGTATTCGTCACCCATGCCCACGAAGATCATGTCGGCGCTGTGGCGCATTGCTATGACGATTTAGGCGCCCCGATCTATGCACGCGCTTTCACCGCAAATCTCGCGCGTCGCAAGATGGAAGAGAAAGCCCATCCGACAGACGCGGTTCAGACCCTGTCAGCCTGGCCTGAACAGGTGACGGTTGGCCCGTTTACAGTCGGGTTTTTGCCGGTATCGCACTCTATCCCCGAAAGTGCGGCGCTTGTCATAGACTCGCCTGCGGGGCGGATCGTGCATACAGGGGATTTCAAGCTGGATGCCAACCCTGTGGTAGGTGAACCGTTTGATCAGGACCTTTGGGCAGAGATTTCAAAGGACGGTGTGAAAGCATTGGTCTGCGACAGCACGAACGTGTTTTCAACGCATGCAGGCCGCTCGGAATCCGAGGTCGGGCCTGAGATCACCAAATTGGTCGAAAATGCCAAATCAATGGTGGTTGCGACGACTTTTGCCTCGAATGTCGCACGGGTGAAGACGCTGGCCGAGGCTGGGCAGCGCGCGGGACGCTCGGTCGTTCTGTTAGGTCGTGCGATGCGGCGGATGATTGAGGCCGCGACGGAAACCGGTATTCTCACGGATTTTCCCAAGGTTATCAGCGCCGAAGAGGCCGTAGATATCCCGCGCCAGAACCTGATGCTGATCGTAACCGGCAGCCAGGGTGAACGCCGTGCGGCCAGTGCCCAGCTTGCACGCGGTAAATACCGCGGGATCGAGTTGAAGGAAGGCGATCTGTTCCTGTTCTCGTCGAAGACGATACCGGGCAATGAGAAGGGCGTAATCTTCATCATGAACCAGCTCAGCGAAAAGGGCGTTGATGTGGTGGATGACAGCTCGGGTCTGTATCACGTCTCTGGCCATGCCAACCGGCCTGATCTGGAAAAAGTGCACGCCATAGTCAACCCACAGATGGTTATTCCCATGCATGGTGAACACCGACATCTGCGCGAACATGCTAAACTGGCCGAAGCGGGTGGTCGTACCGGGGTTGTGGCAGTCAATGGCACGATGCTGGATCTCAGCGGCAATGCCCCCAAGGTCGTCGACTACGTCGAGACAGGCCGAACTTATCTGGATGGAACCGTAAAGGTCGGAGCCTTGGATGGAGTTGTCCGCGACCGCATTCGCATGGCCTTGAACGGGCATGTGACCGTGACGGTTATTTTAGACGAAGAAGACGAACCGTTAGGTGAACCTTGGTGCGATACGATGGGCTTGGCCGAGACCGGAACATCGCGCGCAGCACTGGTTGAAGTTCTGGAAGAGGACCTGAACCAATTCCTCATGCGGGCGGATGCCAAAACACGGCGCGACGATGACAAGCTGGAAGAGGCACTGCGCCGGATCGTGCGTCAGACAGCAAAGACCGAGATCGGCAAAAAGCCCGAGGTGACCACGGTGATCAGCCGAATGAAGTAGGTTCGGCTAGAAGTCCTGTTCGGACATTGGATAGCCTTTGATCTGTAAGAACAGGCTTTGTTCTTCTTGATTGAGGAAGAACGGAACGCTTTGGGGTGGTTCGGGTCGTGTGACCCGGGCTGCGACTTCGGCCAGAACAACTTCGGTTATGAAGGGAAGATCAAGCTCGCGCGCCTTGTTCAACGGAACCCATTGCAGGTGAGACAACTCATCCGAAGCGCGGCCAAAGTCATCCAGATCGCCTTGCAGGGCGTCTGCATCTACCAAAAAGAATCGTGCATCGAACCGGCGCGTACGGCCGGGCGGGGTGACGGCGCGAAAAACAAACTGCAATGCCTGTGCAGAGGGCAGAAATCCTGCCTCTGCATAGCTTTGCCAGTCAAT
Source organism: Ruegeria sp. CDSC052 (assembly GCF_059610685.1). Taxonomy (NCBI): domain Bacteria; kingdom Pseudomonadati; phylum Pseudomonadota; class Alphaproteobacteria; order Rhodobacterales; family Roseobacteraceae; genus Ruegeria; species Ruegeria sp. CDSC052. The sequence goes on from NZ_JBXWOB010000004.1 coordinate 125,491, forward strand.
CGGCACCTCACCTGTCCAAGCGCCGGGAACTCCAAGCACCAGGCCAGTTTCCTCCCAGAGCTCGCGGATTGCGGCGGCCGCCAAAGCATTCTGCAGCCCGGGCGGAGACTGTTCAGCAAGCCGATCGCGGCAGAGCTGGGACATGTCAGCCGATAGCGGGACCAGGGCGTCCTCTGCGTCTACCGCGCCACCCGGAAACACGAATTTGTTCGGCATAAAAACGGCTTTTGCGCCCCTTTGACCCATCAAAATGGAAGGGTTCGTCATCCGGTCCCGCAACACGATAACTGTTGCAGCGTTCCGTATAGCCGTTTTGTCCGTACTCATCTCAGGGCCGACCCAATCATTCCGGTCATCGGTCCGTTTCGAATCCATGCATCCGTCGTGCCCACTGATAGGCGACAACGGCCCCTTTAAGTCGCGGTAGCAGGAACAGTGTCAAGGCTGTACATCCGAATGCAAAAATCAGGAACATGTTCAGCGGGTCAGGGCGCCACTGGACATAAGAGATGTGCAAAGCGGGCGCCAGCAGGTGACCGACCAACAGGATCGTCAGATAGGCTGGACCGTCATCCGCACGGTGATGAAACAGTTCCTGACCACAGCTGCTGCAGCTGTCATTCACTTTCAGGTAGCTGTGCAACAGCTTGCCTTCACCGCATTTTGGGCAGCGGCAGCGGAAGCCTTTGATTAGCGCAGGCCGGGTTGGACGGTCGTTCTCGGATATTGTGTCGATCGTTTGATCTGTCATTTTGAAACTCGCGCATTCAGATTGCCCTGATATTGCGCTTGTTTTGCCCCACAGAAAAGGGGGGTGCGTCGCTTTGTGCCGCGATGAGATGTCCGGAAATTATGTGGTCGATGGCAGTGAGCAACAGAAAAAATTCAAATTGGGCGACGGAAACCGAAAACTGCACCGTTTTAACCTATGTGAGCAGCGACAAACCGGTCGCGAGAAACAAAGGAAAACGATATGAAAAGCGCGAAACTTATCCCGGCCATTCTGGTATCGGCCATTGCATTGACAGGCACAACCGCCTTGGCTGTCGGTCCGAAAGGCCGAGAGGACGTGACCTTTCAAGAGCTGGACCTGAACAATGATGGTCAGGTCACGCAGGAAGAAATGCAAACCTATAGGCAACAGCGTTTCACCAATGCTGACACCAATGGCGACGGCATGTTGAGCGTCGACGAGATGCAAGCGGCTAGCCAGAAGAAGGCGAATGAGCGTGTGAATCAAATGTTCGAAAAGCACGATGCCAATCAAGATGGCCTCTTGTCCGATGATGAGTTGCCCAAGCCGCGCCGTGCTGGCAAGATGTTTGACCGCATCGACGCGGACAAAAATGGCACGATCTCGGAACAGGAATTTGCCGATGCGAAAAACCGGATGGGCTGGCACCACAAAAAACGTGACAAGGCTGGCACCGACGACAGCTAATGGAGGATGCGGGACCTGAGTACCTCATCAACGGGGGCTCGCAGCCAAAGTCAGGCTGCGGGCGACCCCGGAGACGATGCATTGTTGCGGCGGTTCGCCGAGGGTGACGCTGATGCGGCACGCATTTTGACCGATCGGCTTGGGCCGCGCAGTTTTTCGGTGGCGCTCAGGCTGTTGAACGACCGGGCCGAAGCCGAAGATGTCACACAGGAAGCCATGATGCGCCTATGGAAGATGGCGCCGGATTGGGTTGCTGGACAGGCAAAGGTGTCGACTTGGCTTTACCGGGTCACTCTGAACCTGTGTGTCGATATTCGGCGGAAGAAATCGGCGGAAAGTCTTTCTGATGTTGCCGAACCTGAAAGCGATGCGATCAGTGCAACCGAACACCTTCAGGATGCCGCCAGGTTGGACGCACTGCAGTTCGCGTTGGCGCAACTTCCGGACCGGCAACGTCAGGCTGTTGTCTTGCGCCACATCGAAGAGTTGCCCAATCCCGAAATCGCGGGAATCATGGATGTTTCCGTCGAAGCTGTAGAGAGTCTGACAGCTCGGGGAAAGCGGGCACTGGCACAGCAGTTAGCCACAAGAAGAGACGAGTTGGGATATGCCGATGGATGAAAATAGCGACCTGAATCACCTGTTTTTACGTGCTCGTCAAGAAGATGAGCCGTTACCCGATGCTCTCGCCCGTCGTATTCTGGCCGATGCGGAAACCGTTCGTTTGCAAAGGCTTCAGAAATCACCCCAAGGGTTCTGGGCACAGGCATTGGATAGTTTCTTTGGCTGGCAGGGGATGGGAGGTTTGGCGGCCGCGGGCATTGCTGGCATCTGGATTGGATTGACTGCCCCGGCCTTTTTGCCTGATCCGGCGACGTTGCTTTATTCGCAATCCTCTGGCTTTGAGGTTGCGGATATGGATCTGAATACAATCTTCCTGGAGGAAGGCGAATGAGCGAACAGTCAAAACCTAAACGCCGGTGGATGCCTGTCCTGCTGATCGTGTCCCTTGCTATCAATCTGCTAGTCGTCGGTGCGGTTGTTGGCACGGCGCTGCGCGTCAGAAACAATGACCACGTCAAAACCCCTCCGGGATTTGGATCGGCGCTTTATCGCGCGCTTCCCAAGCATGAACGCCAGGCGATGCGGGCCGAGCTTTCGGGCCTGCACCGCCAAGGTGTCGATCATCGGGCGGCGGATTTTCAAGCCCTTGGCGACGCACTTCGCGCCGAACCCTTTGCGGCTGACGCTGTAGAGGCTTTGTTGGGTCAGCAGGCGCAGGTGATGTCAGAGATGCAGTCTGCTTTGCAGGAACAGTGGCTGATCCGTGTGTCAGCCATGAGCCCGAAAGAACGCGTCGAATACGCTGATCGTCTGGAAGATGTGGTGCACCGAAAATCGAAAGCGGGCAGAAAACACGACTGACCGGATCAGGCTGCGTGATCCTGGACCATGACCTGATTGCGTCCCGCCTTTTTCGCAGCATACAGGGCTGTATCCGCAGATTTTATCATGTTGTCCAATGGTGCGGGTGGGATGCCCCGGCGAAACGTGTTGTCATCAGCTGTAATGAGGCCGATGCTGATTGTCACTGCGATTGGTTCGGCGGCCTCGGATAGGTCAAATGGACACTGGCAGATGTCGTCGCAGACGGTTCGTGCGATCCCCAATGCTCGAGGCCCCGTAGTTTCAGGCAGACCGATCAAGAATTCTTCGCCACCGATCCGTGCCACAAAGCCGTCAGAACCAATGGAATTGCGCATGCGCCTGGCTGTTTCGATCAAGACCTGATCGCCTCCGGCATGGCCAAACTTGTCGTTGATTGATTTGAAATGGTCCAGATCGGCCACCATCACGGTAAACCCGAGCCCGGTCTGCGCAGACTGCCGGGCGATTTGCTTCAATGCTCGCATTGCATAGCGGCGGTTATGCAGGCCGGTCAGTGGATCCACCCAGGATTCCGCGATGCCACGCCGCAAAGAATCCCGCATCTGGTCAATTCGGCTTTTGCGGGCGAGCTGGTTATCAAGCCGCAACAGAGTTTCACGGGGGCAGAGCCCCGCCATACAGATGGCATCCGCGCCACGATCCAGCGCTTCGGCAGCCAGAGACGCGTCATCCTTTCTCAAGATGCCGATCAGCACCGTGTGCCGTGTTGCCCCGCGCGATTTCAAATCCGCCAGAATACTCAGGCCTGAAGATTCGCCATCAATTTCGACAATAATCGCGTCCGGGATGGGGCCGGAAAGCAGGCGGTGAAGGTTCGATATCGTGTGAATTGACAGACTGTGATGCGTATGTTCGGACAGCGCCTTCTGCCAAAGCGCCCCGGTTTTAGCGGATTGCGTCAGTAGGGCGGCGCGCGCAGCTTTGGGTGGCGTAGCAAAGGCGCTTGTCGCTTCAGCAAATCCCAAACATGGCGATCCGCTATTGTCTTGCAATTCCTGCGTATCGGCGCGTGCCCTTAGCAAGCTGCGAACCCGAGCTAGCAACAACGTGTCCTTGAACGGGTGCGCCAATACATCGTCCAACCCATCTGACAATGCCCTCAACCTTGCGGATTTGTCGTTTTGCGGCGCGATAGCGACAATGGGTATATCCGCCAGATCCGGGTCGGCCATTACCACTTTCTTGACATCTGCCGCCGTTCCATCCGGCAATGACTGCGCGGTTAAGATCAAATCGGGGCGCACACGTTTCAACAGCCCATCAAGACCCCGCAGATTTTCCCCCTGTGCGACGTGATACCAGGCCGCGGTAAGCTGTACCTTCAGCATAATTCGATTGGTTGAGGTCCCGTCCAGGACAAGGATCGTGCCTTGCACCGACATATCAGTCACCGTTGATTGCATGCGTTGCTAAAGTGTTTATGACTCTGGTTAACAAACCCTTTCCAATATCAGATCAGGGGCTTCTTTATGCCAATTTCCGCTCAATCCGCCGAGACGCTGGCGCTGAATGCCCTTGCCTGGCTTGTGGGCAATGATGACCTGCTGCCTGTATTTCTGGGTTCGACGGGGGCTTCGGTGCAGGACATAAAAGACAGGGCAGCAGAGCCGGAGTTTCTGGGCTCTGTTCTGGATTTTCTAATGCTTGACGATTCGTGGGTAGTCGAGTTTTGTGACGTCAATTCTGTGCCGTATGATCAGCCGGGCCAGGCCCGCGCCTTGTTGTCCGGCGGCGCGGAAGTTCATTGGACCTGAAAGCCTACCGGGCAGGAGTTTCACAATGCCAATCCAAGCCATCCTGTTTGACAAAGACGGTACCCTGTTTGATTTCGCGGAAACCTGGGGCACGTTCGGGCGCAATTTTTTACTGCGAGTGACGAACGGAGATCATGCCCGGGCGGCCGAGCTTGGGCAGGTGATCGGCTTTGACCTCGAACAGGTTGCCTATTCTGAGGACAGTGTTGTCATTGCGGGCACCGTCGAAGAAATCGCCGAGGTTCTAGAGCCGCACCTCCCGGAAATGCCGCGCGAAGAGTTGGTGGATCTGTTGAATGCCGAGTCGGCCTCATCTCCGCAAGCCCAGGCCGTTCCACTTATCCCGTTCCTTGAGGGGCTGCGTGAGGCAGGGCTGAAACTGGGTGTTGCGACCAATGACGGAGAAATGCCCGCATCCGAGCATCTTTCGTCTGCAGGAATCCGCGAACATTTCGATTTTGTCGCCGGTTATGACAGTGGGCACGGATTCAAGCCAGGCCCGGGTCAACTCTTCGCCTTTGCGCAGCATGTGGGGGTAAACCCAGAAAACATAGCAATGGTGGGCGACAGCCTGCATGATCTCCAGGCCGGACGGGCAGCAGGTATGAAGACGATCGGGGTTCTGACGGGTCTGGCGCGTGCAGAAACGCTCGAAGCGATGGCCGATGTCGTCTTGCCAAACATCGGACATATACCTGCTTGGTTGTACGAAAATGCGTGATCGGGCTGTGAATTCGGCGGTTCAGACGTCGAAACCGACATAGCCTGTCGCAGACAGAGCGGCCAACAGTACGCGTTCGGGGCTTGCTTCTAGAAAGCCAAGTTCCGAGGAGTGTCCAATGACCGACAAGAAAGCACGCAGAGGTCGCAGCGGAGGACGGGCCGGTGCCGCCGAGAGACGGGGCGCAGCGGTTATTGATCAGATGCCGTGGAGCCCTCCGATCAACACCGACAAACCAACCGAACCGTTGGACGAGATTGGCGTCGCGGCGATCCACGAGGGCGCAATGCGGATTCTCGAAGAGATCGGGATCGAGTTCTACAACGAAGAGGCAATCGGAATCCTGCGTGAGGCCGGATGTACGATCAACGGTGACAACGTTCGAATGGGCCGGGACTTTGTCATGGAAATGGTGCGTAAAGCCCCATCCACCTTTACCATCACACCGCGTAATCCCGACCGCGCAATCGAGATCGGGGGCAAAAACCTGCTGTTCGGAAATGTGTCGTCCCCGCCGAACTACTGGGATATGGAGATTGGCACCAAGGTACCGGGAAATCGCGAGATGTGCCGGAACCTGTTGAAGTTGACGCAGTATTTCAACTGTATCCATTTTGCCGGCGGATACCCGGTCGAGCCAGTGGATATACATGCCAGCGTCCGGCATCTGGATGTTCTCTACGACAAGCTGACTCTGACCGATAAGGCGATGCATGCCTATTCGCTGGGCAAGGAACGCGTCGAAGACGTCATGGAAATGGTGCGGATCGCAGGGGGTCTGAGCCATGAAGAATTCGAAGCCAAGCCGAGGATGTATACCAACATCAACTCGACTTCGCCGTTGAAGCACGATCAGCCCATGATCGACGGTTGCCTGAGGTTGGCGCGGCGCGGGCAGGCGATTGTTGTGACGCCGTTCACCTTGGCCGGGGCGATGGCCCCCGTCACAATGGCCGGTGCAGTAGCGCAATCCCTGGCTGAGGCTCTGTGCGCGATTGCATTGTTCCAATATGTGCGACCAGGGATTCCTTGTGTCATCGGTACGTTCACCTCGAATGTGGATATGAAATCTGGTGCTCCGGCTTTTGGAACGCCGGAATACATGCGGGCGACACAGATGACCGGCCAGATGGCCCGATTTTATGACCTGCCCCTGCGGTCTTCGGGTGTCTGCGCGGCAAACGTTCCGGATGGCCAATCTGTGTGGGAGACCTCGAACTCATTATGGGCGGCGGTGCAATCGGGCACCAACATGGTCTATCACGCTGCAGGTTGGCTTGAGGGTGGCCTGATCGCAAGCCCTGAAAAGTTCATTATGGATTGCGAGATATTGCAGCAAATTCAGCGGTATATGCAGCCGGAATTGACGGCAACCGGCCCCGACGAGATTGCTCTGGATGCGATCCGGTCAGTCGGCAATGACGGGCATTTCTTTGGCATTCAGCACACTCAGGATCGCTATACCACCGCGTTTTATCAGCCGTTTCTGAGTGACTGGAAGAATTATGAGGGTTGGGAAGTCGCAGGAGGCGTCTGGACCGCTGAGCGCGCGCATCACATGTTCAAGGAAATCATCACCAGCTTTGAAGCTCCGGCAATGGATGAGGGCATCCGGGAAGAGCTTGCCGACTTTGTCGCACGACGCAAAACCGAAGGCGGAGCGCCGACAGATTTCTAGCGTAATCTCAGTCACTTCCACTTCGATACTTGCGTGAATTCTATGTGGTGACGCCCGCGTGTTGGGTGTTTGTTAACAAATTTCAGAGCACACTGCGTGAGAAACCAATTTGAGGTCTCTTATGCATGGTCTGATCAACCGGGCGATTCAATCCTTTGTTGCGGTGACCTACGGGCAGCCGTGCTGGATGCGCGTGATGGATTCAGCCGAACTGGGCTTTGCCGAGTTCGAGGCCATGCTTGTTTACGACGATGATATTACCGAGCAGGTATTGGATAAGGTATGCACGGTCCTGAAACGTTCACGAAGTGACGTTCTTGAAGACCTGGGAACGTACCTTGTGTCTCATCCCAACATGGAAGACCTGCGCCGTCTGTTGCGATTTGGCGGTGTCAGCTATCTGGAATTTCTCCATTCGCTTGATGATCTGTCAGACCGGGTCAGATTGGCCGTATCGGATCTAAATCTTCCGGCACTTGAATTGCACGAGCTTTCACCGACGGAATACAGATTGTCCTGCCATCCAGGCCTGCCTGGCTTTTCAAGCGTCATGGTTGGTGTATTGCGCGCGATGGCTGATGATTACGGGGCTCTGGCTATGCTATCGCATGAGGGCCAGCAGGGTGAGATTGAGTTTATCTCAATCGTTCTGGTAGAAAGCGCTTTTTCAGAAGGCCGGCATTTTGATTTAGGGGCGCGAAAAGCATGATGAACACGAATAATCTGGCAGAGCTTTTACAAACCCTGTGCCCAATGTTTTTGCTGGTGAACGAGGATGGGAAAGTGACCCGCGTCGGATCAACCTTGCAAAAGCTGCGCCCTGAAAAGCCGATGGAAGGTCAGAGCTTTCTGGATATCTTTGAGCTGCTTCGCCCTAGGGCGGTTACCACAGTTTCAGGCTTGATGTCCCAGGCCGGCACCAAGTTACAGCTCAGGTTCCATGACGCCCCGCGCACAGCATTGAAGGGCCTTATCGCTCCGCTGCCCGAAGGTAAGGGGGCGGTCATCAATCTGTCTTTCGGAATATCGATTTTGGATGCGGTCCGGGACTATGCCCTGACCAGTGCGGATTTCTCGGGCACTGATCTGGCGATCGAATTATTGTATCTGGTCGAGGCGAAATCGGCAGCGATGGAGGCGTCCAGATCTCTGAACCTGCGCCTTCAAGGGGCGATGCTTGCCGCCGAGGAAAAGGCATTTACAGATACACTGACGGGGCTGAAAAATCGCCGGGCGATGGATGTTCTATTGGATCACATGATCTCGTCCAAATCTCCATTCGCGCTGATGCATCTGGATCTTGATTTTTTCAAATCGGTCAATGACCAATTCGGGCATGCCGCGGGCGACTATGTGTTGCAACAAGCGGCGCGGATCATGGGTGAGGAAACCCGCGGAGACGATACAGTGGCGCGTGTCGGCGGGGACGAATTTGTAATTATATACAAAGGATTGACGGACGAGGGTGTTCTCTCTGCAATCGCCAGCAGGCTGATCGAACGGCTGCGGGAACCGATGATGTTCGACAACGTGTCGTGCCAGGTTTCAGCCAGTATAGGCACGGCGCTTTCGACCCAGTTTCCATCGCTTAAACCGGCTGAGATTTTGCATGCGGCAGACCTTGCCCTGTATGCGGCCAAACGAAATGGCCGGTCTCGCCACTGTCTATATTCGCAGCTTGTGGATCACTCACACAGATAGGTTTTCCCCTAAAGGAACCGGCAAAGTGTATGTGGTCAGACGACTCTATTTCGATGAAGAAAAAGCTTTGAGAACGGACGCTATGTGTTGCTGCACCAGTGGCAGTTCACCCACAACCGGTAAAACCTGTCCCTTGAACTTGGCCTTGCTTAATTCTTGCGGCACATCCTCAAGAACATGGCCACCCGTGCAGGCAAAAAATGGCAAACACAGGGTTTGGGCGCCGGTTCCTGCGGCGGCCACAGAAATCGAAGGGGCCTCTTCGACAAACCCAAGGCGCAGGGATCCAAGTGGTATCAGTTGCAACAAAGCGTCGCCGAATGCCGTTGCAACGGCGGAAGGGTTTCTGCTGCGGCCCGATCCATGCGCAGCGATCACAAGGTCCGTTTCTTGTGACCGCCAGTCTTTGTCCTGCAGCGTTCCCTCAAGGGTTTGCGCGATCAACTGGGGCAATTTCGGGTCCGCGCCCAAAGGATCCAGAATAGGGTTTCGGCGGTCACCAATACGTTTCGGCAGCACATCTGTGACAAACCACCCTTTGGCCATGAACAGGGGATAGATGACGGCGTTGCCGGGAATCTTGTCCAGTGCGCTGTCAAGTGCCCCAGGGGCTGCCAGCGTTGCAGAATGAACCGAAACACCGGCACACAGGGCATTTACATCGGCCGCATAAGCCGCCAAGGCCGCTTCGGCTGGTTCTGGGTCAGAAGGTTGGCCATGGGTAACGATAAGGGCGTGTGTCATAAATCTGTCCTGTCCACTTTAGCGATAGGTGCGCCGCGTCGTGTAAGAGTCAATCCGCCTGCCGCACCGTCAGCCCAATAGGGTCAGCCAAAACCAGACGCTCAGGATAGATACTGCCGTCCCCAACAGAACAGAGGATGCCGCAACCCGTTTGGCGCGGCCATAGATGTTTGCAAAGATATAGGCGTTGAAACCAGGGGCCATGGCGGCTGTCATCACTCCGGACCGGAATAGATCCTGTGGCAGTCCAAGGGTGGATCCGAAAAGCCAGAAAAGGCTCGGGTGCAGCAGCAGAGAAACGCCGCAGACAAAGGCGATCGCCCTTAGGTCACCTTCGGGTCTGTATTTAACCAGAACGCCCCCAAGCGCGAATAGCGCGCCGGGAAGGGCCGCGCGGGTCACCAGGCCAAGGGCATCATCCACAACGGCTGGCACGCCGAGCCCGGACAGATTTACGATGAAACCCAGTGAGATCCCGACAATCAGAGCGTTGCGAAACATCGCGGTCAGGACCGAGCGAACCATTCGCGATCCTCCGTGGCCTCGGTTCCGGATCACCTCCATTACCGTGATGCCTAGGCCGTAACAAAACGGCGAGTGAAAGGCGATGACGGCATAATTGCCCGTAAGGCTTTCAGGGCCATAAGCCCGTTCAGTAATCGGCAATCCCAGCAGGACGGAATTGGAGAACAGGCAGCAAAAACCGATTGCGACGCAATCTTCCCATTCGCGGTTGAAGATCAGTCGCGCGCCGAACAGGCCGGCACAAAAGCAAAGCGCAGCAGCAGAGTAAAAGCTGATCAACAGCTTGGGATCAAAACTGACACTGAGGTCGAGATGTGAAATCGCAAGAAACAGAAGGCAGGGGATTGCAAAACCCTGAGTGAACTTCATCAGGCCATCAATGTGGTTTTCCTTGAAGTATCCAAGAAGAGTGGAGACGTAACCGGCTCCAATAACAAGAAAAACTGGAAGGATGACTTCAATGAGATTTTGCAGCATGTCAGCGTTCCGCAACAGTTATTCGCGCGGGAAAGGATATCTGCATGATCTCGGCCAGGGCTCTACAGAGCCTGATGTATCACCATGCCGTCATAAGCAGGGGTGATGTTGTCTGCGGTTTCTGCGTCGACCGTGGCATAGTCAAGATCGATATGCATGTTGGTCAGAACCGCGGTTTTTGGTTGCAACAGGTCGATCCAGCCAAGGGTCTTTTCCAGATGCGCATGGGTCGGGTGCGGGGACCGGCGCAGCGCGTCGATCACCAGACAGTCCAGACCCTCTAATGTGGTCCAGGCATCGTCATATATCTCTGCCACGTCCGGCAGGTAGGCCAGATTGCCCATTTTGAAACCAAGCGCGTCGATTGATCCGTGGTTCACCTTGAAGGGGTGAAATGGGATAGGGCCTCCGGGGCCAGTGATCTCGAACGGGCCGTCGATTGTCTTGAGGTTGAGGATCGGCGGGTAGGGTGAGTTTTCGGGTTGGATGAAGGCATAGCCAAATCGGCCCAAAAGATCATTCTGGGTGTCACCATCAGCCCAGACCGGCACCCGTTCGCGCATGTTGAAGACGATCATGCGCAAGTCGTCAATGCCATGGACGTGGTCGGCATGGGAATGGGTATAGACCACCCCGTCCAACCGCCCGGTGCCGGTGTCCAGCAGCTGGCTGCGCATGTCAGGCGTTGTGTCGATCAGAACCGAGGTGGTGCCTTCGGGCCCGTCACGTTCGACCAGCATCGAGCAGCGGCGGCGGATGTTCCTGGGGTTTTCGGGGTCGCAGTCGCCCCAGTGACCGCCAAGACGTGGCACTCCACCTGACGAGCCGCAGCCCAAAATGGTGCAGCGCAGCGTGGTCATGCCGCCGCCTTGTAAGAGGCGACCTTGGTGAAAAGTCTTTCGAAATTGGCCTGCGTCTGCGCCGCGAAATCGGCATAGCCCATGCCAAAGACCTCGGCGCCTTTGCGGGCGGTGTGGGCGGTATAGGCCGGTTCATTCCGTTTACCGCGATACGGGGGGGGCGCCAGATAAGGTGCATCGGTTTCAACCAGGATGCGGTCTACTGGCGCATTTGCGAAAATATCGCGCAATTCCTGGCTTTTGGGAAAAGCGGCGATGCCCGACATGGACAGGTAAAACCCAAGATCCAGGGCGGACTGTGCCAGCTCGGCCGAAGACGAAAAACAATGCATCACACATGAATAGGGGGCATTGCCGTATTCTTCGGCCAGAATGCGGGCCATGTCTTCGTCCGCCGCGCGCGCATGAATGATCAAAGGCAGTCCGGTACGCTGAGCGGCCTCGATATGAACGCGCAGGGATTGCTGCTGAACCTGCGCACTGTCGGCGGTATAGTGATAATCCAGCCCGGTTTCACCGATACCAACAAACTTGGGGTGCTGTGACAGTGCCACCAGCTCGTCCACAGTTGCCATCGGTTCATCGGCTGCACTCATCGGGTGCGTGCCTGCCGCGTAGAATACCGGCGCGTGAGCCTCAGCTATGGCGCGCACAGTGGGTTCGTTCCTCAACCTGGTGCAGATCGTCACCATCCGGATCACGCCGGCTTCGGCCGCATTTGCGACGATCAGGTCCAACTGTCCTTCAAAATCGGGGAAGTCCAGATGGCAATGGCTGTCGGTGATTTGGGGGGTGTCGCTCATCTGTTCTGACCGGCGGTTTCCTGTATCTTGAACACCGTATCTAGGACCAGAGCGGCAGGGTCAAGGTTCACCGCCTGCCCGTGGCGGGCGCGGGCGGTGATCTGGGCTGCGGTTTCCGCCCAAAGGCGTGCCTGCTCCGGCGATCTGGACAAACGGGACAGGATATCACCTTCGTTTGGCGCGGCCTCTAGCGATGGCGGAGCACCAGTCGCACCGGTCACAGCAAGACGTGACAAGGCAATGTCGATCAGCGTCAACAGCAACTCGAACCGTTCGGCTGCTCCGCGCTGTGCGGCGGCCTCGGCCAGAGCCAGAGCGCGTAGTCTGTCCAGCCGGGGCAGGGTGCCCAGGATCGCGATGAGCTCGGCATATATTTCGAGTCCGCTCAGGTTTATCAGGCGGACGGCGTCCCCAACGGACCCGCTGGCCAGAGCGGCCAGATGGTCGGGGTTTCCAGTCAGCTCAACCCCGGTCTGGGTCAGTGCGGCGTTCATATCTTCGGCGTTCAGCGGCGAAAGGCGCAAGGTACGGCACCGGGATCGGATCGTGGGCAAAAGGCGGGACGGTTGATGCGATATCAACAGCAGCGTTGTCCGCGCAGGCGGTTCTTCGAGCATTTTCAGCAATGCGTTGGCGGCGCTGATGTTCATTTCATCCGCAGAATCTACGATGACGACACGGCGGCCCCCATCGGCCGAGGACAGGCCGAAGAACTTCCCAAGTTTGCGAATGTCGTCCACAACGATTTCATTTCGCAACCTGCCCTGATCGTTCACGGATCGTTTGATGGCGGCCAGGCCAGGCTCGGCACCAGCCAGAATTCGATGAACAACCGGGTGATCTGGTGGAATCTCAAGCGTTTTAGGGGGAGGTGGCGCGCCAAACAGTCCGTCCTCTTCGACCGGCGGGGTTGCCAGCAGAAACCGCGCGATCCGCCAGGCCAGCGTTGCCTTACCCACACCTCGGGGGCCGGTCAGCAGCCAGCCGTGGTGCAGACGATCAGAAGTATAGGCGTCAAGAAAGGCCTGCTCGGCCTCGGCCTGCCCAAACAGTTGCGGTGTTTCGCGCGGATGGAGGGCACCGGGTGCCTGATCCGGGATCGGGGTGTCGTCGCTCATCAATCGTCCGTCACAAGGCTTGCATGACGATATCTGTCACATCCCGGGCAACGCTGTCCATGTCCCTGTCGCCGTCGATCACGCGAAACCGGTCGGAGAACTCATCTGCCAATGCCAGAAAACCGGCCCGCATCTTCTGTTGCAGGTGAATGCCGAAATCCTCGAACCGTTCTTCGGTGCCCTGCCGACCCTTGGCCCGAGAGAGGCCGGTTTCAGGATCCATGTCGATCAACACGGTCAGATCCGGTTCACGTTTGATCATCAGCTTATGCAACTGATCGACCAATCCCCGCAGGTCGCCGCGAGATAGGCCCTGATACATGCGGGTGCTATCGGCGAAACGGTCGCAGATGACGATCTTGCCCGCAGTCAAAGCGGGTTCAATGGTGCGTTCCAGATGGTCGCGCCGCGCAGCAGTGAACAGCAGGATTTCCGTCTCGGCGGACCAGCGGTCGGGATCGCCCTCAAGAACCAGCCTGCGGATTTCTTCGGCCCCGGCTGAGCCGCCAGGTTCACGTGTCAGTACGACATCATGCCCGAGGCCGCGCAAATGCTCGGCCAGCATGCGCGCTTGAGAGGATTTGCCCGATCCGTCAATGCCTTCGAAGGTCAGAAACAACCCGCCCGCCGTCACATCGCGCCCAACGGGTTACCGATGACATCTTTTGCAACAATGCCGCCGACCGTCATGATCCGCACGAAGAAACCGCCCTTTTCGACGCTTTCCGCTGCGACCAGAGGTCGGCGGATCTCGGGCAGGCCATCGGGTTTGATGACAAGCTCAGCGATTTCCTGTCCTTTGGCGATGGGGGCCTCAAGCGGACCGTCATAGACGATTTCTGCCTCAACATTCTTATCCCCGAGAACAGGCAGCAGCAGTGTCAAATCCTCTTGCGGGACAAGATCAACCGTTTTCGAAGTGCCCATCCAGATATCGGCTTGTCCTATCGGTTTTTCTGCTTCGGCAAGCTGCCTCTCGACAAAATTGCGAAACGACCAGTTAACGACGGCCTCAGCCTCCTCTGCGCGGCGGGCGACGCTGTCGAGCCCCGACAAAACGAATATGACCCTGCGATCGCCCTGTTGGGCCGATCCTACAAGGCCATAGCCCGCTTCTTGCGTGTGGCCAGTCTTTAGCCCATCCGCACCAATCCCAAGTTTCAGTAAGGGATTCCGGTTACGCGAATTTGACGGCACCCGGTTGTCGAATTCGAACTCTTCCTCGGCGAACAGAGGGTAATATTCGGGAAAGTCGCTAATCAGATGGTCGGCCAGAATGGCGAGGTCATGCACAGACATCATGTGGCCTGCGGCTGGCCATCCGTTCGAATTCGCAAAGTTCGAATTATTCATACCCAGCTGTTGCGCGCGTTGGGTCATGAACCGGGCAAACCCAGCTTCGGTTCCGTCCGGGCTGAGGGCTTCGGCGATAACAACACATGCGTCATTTCCTGACAGGACTATGATCCCGCGCAGCAGGTCTTCGACCCGGACACGGTCCTGCGTGTTCAGGAACATACTTGAGCCCTTATAGCTGGTCGCATGTTCGGAAACCGGAAGTTCCTCATTCAGTTCCAGGCGACCGTCCCGCAGCGCTTCGAATGCTACAAACAGGGTCATGAGTTTGGACATGGACGCGGGCGGCAACGGCTGGTCTGCGTCTTTGGACAAAAGAACGGTTCCTGTCGTTTGGTCCATGACATAGGCAGCACGGGCTTGCGTATCGAAAGCTTGTGCGGGCAGGGCAAACATAGCCAAACCGAGGGTCAGTACAGATGATCGAAATGAGGACAGCACGAGGGGGACCTCCTTTTGCTTAATTCTTCACGGTATAGGCGTCAGAAAAGCCCAGATCTTTGACGTCGCTTTGCATTGCGTTTCGTTCCGCCCGCGTCAAAGCAGGACCAACGATCACCCTCCAAACAGTTTTGCCATTGGCTTCGAGTTTTTGAACTTTCGCAGGCAACCCGTTTCGCCGAATTTTCTCGGCAGCACCTTCGGCATTTTCTTCAACTGTGAAGGTGCCCACCTGAATAAACGGTTTTGAAAGCGATGAAACGGAGGTTGCCTCAGTGCTGACTGCGGTTGCTGCCGGGGTAGGGGCGGCCTCTTCGATGGCCGCTGCAGCGCCCTCAATCGGGTCCAGAGGTGTTTCGGTGATTTCGTCGGCAGGCTTCTTTTGCCACCATTTCCGCTTCGGTGCAGCCTCGGTTGGCGGCGTGACAGTGGGATCGGTCAGATTTGCGGTTGGTGCTGGCTCAGGCGCCGCCTCGATAATCTCTGTTGCCACCTCATCGGTCTTTTCTGCGGTTTCAGCCACGGCTGAAGCTGTCGCAGCACCAGCTGCAGCAACTGGAGCCTTCTTTTGCCACCATTTACGCTTGGCTGGTTTATCAACGTCTTCGGACACATCTGCTGTGGTCTGGCTATCGGTTTTCTTGTCCTGAGGTTCAACCGCCTCAGCCGTTGGGGTCTCTTCGGGTTCAGCGACCTCTTCGGGCTCAGGAGCTTTTTCTTCTACTTTCTCGGCAGGCTTGCGCCGCAGGGCAACAACTTCAACCCGAGTCGGTGCGCCTGCGAGGATACCCAGTTTCGCGGCGGCAGTCGAAGACAGTTGCAGCGCAGGGCCCGGCAAGTTGCGTTCGCGGCGGAAAAGTGCGCCGGTTACGGATTTGTTGTTCTTTGTATTCGTTATCCGAACACGTTCAGGCTGTGTAACGTCCGGGTGCGCGACCCAGATTCCGCCCAACGAGGGGCGCCCATCCCACAAACCGGCTTCGGTGACCTTGAAGACATCAGGAGCTTCAACATCATCACGCGCGTTCCCTGTCGTTTTGGGAAACAGCTCTAATTTGCCGTCGTCCTGCACGCTTTCGTCCGCCTGCTCGGTGGATGTTCCACCCGATGTCAGGGCCTCGTCGCACCCTGACAGAGCCGCAACTGTTATTACCAGAACCGCCAGTGCCCGCGGTTTTGCGCGTGTCGTGGTCGCTCGATCCATATTTGCAATCCCTTGCCTGTAAGGGGCCTCTTTCATCGTACCCCGCCGCCGATCGCTGGTTCTGAGCTGCCAGCCTGTCACGGTCTTTCACGCAAAGCATAGCCTGCACGTTCGGCCATGGAAAGTCTGCTGCACAGGCTTCGGCAAGATTTCCCTATTTGGTCTTGCCACCGTTTAAAGATAGCCTTAGACCCGGCCCCACGCGGGGAGGTGGCAGAGTGGTCGAATGCGGCGGTCTTGAAAACCGTTGGGCGTGAGAGCGTCCCCAGGGTTCGAATCCCTGTCTCCCCGCCACTCATACCTGTCTCACTTGAATTGTTTTTTCTGATCCTGAATTGTGCCGCAATTCCCGCGAGTTGGCGCATGCGCTTTCAATCAGAGACGGAGCAGGCCGTACACTCAGAGCGCAATTCAGGCCTCAGTCTCAGTGGCGCATTTTGGCGGGGTCGCTTTGGGCTGGGTTTCCCTGATAACCTGCGATTTACAGGGAATTTTCGTGAGATGGCTTCGATTTCAGACATTATGCATGTCAAAATTGTATTTTTTCAGAGGTTTATGTTGCAAATTCCCTAAAAGGTGGAACAGGGAATTTTCTTGAGCGAACAGGGAATTATTCCGACGGATCAGGGAGGGCGAACCCTGTATCAGGGAGGCCGGTTCTTGAGGTGTCAAAAGTCGAACAGACATTCCTGTTCGGCCCAATCAAGTGGGTGGGTCACGCTGACCAGGCGCTTGAGTGTGAGTTCGGGCGGCTGGGTGCCGTCGAGAATCGCGGCCTGAATCTTCGGTGAGAGAAAGGCGAGCTGAGCACGGGTACGGATGAAAGCGCCGGGAACGCTTTCCCGGCGCGCGATTTCCATCAGTTGAACTCCTGCTTTCAGATCACGGGCCCAGCCATGGGCGCGGATCAGCATGGAACGGAGGTGGGGGTCGGGTTGGGGTACCGTGTCTCCGGCGATGACCTTGACCTCGACACCGCGGCGGCGCAGATCGAAGGATGCGGTGACGTGGGCGAGATCCGGGTGCAGATGGTCCGCGGCGATGCCAAGTGCGCTTGCCAGGGTTTTGCGGTTCAATTCGAGGTCGATCTGGCCTCGTGCAATTCTGCCGCTGGCCAGAATATCAGCGCCGAACTGACCGCCTTGGCCTTGAAGCCGGGTCACTAAATCCGCAACTGAAGTCTGCACCGCCTCGGCTGATCTGGCTTCCGGCAGCGCCAGAACTCGATGCGTGATTGCAGCGTCTTGCAATTGTCTGACGATGACATCAATGACAGCGTTTTCCAGCGCCGGGCCGGGCAGTCGCCAGCCGGAGATATCCTTGCCGCCCGAGATCAACCGATTGGAGATATAGTAGCGCAATCGTCGGCCTTTGCGCGTGGTGTGGGTTGGCGTCAACCTGTCACCAGTTTCGTCCTGCATCAAACCGGTGAGCCAGGCGCCGGGGTCATTGGAGCGTTGGCGCGCATCGGAGCCGCCGCGTACCCGGGAGCGGTTCGATGCCTGTCGCATTTTCTCCTGTACCCGGTCCCAGACGCCCTGGTCGATGATCGCCGGGTGTTGTCCGTCCCAAGTCTTATCCTTGTGGCGGATTTTTCCGAGGTAAACCGGGTTGCGCAGCAGGTAATAGATCTGGCCGCGTGACAGCGGACAATCCCCCTTCACGCTGCCATCTGTCCGAATAACCCGTTTTGACCGCAGCCCTTCTGCCGTTGCTTCTTCTTCTACTTTGCGCAGGCACCCCAACTCGTCATAGAGACCAAAGAGATGCCGGACCGTTCTGGCCTCCTCCTCATTCACCACCAGCGTTCTTGCTTTTGGATCGGGGTGGCGATCATAGCCAAGGGGCAGATTGCCGCCCATCCAAAGCCCCTTTTTCTTTGACGCCGCGATTTTGTCACGGATGCGTTCAGCAGTGACCTCGCGTTCGAATTGGGCAAAGGACAGAAGCACGTTCAGAGTAAGACGACCCATGGAGGAAGAGGTGTTGAAGGCCTGCGTGACGGACACAAACGAACAATCCGCCTGTTCCAGCCGTTCGACCAGCTTCGAGAAGTCGGCGAGCGATCGGGTCAGCCGGTCGATCTTGTAGACCACCACCATGTCGATACGCCCGGCATCGATCTCTTCAAGCAAGTGTTGAAGGGCAGGGCGTTCGAGTGTGCCGCCCGACAGGCCACCGTCATCGTAGCGGTCTGACAAAAGGGTCCAGCCTTCATGTCGCTGGCTGGCGACATAGGCCGCGCAGGCCTCGTACTGGGCATCGAGTGAATTGAAGTCTTGGTCCAGCCCATCTTCCGATGACTTGCGCGTGTAGATCGCGCATCGGGTTTTGCGGCGCGGCCTCATTTTGCCGCCTTTCCGGTGAGCCCGAAGAAGCGCGGCCCCGACCAATGCGCGCCGGTAATCTCCCGAGCGATGGCCGAGAGTGAGCGATAAGACCGACCGCTCCAGACAAAACCATCCTTGGTGACATCGACCACATGGGTCACGCCGTTCCACTCGCGCAGCAGGCGCCCGCCGGGTTTAAGGGCAGGGCATTTAGGCCGGGGTTTCTTATCAGAGCCCTTTTCCAGCGTGGCTTTGACCTGGCGGGGTAGCCCGCCATGACGGCGGGACTGCATCTCAAAGGCGATAAAACGGCGCAGGAAGGGTTGGCTGAGCATGGCGGGTGCGGGTTGATCAAACAGTTGCTGCCAAATCGTAACCAGATCCAATCGACCCATGGCGGCGAGATCGGCGACATCGCTCGTCTTCGTCATGACTCTTTTCCTGTTCCCACCGTCAGGTGATACGTGGATGGTCCATTTGGTTTGTCGGATGCCCGCCTTTCAATTGTGACGCCTTTTTTCCGCAGACCGCTTAGAGCCGCTCGGACCGAATGAGGCTGCCACCCCGTTGCTTTGCAGAGCGCCTCAAGGCTGGTGCCGCTCGGGCGACGCAACAAAGCTTGCAACTTGTCAATTTTGCTTTGTTTGGATTTGGACATGTATTGTCTCCTCTGATCTGGGGCTGGCGAAATGCCGAACCCCGGTACCGAGGAGCGCCCGAATGGCTCGGGCGTAGAACCATTGATGCGTGGTTTATAGCAACAGTCCAGCCCTTTCTGGAGCAGCCTCAGAAGGGGTGTGTTTTGCAGGGCGCTGCTGCTGTACCCCCGATTATTCGTCAACAATCTTAATTGGTTACGATTTGGTTGCGTTTGGTTTGGGGGTTGCGTCTCGTATTGATGACACCTACATTTGGCTCAATCGCCCGGACTATCAGGGCGGGAAACTGCTCCCGCAGGCAGCACTCATTGGAAACACAGGTTTCCGCAGAGAGCATTCGAAGGGGCAACGAACCGGATCGATTGGTCCGGAGAGTTGTTAATCGTGCTCTCTCCGAATTCCCAACACGATCCTTTCTTGTCGACGCTAACGAGCGTCAAACGAAAGGAGGCGGCTATGTCTGCCAAAAATACACAGAGCGACGCTAAGGCGTCCAACACACCGATCTGGATGGCGGACAAAGTCGTCCAATCTCAGATCAGCCAGATCAAGCCATACGACAACAACAACCGCGTGCACGCGGCCAAGAGTATTGACAAGCTGAAGGCGTCGGTGGCCCAGTTTGGATTTGTCACTCCGATCCTTTTGGATGGTTCGGCCACAATCATTGCGGGTCATGGCCGCTATGAAGCCGCTAAGGCCCTGGGGTTGATGTCCGTGCCGACTGTTGTCGCGGATCACTTGTCAGAAGCAGAAGTGCGCGCTCTGCGCATTGCGGATAACAAGCTGGCGGAACTGTCGGACTGGAACGAAGCTGCTCTGCAGATCGAGTTTGCCGAGCTGATGGATCTCAGCCTTGATGGCGAGCTCGATTTTGATCTGGATATCACAGGGTTCGAAACGCCGGAGATCGACATCATCATCGACGCTGCGAGCGAGGCTGCGGAGACCGAAGCTGAAACTGTAGAAAACCCGGACCCTGCGGCACCTGTCGTCACGCAGCCGGGCGACCTCTGGCTTCTCGGAGATCACCGCATCTTCTGCGGGGATGCCTTGCAAGCCCAAAGCTACGACACCTTGCTGGAAGGCGAGACACCACAGATGATCTTCACTGATCCGCCTTACAACGTACCGGTCAATGGGCATGTCCGCTGTGGCATCAGTGGCGAACATCTCGAGTTCGCCATGGCGTCGGGTGAAATGTCTAACAGTGAGTTCCGCGTCTTTCTTTCAGGCGTGGTCACCCGGCTGTTTGACTGCTTGCCGGACGGAAGCATTGCGATGATCTGCATGGACTGGCGTCACATTGAAGAACTGATTGCGGCCGGCAAGGCAGGCGGCTTGGATCTCATCAATCTTTGCGTCTGGAACAAGACTAACGGAGGGATGGGCAGCCTTTATCGTTCCAAACACGAGCTGGTCGCAATCTTTAAGAAGCCCGGCGCGTCGCATATCAACAATGTCGAACTGGGCAAACATGGGCGCAACCGCACCAATGTCTGGGATTACGCCGGTGTGAACAGCTTTGGGGCAGGACGCGAAGCGGATCTCGCTGATCATCCCACGGTGAAGCCGACAGCTTTGATGGCAGATGCCATGATGGATGTAAGTCATCGCGGCGATGTCGTGCTGGACGTCTTTGGCGGGTCCGGCGCGACCTTGCTGGCAGCTGAGAAAACCGGGCGCCGGGCGCGGCTCATTGAGCTTGACCCTGTTTACGTCGATGTCGCCATCCACCGTTGGCAGGAGATGACCGGTGAAAGCGCGGTGCATGCTGTCACGGGGCAAACGTTCGATACGCGTTCTGCAGCCAACGACACCACTTCAGAGCAGGAGGTGGATCATGTCTGACGATACGAAAGAGTATGAGGTGGGCTACGGCAAGCCGCCCAAAGCGACCCAATTCAAGAAAGGCCGCTCCGGCAATCCGAAGGGACGACCAAAAGGTGCCAAAGGGGTGAATGCTAGCTTGAAACGCGAACTGGAAGCCAAGATCACCGTCCGCGAAGGCAACAACGAAGCTCGGATTTCCAAGGCGGAGGCAATTGCAAAGCGGCTCACGGCCGGTGCGTTGAAGGGCGACACGAAATTGCTAATGGCGCTTCTCAAGGTCGACGCTGATCTGTTCGGCGGTCCAGATGATGGGAGCGAACAGGCTGGCTCTGAAGTGAATGGGCCGGAGGCAGTTGACTATGACATCCTCCGGGATTTCTTTTCCAGCCAACTGGACGGTGACGGTGGTCCGGAAAACGAGGAGGCGGAAGATGACGACTCCTGATCCAAAAATGGTCCTGCAAGCCGCTCGCGAGGTTTGCCGGGACAATTTCTTTCCTTTCGTGTGGCGTGTGTTTGACACGCTGCACCAAGGGACTGACCGCAGCTTTGATCCGGCTTGGCATGTGCGTGCCATGTGCCATGAGTTGGACAATGTCCGCCAAGGCGAAAACAAGCGGCTGATCATCAACATCCCGCCACGTTGCCTGAAATCGGTCACCGTGGCCGTTGCATATGTCGCTTATCTTCTGGGGCACTCACCCAGCGCCAAGATTATTGTTGCCAGCTACGGGCTGGATTTGGCGCGCAAGCATTCTGAAGATTGTCGTCGGATCATGTCCGCGCGCTGGTACCGGGAAATGTTCCCTGAAACGGTTTTGGCCCAAAAGGGCAACTCCTCAGAAGAAATCCGCACCACAAAGGGAGGCAGTCGCAAGGCTGTCTCCATCGGCAGTTCTGTTACTGGCCATGGCGCTGATTACATCATCATCGATGACCTGCTGAAAGCTGGTGATGCGGGTTCCGAAGCCGAGCTGGTCAAGGCACAGGAGTTCATTGAGGGGACCTTGCTGTCGCGCTTTGACAACCCGGCCGAAGGGCGTGTGGTTATGGTTGCACAACGGTTGCACGAGATGGATCCGCCAGGCTACCTGCTTGAACGCGGTACCTATCGGCACCTGAATCTGTCTGCCATCGCCGAAGAATATGAGACGGTGCCTCTTGGGCGTGGAATGGCCATGCACCGCAAACCGGGTGATCTCCTTTGCCCGTCGCGCCTGGATCAGCAAACGCTGGATACCAAGCGCCGTGAAATGGGCGCAGCCGTGTTCAATTGCCAGTATCAGCAGAACCCGATTGCACCAGACGGATCGCCCCTTCGCTGGGAGTGGTTCAGTATTTATGAGACCATCGAAAATCGTCGCTGGTTCCAACTGGTGGTTCAAAGCTGGGATACGGGCATGTCAGCGGATCCCCGGTCCGACTTCTCGGCCTGTACAACCTGGGGATTCCGCGAAAATGCGTGGTACCTTCTCGACGTCTGGCGCGGGCAGGTGGACTACCCAGACCTGAAAGCCAAGGCGCTACAGCTTGTCGGCCTTTGGGATCCGGATCGTGTTTTGATCGAAGATGCGGCCTCCGGTAAACCGCTTCTGGACGAGCTGTTTCGTGATGACCGTCGGCGCTACGAACGCATTAAACCCGACAAGGACAAGGAAACCCGGTTCCAGTCCGCTTGCGGTCCTGTCGAAGAGGGCAAGGTGTATCTGCCTGCAGACGCACCCTGGCTGCCGGTATTCAAACGAGAGCTTCAGTCCTTTCCACGCGGGCGTAACGACGATCAGGTCGATAGCTTCGCGCATTTTCTGAACTGGTCCAAGGGACTGGGGTTCTACCGGGCATTGGGTCGCGACCACCGGATCAACATCGAACGTCGGGAGCGTAATCGAGAGAGGATCAGGCGACGGTAGAACCTCAGCGTCAAGCTTGAAAACTCGTTGAATAGTGCTGGGAGGGCCGATGTCGGACCAATCCTGAGAGCGGCCCCAATGACCGCTCGCAACCACAAACCAGTCTCATCGCTAATGCTGTCGGATGACGGCTTCGAGCCCAAATCTACCGATGCTGCAGCTAGTTCGAATGGGCGTGATGAGCACAGAACGGACGTCCCCGGGTTTGATCACTCCTCCTGCCGACTCTTGAGAAGAGGCAATTATACACACGCATAAGCCACCTATGGATTTACATCTAAGAAGCTTTCGTTGGAACGAAGGTCACTAAATTCGAGCCTGGCTTCAACTCTCCACCTGTAAACAATTGTACATGATATAAAATTCTTTTCAGTTTTTGGCTATTAGGCCTGTCTGTACAAATCATCGCTACAAACAAGGCGAATTTTGGCTTGGAGCGTTTCTCTGCCCCTGTTTCGCCGATGACAAGGAGGAAAGAAATGTTCAAGATTTCAGCGGGTCTCGGGTGCGTATTTGCTGCGGCAATCACCGCTTCGGCGGCCCAGGCAAACGAATGCGGTGAAGTATCACTGATGCAGGCCGATTGGGGGTCAGCGCAAATTGTGACCGCGGTCTCGAAGTTTCTGATGGAGCAAGGCTATGGTTGCGAAGTGACCACGGTTCCGCTCTCGAGCAACCCTGCGCTGGCATCCGTTTCCGAGACAGGAGAGCCCGATATTCTGACTGAAATCTGGACAAACGGCGCGCCGGCTTACCAAGGGCTGGTTGACTCAGGTGCAATCATTCCTGTGACCGAAGTTCTGTCAGATGGCGGTGTCGAAGGGTTCTTTGTTCCGAACTACCTTGTGGAGGAGCATCCGGAACTGGCAACAATTGAAGGCATCGCAGCCAACCCCGAACTCGTTGGAAATCGCTTTCACAATTGCCCCGAGGGATGGACCTGTCTGAATGTCAGCACCAACCTGATGAAGGCAGGCGGGCTGATTGATGCAGGCATTGAAAACTTCGTGCATGGATCAGGCGAAACCCTTGCGGCTTCGATCGCTGCCGCCTACGAAAACAAAGAGCCATGGTTCGGCTTTTATTGGGCACCGACATCGGTACTGGGCAAATACCCGATGACCCTGGTCGATATGGGCCCCCATGACCCTGAAAAGCACGCCTGCAACATCACAGCGGAATGCGCGACGCCAGAAATGAGCGCCTTCCCCCGCAGTGAAGTCGTTACAGTTCTGTCGAAAGAATTCATGGCCGAAAACGCAGCAGTGTCTGACCTGATGACAAATCTGTCCTTCACCAACGCACAGATGGGCGAAACGCTGGCATGGGTCGAGGACAACAATGCCTCCTACGATGAAGGGGCGGTGCATTTCCTAACAACCTACAAGGATGTCTGGGGGGCGTGGCTTAACGATGCTGCGCGCGACAAACTTTCCGCATTGCTGCAGTAAACTGCACGGACAGGGGCGTCCTCAGCGATGCCCCTAACGCACTGAAGTAGATCGGAAAGTGGGATAGATGGCCTTCTATGACAAGTTATTCAGCGCATTGGGTTTGAGCGAATGGTGTGGCACGTCAGACGATAAAGCGCCTCTTTCGCTGGCGGACCTTGCGGCGCAAGCAGGAGGAGAAGAGGCCTCTGGACCGTTCATTCCAATTCCCTCATTTGATAATCTGCACGAAAGCTGCAACCGCATATGGCAGTCGCGCGATGTAACCAACGGGATCGAAGAAGGGTTTCTGGCAGCCAAACCGGTTCTGAAAACTGTTCTGGACCCGATCACACAGCCACTGAGCTGGATGTTGGATGGCGCACTTTGGCTCTTTGAAGCGATGCCATGGTTCATCATGGTCCCGCTGTTGGTGGCGATTTCCTGGTACGCGTCGCGTTCGCGCCCTGTGACGATCTTCGTCGCCGTCTCGATTATGCTGCTGGCCCTCGTAGACCACTACGATGTGGCGATGCAGACCCTGTCGATCATCTTTGTATGCACGACGATATCGGTGCTGTTCGGTGTGCCCATTGGAATTGCCATGTCGAAATCCGACCGATTTCAAAAAAGCGTCGTTCCGTTACTCGACCTGCTGCAGACCCTGCCGACCTTCGTGTACCTGATCCCTCTGATTTTCTTGTTCTCGGTCACGGAATCCAAACTCTACGGGATTGCGATCATCCTTTATGCGATCGTGCCGGTGATCCGCCTGACCGACCTTGGCATCCGTCTTGTCGACAGGGATGTGATCGAAGCGGCCAACGCCTTTGGCATGAATGACCGTCAGAAACTGGTGCGGGTACAATTGCCGCTGGCGCTACCGAACATCATGGCCGGGATCAACCAGACCATCATGATGAGCCTTGCCATGGTCGTGATCGCCTCTCTTGTTTCGGCCCCTGGCCTTGGCGTGAACGTGTTGCGCGGTATCCGAAACCTTGAACTGGGTGTGGGCATCGTCGCTGGCATCGGCATTGTTCTGCTGGCCGTGATCCTTGACCGCGTGTCCAAGGCAGCTCTCACACGAGTCGATAAGACCCAAGTCAAACATTAAGGAGCCGGTTCAATGACACAACCAATGGTCCGCCTGTCCGGGCTCTATAAAATCTTTGGCGCCCGCGACAAGGACGTGTTGCAGCATGTCAAAGGAGGCATGGGCAAGGAAGAGTTGTTGGCACAGCACGGGCACGTGTTGGGTCTCAACAACATCAACGTCGATATGCAGGCGGGCGAAATCACGGTTGTCATGGGCCTGTCGGGTTCGGGAAAATCCACGCTGATCCGCCACCTGAACCGGTTGATCGAACCCACAGCGGGCGAGATCTTCGTGCAGGGCGAAGACGTGATGCAACTGTCCGAGGACGGGCTGCGTCATGCCCGTCAAGAAAAGATGTCGATGGTTTTCCAGAAGTTCGCGTTGTTGCCGCACAAGACCGTGCTGAAGAATGCAGGCATGCCCTTGTCGGTGCGTGGCGAAGACGAGGTCACCTGTGACCGCGAAGCCGCGAAATGGCTGGACCGCGTCGGTCTGAGCGGGTTCGAGAACCATTATCCAGCGCAGTTGTCTGGAGGGATGCAGCAGCGGGTAGGCATTGCTCGGGCGCTGACCGCAAACACACCGATCATGCTAATGGACGAGGCTTTCTCGGCCCTTGATCCGCTGATCCGAACCGATATGCAGGACCTGCTGCTCGAGCTGCAAAAAGAGCTGCACAAGACCATCATCTTCATCACGCATGACCTTGATGAGGCGCTGAAGCTGGCCGATCACCTTGTGATCCTGAAAGACGGCTTTGTTGTGCAACAGGGCGAGCCGCAGCATATTCTGTTGAACCCCAACGATCCTTACATCGAAGACTTCGTGAGCGACATCAACCGCGCACGGGTTCTGCGGGTCCGCTCGATCATGACCCCGCTGGACGGTGGCAAAGTGCCAAAAGATGCCCATGGCGAAGTGGACGTGAACGACACGCTCGAAAGCATGATCGCGCGGTCCGGCGGGGATACGTCACACGCCTACGTTGTCAAAGATGGGGAGCAGACGGTCGGCACACTGGATATGACCGAACTGGTGCGCGCTCTTGTCCCTCGCGTCGCATCCGAGGCCGGTGCGCGTCAGTCCTGACGCGCGCTGACCGCAGAGCTGGAATTCAACAGATCAGGCCCGAAATAGCCGCATGGTTGGGTCGGCCTCGATCTGTTCGAACAGCCAGTCGATAAATGTATCGAGCTTGGGGTTGGGTGCACGTTCTTTTTGCGTCGCCAGATACCAGCGGCCTGGCTCGGGTACTGAAATGTCGAAGGGTCTAACCAGACGCCCCCGCTCAAGATCACGCTCGCAAAACGGTGCCCTTGCGACGCTGATACCGTGATTATTTAGAACAGCCTCACGGACAAGCGGGTAATTGTCGAAAACAGAGCCAAATTTCATCGTTTCGCGATCTAAGCCCGCCGCATCCAACCAACAGTCCCAGTCATCCGGCTCATTCCATGTGCTTGGGACACTAAGCAGAAGGAAATTTCTGAGCTCTTCCAGCGGCATTCCACCGCTTGCGGTTTTCAAGGCCTCCGGAGCACATACCGGGTAGATATCGGTTTCGAACAAGGGGCTGTAGTCAAATCTCTTATCAAACGGTGGCGCGTTGAACACGCCCACATCGAACCGGTGCATATCATAATCACCGTCTTCAAAGGTCGAGACGATGCGCACGCGTGTGTCCGGATTATCCTGAAGAAATTCAGCCAATCTGGGCTGCAGCCACATTGTATTGAAACTTGCGTAGGACTGAACGAGCAACACGTCCGGTTCCTCAGGTGTCTGGATGCGCCGAGTGGCTTTGATGATTCCCTGAATGTGTTCGCGTATTGGCGGGTAATATTGCTCGCCAGCCGGTGTTAGCTCGACCGAACGGCTTGTGCGTTCCAGTAGTTTAACACCGATTGTTGTTTCCAATGCTTTGACCTGGTGGCTGACTGCCGCATGCGTCACACAAATCTCGTCAGCGGCCTTTCGGAAACTCTTGTGACGCGCCACCGCCTCAAAAGCGCGCAGTGAAACCAGCGTGGGCATGTGAGTGGTCATTGCTGCATCTCCTCGATGAAATCAATTCTGCTTACCCTCAAGCAGAGTTATCCGACGACGGGCGCGAATATAGCAGGGTATTGATACTCTTTTTCATAACCTGTCAGGGGGTAGCACGCAATTCGCGGTGCGATGTGATCGGTTAGAATATCTTGATGAACGGAAATTTCTTTCAGTTCTTCAACTGGGGAAGAGATGCCAGATTAGGGGCTAAGGAAGCTCAAGGATTCCACCTTCATGCCACCATTATCACCTTCGTCAAATGCATATGGCTATCCGTTGCTGATTAAACACTTGCTGGCCGGATCTCAGCTCGCGTCAGCCAGCCAAGAGATCGTCAGCGGCACCAAAATGCGGTTGAGTTATGCGGATTTGGGCAAACGCGTACGCCAACTTGCCAGTTCTCTAAAGGCCAGCGGGATAGGTGAGGGCATGCGCGTCGGCGTCATGGATTGGGATACCCACCGCTATCTTGAGTGTTTTTTCGCGATCCCGATGATGGGCGCGTCCCTTTTCACGATCAACGTGCGACTATCTCCTGCTCAGGTTCTTTATACGATCAACCATGGGCAACCAGATCTGATCATCGTGCACCGCGATTTCATGTCGCTCATAGAGGGTATCAAATCGGGCTTTGATCGGGACATCACCATCGTGCCGATTGGAGACGGAGAAGGATATGAAGAGTGGATAGGCGAGGCCCCAGACAGCTTTGACTTCCCGGACTTCGATGAAAACCAAACCGCAACCCTGTTTTATACGACCGGGACCACCGGCAATCCCAAGGGGGTGAGCTATTCACACCGGCAGTTGGTCCTTCACACGTTGGGCCTGATCGCCGGCTTCGGAGCGTGGCCCGGAAACGCCGGATTTCATCGCGGCGACGTCTACATGCCGCTGACGCCCTTGTTTCACGTCCACGGCTGGGGATTTCCATATGCCGCAACGATGCTGGGGCTGCGTCAGGTCTATCCCGGTCGATATGACCCTGACACAATCTTACGATTGATTGCAGACGAAGGCGTCACCTTTTCCCACTGCGTGCCCACGGTTCTGTCAATGGTGCTCGACCATCCGGGCTGCCCACAAATTGACCTGGACAGATGGAAAGTGATCATTGGCGGGGCCGCTTTGCCGCGCAATTTGCAGGACCGGGCGGCGGCGGCAGGCATATCCTTGCATGCGGCCTATGGGATGTCCGAGACCTGTCCGTTTCTGACGGTGGCCGATTTGTCCAGCGACGATCCAGAGGTGCAGGCGCAAACCGGCTTTCCCGGCCCGCTTGTCGACCTTCGTGTTGTGACACCGGATATGCAGGACGTTCCACATGACGGCGAAACAACCGGCGAAGTTGTTGCTCGGGCTCCCTGGTTGACACAAGGCTATCTGGATAATGCGCAAGCCTCGGATGAGCTTTGGGACGCTGGGTATCTGCATACCGGGGATGTTGGGTATATCCGCGAGAATGGATCGTTGCAGATTACTGACCGCCTCAAGGATGTGATCAAGACCGGCGGCGAATGGATATCTTCACTGGCACTGGAAAACATAGCATCGTCTTGCAGCGGCGTTGAGGACGTCGCAGCAATCGGGCTGCCGCACGCGAAATGGGGCGAAAGGCCAGTGTTGGTCGCTCAAGCCGCAAAGGATGCCGATCCGGATCTTGTGCGCTTGAGAGTCATTGAAGAAATCCAGTCGCGTGTCGGTGCAGGCGAGATCTCAAAATGGGCAGTTCCAGACGAGATAGTCTTTGTCGACCGCCTACCTAAAACCAGCGTCGGCAAGCTCGACAAGAAACTCGTGCGGAAAGATATTTCAACGCGCTCGGACTTTAAATCATGACAGACAAGCAACGCCGTATTCAGGCGCTTATCGGGTCCATTGTCACCTATCTGCAGGCTCACAGAGCTGCCACGCGCGGCGTTGACCTGACGTTGGACAAGCTGGCAGCCATGGACCTGAAGGGTGAGAGGCTCATTGATTTACCTCCCCAAGGAACCCGGCACGATGAGGTTCTGAAGAACGCCATCGCCGGGATTGTCGCCCCCGAATTGCAGGAAATCGCACGTTGTCTGAAAGCGGCCAAGGATGATCTGATCTGGCGCGAAGACAACGCCCAATTCTATCCCCCTGGTGCCGAATTGGGCGAGGGATACACAAAGTGTAACCTACATACTCTGCTGATTGGGCCAGACGCATGTGGACATCACCATCCCGATTTCAACCTTGGCATTTTCATGCTGGGCCCAAGGACGCTGTATCGCGACCACAACCACGACGCGCCAGAGCTGTACCTGAACCTGTCCGAGAAATCTGGTTGGCGGTTTGGCACCCGTGACTGGCAGGATTATCCGGCTGGATCACTTATCTGGAACGCGGCGGGCGATCCCCACGCCACCCGGGTCTATGACCAGCCATTCATCTCCGTCTTTGTCTGGCTCGAGAACGTGAATTCACCCTGCAATGTAATCCACTTCGACGATTGGGCAGAGATCGAACAAGATCTTGCCAAGCAGTCCAATTGAGGTTTCCAAACATGATTTCCATTAAACACACCGAGGGTGTCGCTTTCATTGAGCTGAATGCCCCGCCAGTGAACGCTCTTGGCCTGAAGATGCGGCAGGCGCTTTCCTCGGCCATCCACGAGTTGGACGCCGATGAACAGGTCAAAGCTATCGTTCTATGCTCGGCTCTGCCGCTCTTTTGCGGCGGCGCTGACATCGTCGAGTTCCGTACCGGGGCAGTTTGGGACAAGCCGGACCTGCCAAACCTGTGTGTAACGATTGAAACCAGCAAGAAACCCATTATCGCCGCGATAGCAGGTCCCGCTATGGGTGGTGCGCTGGAGATCGCGCTTGCCTGTGATTACCGTGTCGCCACGCCGGATGCCGTGATGGGCCTACCTGAGATCAAACTGGGGCTGCTGCCTGGTGCCGGCGGCACCCAGCGACTACCCCGGATTTCCGGGCTGGAAGCGGCAACGCAAATGATCCTCTCGGGTGATCCCGTGAAAGGCGAATATGCCCTGTCTTGTGGGCTGGTCGACGCGCTGCTTGAAAACAACCAGGATTTTCGCGCGCATGTTTTGGGTTTCGCCACCCGTGTCAGCCATGAGGGCGATCCGAAACGCAGTTGCGCGGATATGACCGTCACACACCCTGATCCGAAGGGATATCTGACGGGTTTCCGAGACCAGATAGCGCACACGTCCAAAAACCTTGTCGCCCCTGAACGATGTTTGGTGTCCATCGAGGCCGCGTGCGAAATGCCGCTGGCCGAGGGGTTGGCACAAGAGAAGGCAGGTTTCGCTGAACTGCTCGACACACCTCAATCGCGCGCGGGGCGGCATCTGTTCTTTGCAGAGCGTGAATGCACCAAGGTTCCCGGCGTTACCCGTGCTGACCAACCACGTAGCATTTCATCGGTCGCTGTGATCGGTGCCGGAACAATGGGGCGCGGCATTGCCATCGCCTTTCTGCAGGCGGGATATCCGGTCACGCTTCTTGAAACCACGCAAGGCGCGCTCGAACAGGGGCTGGAAAAGGTCCGGGAGCATTTTCAGCGTGCGGCTCAAAAAGGGCGGCTCAGTGCCGATCGGGCAGAGGCCATCGTATCCAACGCCACCGGGACGCTCAGCTACGGCGACCTCGCAGAGGCCGACCTGATCATTGAAGCGGCGTTTG
Source organism: Ruegeria sp. CDSC052 (assembly GCF_059610685.1). Taxonomy (NCBI): domain Bacteria; kingdom Pseudomonadati; phylum Pseudomonadota; class Alphaproteobacteria; order Rhodobacterales; family Roseobacteraceae; genus Ruegeria; species Ruegeria sp. CDSC052. The sequence goes on from NZ_JBXWOB010000004.1 coordinate 156,753, forward strand.
AAAGCATGAATGTCAAACGCCAGATTTTCGAAGCGTTGGGCCAGCACGCTAAACCCGGCGCGATACTGGCCTCAAACACATCGACGTTGGATCTTGATGAAATAGCTGCGGTCACGTCCCGTCCGGAGGATGTGATTGGTCTCCATTTCTTCAGCCCGGCCAATGTCATGCGCTTGCTGGAGGTGGTGCGCGGCGCCAAGACCGCTCCCGATGTCATTGCAACGGCAATCATGGTCGCAAAGAAGATCCGAAAGCTCCCTGTCACGGTTGGCGTGTGCTACGGCTTTGTTGGAAACCGGATGCTGGAACCATACTTCCGCGAAGGATCCCGTCTGCTTCTAGAGGGGGCGACACCGAAACAGGTGGATAACGTCCTTGAAGGCTTCGGCATGGCCATGGGCATTCATGCGATGGCAGATCTGGCCGGAGTCGATGTGGGCGCACGCGTGCGTCAGGAACGGCGTAGTGAAATCGCGCATGACCCGACATACCAGGTTGTGCAGGACAGGTTGTTTGAACTAGGCCGACTGGGTCAGAAAACCGGGCGTGGAAGCTATGTCTACGAGGGACGGACACGGGTCGAAGACCCTGAGATGGTTCAAATCAGTTCCGAGCTGTCGGACCTGCATGGCGTGAAACGCAGGGACATCGACGATCAGGAAATCCTTGAGCGATGTCTCTATCCCCTGATCAACGAGGGCTTTTTGATCCTTGAAGAGGGCATTGCAACGCGCCCGGGTGATTGCGACCTGATCTGGGTCAATGGCTATGGCTTTCCAAACTGGCGCGGCGGCCCAATGCAATATGCCGACGAGATTGGATTAAGCCAGATTTTGGAACGCATGACCCACTATCAGCAGTCGCTTGGCACCTATGGCGAGATGTGGTTCACGCCTGCGCCTTTGCTGGAACAACTTGCAACCTCGGGTGTGACACTTGCCGCACATTTTGATGCCAAAAAGGAAAAATCATGAGAGCAGCCGTTGTCGTCTCAACCGCACGAACCCCTATTGGGGTGGCCTTCAAAGGTGCGCTGAACAACATCAAATCCCCCACCATGATGGGGCACGCCATTCAGCACGCGGTTGAACGTGCAGGCGTGGACCCCGGTTCGATCGAAGATGTCGTCATCGGATCGGTCCTTACGGCGGGAACCGCAGGCATGAATGTCGCGCGTTTGTCGGCGCTGGCGGCGGGCCTTCCCAATACGGTGGCAGGACAGACGATCGACAGGCAATGTTCATCGGGATTGATGGCCATTGCGACGGCCGCAAAGCAGGTCATTGTGGATGGTCAGAATGTCTCGGTGGCAGGCGGGCAGGAAAATATTTCCATCCTGCAGAATGCCTATCTGAAATGGGCGGGCGATGAGAAAGATCCAAACGTTATCGCCCAATCTGAACATGCCTATATGCCGATGCTGATGACGGCGGAAAATGTGGCGCAGGTATATGGGATCAGTCGTGACGCCCAGGATGAATACGCTGCACTTTCCCAAGGTCGGACGGCCCGGGCTCAGGCCGCTGGCGCCTTTGATGACGAGATCGTTCCGATCACTGCGATAAAGCGGGTCAAAAACCGCGAAACCGGAGAGGAAACCCTGGACGAGGTGACCTTGTCAAAAGACGAAGGCAACCGGCCGGGCACGACGGCCGAAACTCTCGGGGCATTGAACCCAGTTGTCGAAGGAGGCGTGATTACTGCCGGAAACGCAAGCCAACTCTCTGACGGGGCCTCGGCTTGTGTGCTCATGGAAGGCAAAGTGGCTGAGCAGCAGGGCCTCACACCGCTAGGTATCTATCGCGGCATGGCTGTTGCAGGAAACGCACCGGAAGAGATGGGGGTCGGCCCGATCTTTGCAATTCCAAAGCTGCTGAAGAATGCAGGTCTTCGCATCGAAGACATCGGCCTTTGGGAGCTTAACGAAGCCTTTGCCTGCCAGGTTCTGTATTGCCGTGACCATCTTGGGATCGATCCCGAAATCTACAACGTGAACGGCGGTGCAATATCGATTGGCCACCCCTACGGCATGACAGGTGCGAGACAAGTCGGGCATGCTCTGATTGAGGGGAGGCGTCGTGGCGTGAAATACGTGGTGACCTCCATGTGTGTCGGCGGAGGCATGGGCGCCGCAGCACTGTTCGAAGTCGCCTGACCCCACTGAAATTAGTTCAAGCAGAGCGTTATCTGGTTGAGACATTGACATTCTGTCATCTGCGAGGGTCGCCATCTGCAAGCCTGCGTTTCATGTCGACCGGAATTGGTGATACCTCCTGAGGCGTTATGACCAATGTCGCGCCAACGATCCTTTCCACGGTTTCCAGCCAGTTTGTCGATGACTGGCTGGCGGCGCTGCGTGCCCTGTGCCCAGAGGCGCAGATGGCTTCGCTGCTGAGCCGGTCCGGTCTGAACGCGGATACGCGCTCGCCGAATGGTCGCGTCACGCTGGATCAGATCGTTTGCCTCTATCAACTTGCTGCAGTTGAGACCGGCGATGAGATGATGGGGCTTTGGAGCAGGCCCGTCCGGCCGAGGGCCCTACAACATCTTCTGACCACTGTCAGGGAAGCCACGTCTCTTGCATCGGCGCTCTACCGGTTTTCAACGTTCTGGAACTTGTTGCTGGATGATTATCAGTTTGATCTGGAGGACGCCGACAACGCGTTGGTGCTTACCCTGAAACCACAAGGCGAAGTGCCGCTTCAGCGGTTTGGACATATGCTGATCCTCAAACTTGCCCACGGGCTCATGTCTTGGCTGGCAGGGCACGAGGTTTCGGTCAGGGGCGTCGATTTCGCATTTGACCGCCCGGACTTTGATCAGGATTACGCGATCATCTTTCCCGCACCGCTACGGTTTGGCCAACCCTCCACCGCCATCGCGTTTGACCCGAATGCACTGGGTCCAGTGCAGACTCGAAGTACAGCTGATCTTGACCGGTTTTTGCAAAACGCGCCCCGGGACTGGATCTTCACCTCTTCGCGTGAACACACCCAATCGCTGCGGGTGCGCACTTATCTGGGCCAAACGGGATGGGACGCGGCGACCCTGACCCAGACAGCATCCGCAATGCACATGACCCCGCGCACCCTGATCCGCAGGTTGCAGTCGGATGGGACGTCGTTTCAGGCGATCAAGGATGCCCTGCGGCGCGACATCGCGATCCGCGATCTACAAGCGGGACGCAAAAGCGTTGAGGCCATCGCACATGATGTCGGCTTTTCCTCGGCTGCCAATTTCCACAGGGCCTTTCAACGCTGGACCGGCAGTACACCCAGCGCATATCGCAAATCACATACATAAGCGGCCATTTGTCACTTTTGGACAATTATCTGTCAGCACACGAGATAGAGCTTAACGGGCTGGCTCGCTAAGTCTTGCCGCAGAGAAGCATTTTCAGCTGAAGTTTCGCCTTCATAGCTCATCAGTCCGGCCATCCACGATTGCCGGGTTGTGGCGTCATCTGAGAACAATCGCCATTGAAAGGATCCATCAATGTCAGACAAACTCGCCACCATACTCCAGGCCGCACGCGACCACGCCGAGCAGGTCATCCTGCCCAATGTGGACGCCTGGAACGCCACGAAGACATGGCCCCGTGATGCGTCAGACAAGGCCGGGGCCGTTGGCCTGACGGGGCTCTACGCCCCCGAGGAGTTTGGCGGCCAGGGCTTGCCACTTTCAGAGGGCATTCAGGTCTACGAACAGCTGGGGCTCGGAGATGGCGCTTATGCCTTTGCCCTGTCGATGCATAACATCTGTACGTTCGCGGGCTGCGGCTATGGCACAGATGCCTTCAAGGAAAAATGGGCGCGAGACCTGACCTCTGGCCGCAAACTGGCGAACTTTGCACTGACCGAACCGCAATCCGGATCGGATGCCACAAACATGTATTCGCGGGCCGTGATCAATGACGACGGCACATGGACGATCAGCGGTGCGAAGGCATGGGTCAGCCTGGCGACCGAGGCTGATATCTATTTCGCCGTGGTCAAGACCAGCAATGAGCCCGGCCACCAGGATATGGCGATGATCGCCATTCCAGCCGATGCGCCGGGCCTCAGCTTTGGTCCGCTCTACGACACCCCGTCCTATAACTTCCTGCCGCTGGCCGAGATGTACATGGACACAGTCGTGGTGAGTGACGACAACATCATCTTGCCGATCGGTCAGGGCTTGCAAGGCTCGCTCATGGCGATCGATATCGCCCGCGTTTCGATTGCGTCAGGATGCTGTGGATTGATGCAAGCCGCATTGGACACGGCGCTGTCCTATTCCAAGAACCGCAAGATGTTCGGTGGCAAGAACCTCGATCTGGACGGGATCCAGTGGATGCTCGGCGAGGTTGCAACCGATCTTGAAGCCTCCAAGCTGCTCTATCGAAGGGCGGCAGAATCCCTTGGCACACCCGAAGGCCCTCTGATGGCCGCTCATGCCAAACGGTTTGTGCCAGATGCCGCAGTGAAGGCTGCGAACACCTGCACGCAAGTGTTGGGCGGTATGGGGCTGTTGCAGCCCTATGGTCTGGATCGTTTGTCCCGCCTCGCACAAATGCTGCGGATCGTGGACGGGACGACCGAAATCAGCCGGGTGGTCATTGGGCGGGCCCTGCAAAGACGAGCGGCGACCTTGCCTGACCTGCCAGTACCGAAAGGATTTGGTGAAACCGGCTGAACGTCCCACCCCCGGTGAAGCGGAACCAACCTGAAAATCTCCTCTGAGATCGGTAAAGTCGAAAGACCAGCCGCACATGTGCGGCCGGTTACTCGAGATTGCAGACCTTGGTGCAAACGCAGCGGATTCACCCTTTGTTCGCAGACTGTGAGTTACCGTTCTACAGGATTTCGCACGCGCGACGAACGGCGGCTATGCGGGCTGCGACTGCAGCATCAAGACAAGCCGGTGGATGTCGGCTAAGGGCCGTCCTCATCGCCGCGATCTGAGCCCTCCAATAAGATGTCGCGGTTGCTCCGAGGTCGGCTCTGAGCCCAAACTAACGGATGCTGCGACACGCACGAAAGGCGGCTTACAAGCGCGGTATGCGATGCGATTAAGAACTCTGATCAATAGGTCAAAGAAACAACATGATCGATCAAGAGCAATGAAAAAGAGTTCTTGCTACTTATGATAAGCTGATTAACCAGCGAGGGTTGCCGGGTGTATTTGTGAAACCCGTACGCGCGGATTGGTGTGGTCACGAAATGGCGGATCGTGACAAAAAAATCGCCCTATTGATCATCAAGGAGCTTCAGATGAGATTTGCAGCGTCACATCTGCACGAACCAAAGATCCTGATACAGGGGTGCGGTGCAAAGATTTATCCCGGTGAAGCCATAGAACGGACCTCTAGTCTGACTGATCAGTCATAGATTTCTACCGACAGCGCATCCATCGCATATGAGGTTTCGATATTTGCCTGGCCGTCCACGTAATTGAGTGACTGGGACCTGCTCAGTGCCCGCATTTCCCCGCTTATCCAGACTGGTTTATATAACTCGTCGATTTCGAAGCCTTGTTCGTATCGCACATAAACCATCTGATTGGCTGGAGGTGGTGGTGTGTGAATGCAGGCTCCAACTGTCGGAACCAGAAGGAATTCGACCGCCTTCTGGTCGACAATATCCAGGGGAAGGAGATAGCCGGGAAGGCGCACGTTCTCCCCCAAAAGGTCAAGGTTCGGTTCGCGCGCGGCAATCAACCGTTGGTTCATCACAATTTCGCGTTGTTCAAACAACCAATCTGGGTCAAGGCCTTGAGATACGAGGTCTTCGCGGATCTGAAACGCTTCGGCGCGCTTCTCGTCATCCGCAGTGTCCGCATGCAGAATCTCAATCCGATAAAGCATGGCCAACGCATTGACCTGAGAATATTCTAGGGTGGCAAAAGGATCGTGGTAAGGCCGCTCTTCAGGAAGGAGATCCTGCCAACTTATGTTGCGCGGATCCGCCGCTAGAAGAGGCCCCGCAATCGCAAAGGCGAATAAGATATTCAGAAAATGCGCAATGGTCTTCATTTCAGCGGATCCTTTTATTCAAAGCCGCACCGACAGTCCGTCTGATAGCGTCATACGGTACACCCTTAACGCAGGTATAATACTGGCAAGAAGACCAGAGCAGAAAACGAGGGCTATGAGAAGAACCTCGCGAAAACTCGGCAGGCCAACACCGATGCGAAGCCCAAAATTTGCGGCAAGAATCGGATCTATCACGAGCGTGAGAGCGCTGAGCGCGATTACTCCAAGCACGATGCCGGCCGACAACAATAAAACGGCTTCAAGCAAGATCAGGGAAAAGACGCCGGCTGGTGTTGCGCCCACGGATCGAAGGATCGTAAATTCACGCCGCCGGTTGTCGAGCGAAGCAGACAACATGACCACCATGCCGATCATTCCAGCCACAGCCACAGCGCCTGCCATCAGACGCAGCGCAGTCTCGGCCGTACTGGTAATCGACCAAAGCTGCAACAGCGCAACATTAGGAAGAACAGCGGTCAGTGCCTCGTCGCGATGGTCTGCCAGTTGCCGTTGAACTGAAAGCACCGCCGTTTTCTCCTCCAGCCCGGCAAAAATCGCGTTGATGGTCCCCGGTTCATGATCATGGCCATCGTGATCGTGCCCGTCAGAGGTCGTGACAGTTTGCCCCTCGTCTTCATGGCCGCTTCCGTGAGCATGACGGTCGTCATGTTCCTGATGCCCTTCTTCGTGCTCGTCAGGCTCGTCTAACTCCACATGGTCATGGTCTTCGTGTTCTCCGGCGACTTCTGGTGCTTCGATCAAAACGAATGGGTCCGCAACCTCTGATGCAGGTTCTTCGTGCAAGGCGTCAAAACCCTCGAGTGAGACAAAAACCATTCTGTCGACGGCCGTCCCGGTATGCTCCAGCACGCCGGTCACTGTGAATGGCGCTTCGTCGTGCACATCAAAGGCGACTTCCCCTGAGCCATGGGCATTCACGATTTCAGTACCTGACGTGTACCCGAAAGCCTGAGCAACTTCTGCTCCAATCACTGCACCATCTGGAGATTTAAACGGAACACCTTCAGCAAATATCAGTTGCCGGCCGCCACTATGACGAAAGTGGTCAAAATATTGCTCGGACGTTCCGATCACGGGATATCCACGGTGGTTGTCACCCATCATGATTGGCACTGTCCAGCTTATCTGGGGCAGATCTTCGATCATCTCGTAGCTGTCCCAGCTGATACCAGCGCCAGTTGTGCCGACACCAAAAACCGTTGCCATCAGGATCTGCACATCGTTTCCGCGTGCCGCAATGATCAGATCGATCCCTGATGCAGAATTGGCAAAACCCGCTCGTGCCTCTGTTCGCAGTCGTTCAACCCCAACAATCAAAGCCACGCTCAAGGCAATGCTAAGAACAGTTAACGCAGCGATAAAGCGGCGATTGAGAAGGCTTTTATAACAAAGATTAAACATCACGTTTTGCCCGCGTTCAGCATCGGCAAGTCAACGCTCCGATCGAAGTGTTTTTCCAGGCTGCGATCATGGCTGACAAATAACAAACTCGCCCCTGATGCTTTGCATTCCTTCAACAACAACTGGACAAACGTATCTTTCGCTTCCTCATCCAAAGCCGAGGTGGGTTCATCCGCCAAAACTACTTCAGGCGCCCCTATCAGAGCACGCGCCGCCGCAACGCGTTGTTGCTGCCCAACACTCAGTGCGCTGGCAGGTCGATTGATGAGCTCAGTATCTTTAAGACCCAGCTCACTTAGCAACCGTGTGGCGGTAGCCTTGGGGTCTGGCCCCGACCGATTGCGCCGTTGCGCTGAAAACCGGCAGGGCAGCAACGTGTTTTCAAGCGCACTGAGCCAAGGCAAGAGATTGAAGACCTGGAAGACAATCCCCAATTGATCCACGCGAAAACGGTCACGATCACCTCCGGCCAAAGCCCCGACATCCGTGCCTGCAACGCGAACCGCGCTTTGCGGTACATCGATCACGCCAGCAATTGCCGAAAGCAATGTGGTCTTTCCGCTGCCACTGGGGCCTTTCATAAACACACTTTCCCCGGCCTCAAGATCGAAGCTATCGACTGAGAGAACCGGGTCAGGTTGACCGGGCCACCGAAACACCAAGGATTTGAGCTCTACAGTTTTCATTGATGACACAGATGCTTTGGCTTGGTTTTTCAAAGATAATTGAGCTTCTTGGTGACCCAGAAAAGGATCTCTGCCAAAACACCAATGGCTCCGGCCTCGTCTGTCTTGACCAAAGCTGTTCCTGACGTTCCAAATTGCAAGTAATTTATGTCTGCATCTGCAGGTAGTTCAACCAATACGATGTAGCTGGATATCCCGGTTAGTTCGCGCAATGAGGGAAGGCCTGACCTTAGATCAACAGTACCTTCGACAGTTCCGACCGGAAAATCGGAAATACGGCCGGTAATTTCTCCGCCGGGTTCCGTTCTAAATGCAAGCCGGATTTCGTCACCGACCGAAACATTGGCACGACTGGATTGGGGCAGAGTAGCAATTACTGCAAAGTCTCCGGGTTCGACAAAGGTTATTGCCCCTTGTAGCGGAGTGGCGCGGTTACCTGGTCGTAGTGATACAGCCGTGACAACGCCGTTTCCCGGCGCTTTTACAACTGTTTGCTCTAAATCCCAAAGAGCTTGCGCAAGTGTCTGTTCGGCCTCCACAACACCTGCGTCACGCCCGTCGATCTTCGCGGCGATACGCCGCTCAAGGCTTGTCTTCCGGGCTTCTGCTGCGCGGATATTCGCGGTCAACTGGTCGATGGTTGAGACAGCCTCTTGCAGTTGGAACGTGGTTGATGCCCCGCGTTCTTCCAAACGGATGATGTCATCACGACGCTGAATTCCGAAAGTCAGCTGAGCAGTCAGGGATTCAATCTCGGCCTCGGCAGCTGATAAATCTGATAACAGTTGATCGGCAGATGACTTTGCAGTTTCCAAGACAGCTTCGAGCCGGGAAACCTCGGCTTGGAAAACCTCATTATCTATCCGGAATAGGGTCTCGCCCTTTGCGACTTCCTGGTTTGGCTCCACAACGACTTCTGTAACCGTGCCCGCCACGTTCGGAGCAATATTCGTTGAAACACCCTGAATGGATACCGGGCCAGTCGGAGTTGTGTGGTTCAGCGCACCGATGACCACCAGAGCGATAACACCGGCTACACAGTAAACCAGAGTTTTCCAGAATCCATTCCAGGGGAGAAGGTGAAACTTGGAAAAGACCAGCCAGACTATTCCAAAGTAGAGGCCAAGTACGATTAACAAGACTTCATTCCTTCGTGATGTTTCCGGAAAGTTCGAACGACCACCCAAACTTACGAGTGATCGCCCTGTTTGTCATGATGACTTAGTTGTCACCTTGCTCTTCCAACACTTTGCGGTTGGCTTCACGATGGCGCCACGCCGCGCCCATACTCTCTTTCAGATTTTCGGGAAGCGCTTCCAGAGGAACAACAAGGTCGTCATCAACTGGCCACTCTGTCAGCAGCTCAGGATGATATCCCTCGGGATAGTACAGCTTAGGATCGATCTCCATATCGCGCACGTAGGGTTCTTGAATGTCTTCGCGCCGATGGGGTGGCTTCGGCACGATCAATTGACCGTTGCTAAAGTCAAACTGCGGCGCACGTGAGTTTGGAAACTCGGGCAATATGCCTTCGCGAACCCATATCTGATCTTTGGTGACGTTCACAACGATCCCGTCAGGCGCTCCAAAGTGATAGGGCCCTTTCCAGTGCTCTCGGATTTCCGCCACGGTTTCCTCGATCTGATAGGGGTCATAGCTCATGTGAGTGTTCATCAGAAGTCTGGGTTGCACCAGGTTGGCAATGTAGCCGGCCGCATAGCTGGGCGTGTGATGAGTGTCGACGGTATACCGCCCGAGGAAAGGCGGTACGCCTTGAACTCCGGATGAGATTTCGATGATTTCCTGCTGCTGTTCCGTTACGAAGACATCGCAGCCTTTGGCGAAAGGAATGTCGATCATGTTGGGTCGACCGTCACCTGTCCAGATAAAGCACATGCCATTCCAGTCCATCCGGTATCCGGACGCACCGTCCTTGGCATGGCTTCTTTGCCAGTGTGTGACTTTGACCCCGTCTTCATCATAGATCACGCCGCCATTGTCACGGAAATCAAATTCGTTGACTTCGATGTCCCAACCTTTGCCAACGGGAAAGACGCTGAACGCATCCCGGTGCCAGCCGGTCATCATTTTCATGCCTTCTACCATCGTTGCGGTGCCATACTCTTTGGTGCGGCCGGATGGACCGTGGACCGTCAACTGCTCGTGCCATCCACCTGCCCAGGTTCCGAACATCCACAGGTATGGCAGCCCACCAAAGTGGTCTACGTGCAGGTGCGTGATGAATACATCGGTAATTTCATTCAGTGCATATCCACTGGCAATGATGTTCGCTGGTGAGCCCTCACCAATGTCAAACATGAAAATCTTACCGTTACCCAGCTCAACAAGAATCGCCGTGTTCATTTGTCCAGGGCGAATGAACGGAGCAGATCCCATGAAGATAATTCTCATCTCGTTGGGCTGTACATCTTCGGTGCGTGGGAACCAGTTTGCCGCACTTTTCAACCACGGTTGAGGAGAGATGCCCTCAAAGGTCAGACCCTCTTTCCAACGTCCCATTGGGACGCCGCCAGTCAGTGCAGCCTCAATATCTTCTTGGGATGAGGGCTCCTGTACCGGAGGAGCCTGACCGAACGCATTTGTGGCGAACAATGTCGCTGCGACGGCGAGTGCGCTGAGTGACTTAATTGACTTCCTCTGTCTGTCTTGCATCATATTTTCAGTCCTTTGTTCGAGCCTGGGTGAATATGGGAACCACTTCTGAAATGGCTTTCGGGACAATCTCTGAATTAGTGAATCGAGAGAGATGCTCGGCGATTTCCTCGGCCAGCCCGTCTAGGCTTTCGGTGACAGGATCGATCAGACATGGTGACGTCTGCTCATTGACCTTCCGGACCCTCTCCAACTCGGTTGAGAGCAACTCGAAGTCACCGCAAAGTGCCTCGAATCCACGATGGTTCTTTCGCATGACTCGGATGCGGCTGATTTGGTCCGGAAAAGCGAGCTCTAGTAAGTTGATGTCCGTCATTGCCCTGGCGCCTAGTCCATCTCTGGGCACCAGGCTGAGGGCACATCGCGCAACGCGGAAGGGTTACACCGTGAAATTAGGGTGACATTCAAATATTCATTTGACAGTATGGAGTTGAAAATACAGAGAAACTTGAAGTTTCAGATGCCCGACAGAGAATTGACCCTTGATCCGGAACGTCACGCGACCCGTGTGAAGTACGCGCTGGACCAGGTATTGGCGAGTGACATATTTGGCAAGGCGGAACGCCTTCGGAATTTTCTGAGCTACGTTGTCGAAGAGGCCATTGCGGGTAGATCCGAGGCTATTCTTGGCAAAACAATCGCTCAGGATGTTTACTTCAAGAGTTTTGCCAGTGATGACGGCCACATCAACGTTGTTCGTGTGGATGCGGGGCGGTTACGGCGGAAACTTCAGCAGTACTATGAAACTGCAGGTGCTGGAGACGATCTGCGCATTCACATTGATAGCGGCGGCTACGCGCCTTGGTTCGAGGACCGCTCTGGAACAATTCAGAGCAATGTCGATCATACGCCATTCAAGCCAGGATTACCTTGGCGGATTGGTATCCCTGCTGTCACCATAGCGATCATTGCTCTTGCTTACGTCTTGGGCGGGCGCATGGAACAGGTTGTCGACCTCAACCCAAAGACATCCGCGCGCTCACTTGAGCGACAGGCTCTATCCGCTAAATCACCCGCTGCAGTACAGGCGTCAAATTACTGCGATCAAGCTCGGGGCCTGCTGTTTCCAATCGCAACTATCGATAACCAGATCCTGGCCAGCGACATATTTAGAATGGCAATAAATGAGGCTCCCGATTTTTACTGTGGATATGCCGGATTGGCCCATAGTCTGGGAACCCAGGCTCTACTAACGCGAGGCGAGGAAGAGCGTGACGCGCTGAAACTGTATTCAGGACAAATGGCACAGAAAGCTGTGGATATTGCGCCCTCAAACGGCTGGAGCCAATCGGCAATGGCATGGGTGTCTTACGTTTCTGGCGACTATGACAGCGCATTGGAGTATTCAGCACTCGCGCAGTCGCTTCGACCCAATGACGGAAACGTTCTGGACTTTCGCGGCGTGATACTACTGGTTATGGGCCGCTTTGAAGAAGCGTATGACGTCAGCGACCCAAGCCACCCGAGAGAGATAGGAAGTCATCGGTTTGCCCACAGGAACATTCACGCGGTTGCCAGTTTCCACATCGGTGAGTTTAGGGAAGCAATCGCATCTTTGAAATTTGCGAGTGACAATGGGGACCCGGTCAGCGCGCTCTCTTTGGTTTATTTGGCGGCTGCCCATCAGAGTTTGGGTGAATTCGAGGAAGCAAAGGCAACACTAAAACAACTTAAACAGTCCTGGCCAGAGTTCAGGCCAGATCTTGTACTAGCTGTGTTTTATTCCAGTCCAGATTTATCAGAAGAGGTGATTTCAGCCTTAACGGATGCGGGATGGCGGTTTTAAGATATACCCTTTCGAGCCATGGTTGGAGACAGGCCCACGTACGTAAAGTGTGTTTTACCGCCAACACAAGCGAACATACCTTGGTAGTGTTAATGTACGCCGTAAGCGGTCATCGGAATTTGTTGTAGCTAACGGCGGAATTGTCCGCAGAGCCGACCCTCTGTCGATTTGGTTGGGCGTCCGCTTCGAGCCCTTACCGGACCTTGATCACACCTCGGTCTTTCGCTCATGCGGCAGGTCGAGAACTACTTAAACCGGACATTCTCTGAGTGGTACGCAGATGGCGGTGACGCGGACAAAGCGGACGATGTCCGCACACAAGATTTGCATCAATAACATGGCCAATTGACTTCAGAAGACAGGTTTTAGCCTGTCTAACATCCAGCGCATGTCAGGTGGCAAGACCGGTGGTTTTGTCGTCATCATTGGGGCTTGTGATAGCTGCCGGGCCGCTTGCAAGCATGCCTGGGCTTGTTCATGAAGTTGCATCTCAGTCAGCGCCATCGCGCGGAGTTTTAGGTGGCCAGCTTCATTTGGGCGCATGGCACTGTCAGAAGAAACTTATTGAGGCGGGCAGGGCGAGCACTTAGCGTCGCAGGATGACAAGACGCAGCCCTTTTCGCTACTTCAAGACGAGCCCCGAGATCATCCGTCTGGCCGTCATGATGTATGTTCGGTTTCCGCTTTCGCTTCGCAATGTTGAAGATCTTTTGCACGAGCGCGGCATCGAGATCAGCCACGAAACTGTGCGTTATTGGTGGAACAGATTTGGCCCGATGTTCGCGGCAGAGATCCGCAGAAACAGGGTCAATCGGATGCGATCTTATTCGAACTGGCAGTGGCATCTGGACGAGGTCTTCGTGAAGATCAATGGCGAGACGCACTACCTATGGCGGGCTGTGGATCACGAAGGCGAGGTGCTGGAAAGTTATGTGACCAAGCGCCGTGACCGCAAAGCTGCGTTGAAATTCCTCAGAAAATCAATGAAACGCTACGGTCAACCTGAATCCATCGTGACAGACAAACTGCGGTCTTATGGCGCGGCGATGAGAGTTGTCGGGAACGGTAGTCGGCAAGAGACCGGCCGCTGGCTGAACAATCGGGCCGAGAATTCCCATCTGCCATTTCGACGACGAGAACGTGCGATGCTCCGCTTCAGGCAAATGCGGTGTTTGCAGAAGTTCGCCGCAGTTCATTCTTCCGTCCACAACCATTTCAATCAGGAACGCGCCCTCTACAGCAGAGACAATTTCAAGCTCAACCGCGCCGCTGCTCTCTCCGAGTGGCGCCAACTTTGTTCAGCATAAGTTACGGCATTTAGGGGTAAACAGAGACTGCTTCGAATTGGTCTGACAGCACCCCCCGACTGGACCACGGGCATGGAAGAACAACTTCAGTCTGAGTTGTGGGCACCGGGAGAGGCGAGGCCAAGATGGCTATCCAGACTGTCTGGAGCGGGCATGCCCAGTTGACCAAGTCGTACTGCAGATACGGTGCAGCATCTGCGTGCAAGGAATTGCTTGAACACTGAAACCGGCCCAAGGACGATACCGCTCGCGCGGTACTGGCGCTTAATGCTAGCGTTCTTCCACCCACCAGATTTGGGCTCATTTTGGGAAGTGAGCATCCCCCCTGACGATTTAGGTTTCTGAATCGAACAGGGGGCTTCCATGACACGACCGAAGATGAGCCCGCTGCGCGGGCGGATGATGGCGGAAACGAGAACGCGCAATTCAGCGTTTCAAGCGGATGCAAAGTTTGCAGAAGTTCGCCGCTGTCCATTCCTCTGTCTACAACCACTTCAACCAGAAAAGATCGCTCACCAGCCGAGACACATTCAAGCTGACACGCACCGCTGCTCTCGCCGAGTGGCGCGAACTCGGTGCGGCATAAAAGGCAGCAATACTGGCCTAGCTGAGACTGGTTCGAATTCGTCTGACAGTACCTAAACCCTACTTGTGAAGGCCGACGGAGAAAGGCCTTCCCACCTTGAGAATGCCTCTGAAAAACTCTGCCGATGCTCGAAGCCAAGTATTTCGGCAGTTTCAACTATGTCTTTTCCAGCCACTAGGAGGCGCTTTGATGCAAGGTGCCGCTCAGTCTGAACGATTTCACGAAAAGAAGTTCCTTCAGACTTCAAACGAAGTTGAAGCGTCCGCTCGTGTAATTGCAGTGCTCCACAGGTGTTGACTAGAGACCATGGCGCAACTCCGAATGAAGCACGAACTAGGCCTGCGACAATGTCCTTCGTCAGTGGTTTTTCGCAAGCCTTTATGGATTCATCGGCCAAATAGCGCGAAAACACTTCGGCTCTCAGTGCATCCATTTTGGACATCTGCGACTTGAGTGCTCCTTCGTCGAACGAAATGTACCCTTGGGTGGAAGCCCTAACGCGACTGATAGCGGAGTTGAACAGAACGTGCGTCGAACAGCCATTAGGGTAGGAAACATCAATGTCCGGATCGGTGCGATTGTTTGCAAGGCAGACAACGTTGGCCAATAGAGTTATTGTGTATTGAACATCTTTGGCGCCTTCAAAAGCTTCAAAAGGATTGAAATACCAGATATGGCAACGCTTTTTGTAGGTTCTGATTACTAACTCTGAATCGCTCTGATAATACAACAGCGCAGACTTGGCGATCTGCAAAGCGTCCCACAAGGTATCAGCGGAAACGATTGCGCGACCAAAAACGCCCAAATCTTCCACTTTCTGAACATAGCCTGCTCGGGCAAAGAAATCATCATCGCCAGCGAACCGAGTTATTTCCTCCATGCCCTTTAGGTAGTTGGAAACGTCAACAATCTCCTCTGGCTCCGTTGGCAGGTTGAAAGAATGCAGCGTTTTTTGAAACATCCGAGCGTTGTCAGTAAGCAAGGAGATTGGACCATGGAATGAGCCCGCTCTAATCGTGAATTCGTTGACCTTTTCACTCATACACTGTGCTCGGACAGTGATTCATTATGTGCTTCGGCGTGTTTAGCGAATCTCTTCATATAACTTCTTATATATGAATGCTTCCCGTCGTTGGCAGGCTAACACACGTTTTTCGTGAATATGAATGTTGCTTTTGCAGCCTTGATTCGTATTTGCCGACAGATTGTAGGGCAAACACCGCTAAACAATGGGGTCATCGTGGGAATGAACTTTGATCGCGATGTCACCAGTCTGTCGATTGATGCGTTGGTTTCGAATTTTTCAGGAGAGCACATGAAACATAATTTGGGCATAACAAAGTCAGCGATATTGGGTGCTTTGTCGGTCGCTGTCCTCGTGGTTGGCACACCAGTTTCTGCACAAGACAAACCAAACATTCTAGTGATTTGGGGAGACGATATTGGGCAATCCAACATATCCGCTTACACTAGGGGATTAATGGGCTACGAAACGCCCAATATCGACCGGGTTGCTGATGAAGGCATGATGTTCACCGACTACTATGGGGAGCAGTCCTGTACAGCTGGTCGGGCTTCTTACATTATGGGACAGTCTGTCTATAGAACCGGCTTGTCCAAGGTAGGCCTCCCGGGCGCAGACTTGGGTATGAAGGAAGAAGATCCCACGATTGCTGGCCTTCTGAAGCCTTTAGGATACATGACCGGTCAGTTTGGGAAAAATCACCTTGGTGATCAGGACAGCATGCTTCCCACAAACCACGGTTTTGATGAGTTTTTCGGAAACCTGTACCATTTGAATGCGGAAGAAGAGCCAGAAAATCGCGACTATCCCGGCGACGCGGTTTTGGCGGACGGCCAGACCTTCCGTGAGGCATTTGGCCCTCGTGGCGTTATCAAGTCTTCGGCTGATGGGCATGTTGAAGACACGGGACCGTTGACCAAAAAACGGATGGAGACAGTCGACGATGAAACCGTTGCAGCTGCCGTCGACTTTATCAAAAATGCGCACGAACAAGGCAAACCTTTCTACGTTTGGTGGAACGGCACACGGATGCACTTCCGTACACATGTGAAAGACGAATTGTTCGGGATCTCGGGGCAAGATGAGTATGGCGATGGCATGGTGGAACATGACATGCATGTCGGTCAGCTATTGGATGTGCTTGACGAACTGGGCATTGCTGACAACACTATTGTTCATTATTCGACTGACAATGGCCCCCACAAGAATACATGGCCAGATGCTGGCACCAACCCGTTCTACAGTGAAAAGAACACCAACTGGGAAGGTGGATGGCGCGTGCCCTCGCTCGTGCGTTGGCCTGGGAAAATAGAACCTGACTCTGTCTCAAACGAAATCATGCACCACATGGATTGGTTGCCGACGTTGTTGGCAGCAGCGGGGAATGAGACCATCAAGGAAGATTTGAAAGCAGGTGGTGTTCAAGCCATTGGTCGCGAATATAAAGTGCATCTGGATGGCTACAACTTCTTGCCCGTTCTTACTGGTGAAACAAAAGACGGCCCGCGACATGAGATTTTCTATTTCGCGGATACCGGAGAATTAACAGCCTTGCGCTATGACGATTGGAAACTGATTTTCCTTGAGCAAAAAGCTGTTTCGACATTGCGTGCGTGGATCGAACCTTGGACCCCACTTCGCGTCCCTTTGATCACCAACCTTCGGCGTGATCCATTCGAACAGGCGCATCTAACATCCAATACTTACTACGACTGGATGATTGATCGGATCTATTTCCTGGTGCCCGCACAAAAGTATGTAGGCCAGTTCCTGGCTACATTCCAGGAGTTCCCACCGCGTCAGAAGCCAGCCAGCTTTTCAATTGATCAGGTCATGGAACTGATGGCGGCAAATAACGGAAGTAAGTAGTTTCGAGCTTGCTAAACTTAATTCATGCGCGGTGTTGGGAGAGAACCGCGCATGGAGTTCAGAGATGAAACATCGTCACGGGATAGCGTCAGGACGTACATTCTTTTGTGTGTCACTGCGCTGCAAAAAACAATTTTCAACTAGGGAGAGAAACGATGAGTGATTTGGTCATTATTGTCTTCGAGGGCCGTCATACAGCAGACGAAGCACTTTTGCGTCTGCAAAAAATGAGCCTGGATTGGGAAGTCGATCTCGACGAGGTCGTGGTAATGACCCGCGATAAGAACGGCGTAGTGCGGACCCGGAATTCCGATACTCTTACAGCAACGGGTTTCGTCGGAGGCACGTCTCTTGGAGCACTGACCGGCACTTTGATCGGTGCCATGGTCGGTAACCCTGCTGCCGGGTTTATTGCAGGTTCGGCTGTTGGTGCTGGCTCTGGGACACTTGCAGGAATGCTGGATCAAGCAGACGAAGAGGATGCATTGGCAGCTCGCGTCGGCTCAAAGATGGGCCCTGACTCATCGGCTCTGGCCGTTATCGGGTGGTCAAACCGACCTACGAAGTTGTTGGGCGAATTGGAGGGCATGAAGGGCGAGGTTATCGAGACATCATTGTCTGTCAGTGATGAAAAAGAGCTTCGTGCCGCTTTGTCCGGAAACTGACCAGTTTGTTTTGGGGGCGGGCTGCTTGATCACCCGGCGACCTGAATTCAATTTTCACATTGTCGAGACGGGATCAGTAATATGAAAAAAGTTCTGAGAACAACGGCTCTCTTGTGTGCTTTCGCAATTGGAGACCCAATGTATGCGCTCGCACAGTCCACACCTCATGTGGCTGGCGGTGTTGTTGTCGAGTACAACAATCTTGATGTCGCCTTAGTCGCTTCCGGTTGGAGCGTAGTCGAGCTTTTACGCGGTGATGTTTACAATGCTGGTGGCGACTTTGTGGGATATGTCCATGATGCGCTCGTCTTGCCGGATGGTGATACGACCTTTGTGATCGTCAACGTCGCCGGCTTCCTGAACATCGGTGAAAAGTTGATCGCGCTGCCAGCGGTCGCCTTCGAGATCAACGCGGATGGCGATCTGGTTTTGCCCAATGCGACCAAGGAAAATCTGAAAAGCCTGCCGCGCTTTCACTACGCTCGAAACTAACGGAAGGTCGCACTCGACAGGCTTTGACCTGCTTGAGGGCGCCTAAACGCAAAAGCAGTCGCCAGTGTTTGAAAATGCAATCGACCAAGGGAAAGATACAATGAGTATGGGAAACTCAGACAACGATCTGCAAAAATACTGGGGCTGGTTTCTTGGACTCGGGATTGTGTTGGCTATCGGGGGTGTATTCGCATTTTTTGCACCTTTTTTGGTATCATTGGCCATTGAATTTGCTGTGGGATTTGTTTTCGCTGTAGGTGGCTTCGTGGTGCTAGTGCAGGTTTTCACAACCAAAGATGGCTGGAATGCAAGGCTCATCTATTCCATCTTGGGGGGCTTCAATCTGATTGCCGGGTTGTTGCTGATATTTCGCCCTCTTGAAGGGCTCATGGCGCTTACATTGGTCTTGATTGTTGCAATTTTTGTGAATGGCTTGATGCGGATTGCAGTGGGCGTGATGGCGCGACCGGATCAAGGTTCTGGCTGGGTCATTTCCGTTGGTTGTGTGTCCGTACTGGCATCGGGATATGTGTTAGCGAAGTACTCCGAGGTGAGCGTGATGCTGTTGGGGATCGTTGCACGCGTATCGCTGATCGGTGAGGGCGCAGGATATATCCGCTTTGCCAATGGCCTAAGGAACGACGTGTCGGTCGCGGTCTGAAAAAACGACCCAAAACTGCGGCAAACGTTGGGTAAACACAAATTCTACTGTTATAAAAAGGACGAAATACGTGATCGAACCGAGAACTTTTCCCCTGCTAATCAGATGGTTGGTTGTTGGAGGCAGCTTGGTCGTTCCGTCTGTCTCAAGCGCTCAAGGCAAGCCTCGACTGGTTCTTCAAATAACTGTTGATCAGTTGCGTGGAGACCTAATCGACAGATTCAGTATCCACATAGGAGAGGGCGGCTTTCGCTATTTGTTGGATCATGGCGTCAATTTTACAAATGCTCATCACCGCCATGCCAACACTGAAACAATTGTCGGGCACACGACGCTCGCGACCGGCACGGACCCTGCTATCCATGGTATGGTAGCCAACCTGTGGTTTGATCGAAAAACTGGCAAGCCTTTCTATAACGTGCAGGATCCGGACTTTCCTTTGGTCGGGGCTACCGGAGTCGATGCGGAGAACGAAATCGATCCGACCCAACGAGCAGCCACAACTGACGGTCGGTCTCCCCGCAATATCATCAGTTCAACTATCTCCGATGAAATTGGCCTGCACTTTGGGCCGACTTCAAAAGTGTTTGGTGTGTCGGTCAAGGATCGCGGTGCAATTGCAATGGCAGGTCACGCTGGTGACGCTTACTGGTTCTCAAAGTCAGAAGGCCGGTTTGTTACAAGCACGTTCTATCGCGACGCCTATCCCGGTTGGATTGAGGATTGGAACTCAAAAGGCATTGTCGCATCATATGCCAATCGATCTTGGACTCTTCTGGGAGACGTTGGGAAGTATGCCTTTGCAGACCGCGACGACCAACCGTGGGAAACCGATATACAGGGGTTTGGCCGGACATTTCCGCATAACTGGGGAGCGGCAGAAGGGAAATACTTCACAACGCTCTTAACCCTCAGCCCGGCTGGGGATGAAATAACAGTAGATTTTGCCAAAGCCCTGTTGGATGCAGAACAACTGGGGCAAGATGACGTTACTGATTATCTGTCGGTCAGCTTGTCATCTACAGACTATGTCGGCCATATGTTCGGCCCTTCAAGCCTAGAAGCCGAAGACAATTTCGCGCATCTCGACAGGCAAATCGCTGACCTTTTAACACATGTGGATGCCGTAGTTGGTCTGGAAAACACATTGATCGTTTTGTCGGCAGATCACGGCGCACCGGAACACCCGGATTTTCTGGCGACTCTAGGCATTGAAGCTGGTTTGTTCAGCTTTGAACGCGTCGATACAGAACCAGGATTTGTGCGTCTTCAAATTGATTTTGGTGAATCCGCTGATCTGGTTCAGAACTTTTCCAACCCCTACGTCTATTTGAACCAAGATCTTATTTCCAAACGTTCTTTAGATCCTTTGGTCGTCGAACGAGCTGTTGCTGAGGAACTTCAAAAGCTCCCCGGCATTGCCTATGCGGTTGGGAGTTCAGATTTGCGACGCGGGTCGTTTGCAAAAACCAAGATTAGCGATGCCGTCTTGGCTAACTTTAATCCAGATAGGTCGGGAGATATCTATGTGGTGTTCGAACCGCATTGGTTTGTGGCTGATTTTGACGGGTTGCACGTTGCGTCTGCTCATGGCTCTCCCTGGACATACGACACACACGTTCCCCTAATTTTTACAGGTTCAAATATTGTTCCACAAACCGTCGCACGACGCGTCGAAACTGTGGATGTCGCGCCTACGATTGCGTCTCTTCTGGGCACTAAGCCCCCTTCCGGAGCGGTGGGTGCACCTTTGCCAGAAGCGATGCCCGAGACAAAGGCAGCCCCATGAAATCCTTCTTTATGCGCTTAGCCCAACTTTCCATTCTGTGCGTCGCCAGCACTCCGGCCTATGCGCAATCTGATGCAGCGCAAGCCAACAATCCGCTGGCTGATATCACAGCGTTCAATATCCAAAACTACTATATCGGTGACTTTACAGGACCAGGTAATGCGACCGGAAATCAATTTGTTCTGCGCTATGCAAAGCCGGTCACTTTAGGCAGCTCAAATTGGCTGATCCGAGCCTCGTTGCCATTTAACTCGTTACCGGTGGGAACAGATGGCCAAACTTTGAGTGGCGTCGGAGATTTTGATGTTTTTGCGGCCTATCAGTTTACTACGGGTAACCCCGGAATTAGTTTTGCGCTTGGTCCGCAAGTGGTCGTGCCAACAGCCTCCGACGACCGCTTGGGAGCCGATCAATGGCAGCTTGGGTTAGCCAACGTTTATTTCAATGCAACTTCGCCTGTCTTTCAGTATGGATATCTTCTGACATGGCGTGGAGGCGTTGGGGATACAAATGGGCGCCCACGCGCCAATTTGGGTGCCTTTCAACCCTTTGTTTTTTACCAACTGGGCAATGGGTACTACACGGGCGGCGCCCCGATCTGGACCTACAATTTTGTTAATGACAGCTATTCTGTCCCATTGGGCATTCGCCTAGGCAAGGTCACCAAACGCGGCAATACCGTTTACAACTTTTTTGTCGAACCGCAGTACTCGGTTTTCGACAAAGGAATCGGTCTGCCCAAATGGCAAATTTACGCGGCACTTAACATGCAGTTTCAATGAGCATTTAGTGTTTAGAAAAGTTCCTGTCCACTAAGAAATTCCCGCCTAAAATCAACCATCAGGAGTACTAACATGGAAAAGTTTATTGCCGTCGTTTTCGAGGATGATGCTGCTGCATTCAAGGGTGAAACCGCACTGCGCGCGCTACATTCCCAAGGAGATCTCGCGGTGTATGCCGCTGCAGTCATTGGGAAAGATCTCGAAGGCAAAGTTGAAGTTAAGAAGGTGGAAGATGAAGGGCCGTTGGGAACGGCACTGGGCCTCGTTCTCGGCGGAATGGTTGGTGTTTTGGCCGGCCCGGTGGCAGTCGCATCCGGAGCTGCAGTCGCCGGATCTGCGGCTGCAGCATCAGTGGCCGCCTCAGGAATGGCTGTCGGATCGATGACAGGTGGATTGTTTGGTGTCTACAGAGATCTTTGGGTTGCGGGAATAGATTCTACGATGCTTGACGAAATCAGCATCGAACTTATTCCTGGTAAATCTTGCTTGGTGGCCTCGGTTGACGAAGTTTGGACATCGCCATTGGATGTCAAAATGAGCGAGGCTGGAGGAGTGGTTTTCCGCAAGCCACGCGCCGATGCAATCGATGAACAATACGCTGCTGAAATGGCGGAACTTAATCGGGAAATTGCAGAGCTAAAAGACGAGTGGAAGCAATCTAACGAAGAAACCAAACAAGCAATCCACGACAAAATCGACGCAACCAAGGCAAAGGCAAGTATAGCCAAAGAAAAAATCTCGCAACGTATCACCGAACTGAACAGCCAAACAGCTGCAAGGCTCGAGGCGATTGAAGAGCAAATTGCGGTGGCCAAAGAAAATACAAGGAACAAGTTTGAAAAGCGTAAAGCTGAAATTCAGGCAGACTACAAAGAACGAAAGGCCAAGCTAGATGCGTCAATGTCACTGGCCAAAGAAGCATTGACCTAATTCTTTTTAGTAAGATGTTTAAACATCCAACCAGCACCGTTTAAATTGGCAGTGCAGATAAACCCGAGAGCCGTCTCGCGGCAATTACGTGTTACAAAAGGTGAAAGAAATGCCCGATCTGAAGGCCATGATGGCCGAGCTACAACAAAAGAGAGATGAAATTAAACTTCAGTTGAACCTTGGAACAATGGAGGCGGAAGACGAGTGGGATTCACTTGTTTCGGAGTGGGATAGGTTCCTGTCTACATCACAATTTAATCAGTCGGCGGATGAAGTCGGCGAAGCTGCGCGGGAACTTGGTTTGAAAATGAAAGCCGTATATGACAAGGTTCGGAAATCCGTAGGGTAATAGACAGGAAGTAGCCCAGCCGGTGCCAGATCAACAGCAAACACACGTTTTTAGTCTGGCGTTTTGGCACCGGGTTGTCGTGATCGCCTTTTTTACTATCGCAGGACTGGTCCTGGCGGCTGATGTTCTAGTTCCATTGTCGATTGCTTCCTTGATTTTCATTCTTCTGACTTCCGCAGTCGACAGGTTATGTCAGGTTGAAATTCTCGGGACACGGATCCCCAGATGGTTGGCCCATGTCATTAGCGCTGCTCTTTTAGTGTTGGGATTGCTCGGATTACTGTCAATTCTGACCAGTCAAGCGGGCGCGGTTGCCGATGCGTTGCCTAGATATGAAGCAAGGTTCTCTGAAATCTTGGCCCGAGTGGTCACTCTTGTTGGAGACAAGAACTATCAGGCAGCGCAACAAGCGATCTTAGAGATGGACTTCACCGGCTTCGCTGGCGGAGCAATCGGTTCAGCCGGAAGCTTTTTGAGCGCCTTCTTTCTGATCCTTCTTTATATTCCTTTCATGATGCTGGAACAGGGGCCCATGAGGTTGAAAGTCGCACTGGCAGCGCCAGATGCGGAATCCGCACAAAACTTACACCGCGTGCTGACGCGCATTTCAGAAAGCGTGCAGCGATATGTAGGAATCAAAACACTCGTTAGTTTCCTAACGGGTGTCGGTAGCTACGCGATCATGAAGCCCGTGGGATTGGATTTTGCCGAAACCTGGGCCATCCTGGCATTCGTACTGAACTTCATTCCAACGATTGGTTCAATCATCGGGGTAGCGTTGCCCTCGCTCGTTGCTCTTGTGCAGTTTGATACTAACACGCCTTTTCTAATTATTTTGGTGGGCTGTGGGGCGGTTCAGTTCATCATCGGGAATATTCTGGAACCATCGCTAACCGGAAAATCACTAAACTTGTCGCCTTTGATGGTTATCCTCGCACTGACGTTCTGGACCGCAATCTGGGGTATCCCCGGGGCTCTACTAAGCGTGCCGATTACCGTCTGTACTATGATCGTGTTAGCCAACATCCCATCGACGAAGTCACTCGCAATATTGATGTCGGGCGATGGTAACTTGTCCGACGGTAGTCAAAAAGACAATCCAGTAAGGGAAGTAGCACAGGGCGAAGCCTCTGAAGCTGCACGTCGAAAATCTAAGCTGACGGTATCCAAATCCGAACTAGATACCGAAACAGAAGCAATCCGTCAGGAATTTGAGCAAAACTTAGACAACCGGAGCTAGACGCTTGGGAAATACTGATCGGTATCATCAGGAGGTCACGGAATGGCTGACCCGCGCAGATTGATCGATTGTGTTGGATAGGCCAGTTCTGTTCCTGCCGCGCGCACTGTCTCAAGGATTTTGAGCGAAAGACTTTCATTCACACGGAGGAAATTGTCGTATTCAGGGGTAGTCGTCCACGCGTAAAAAATGATGGTTACGGCGCATTCTGACAACCCTTCGACATAGACATGTTTCGGTGCCTCTTCAGACAATTCGAAATCTCCACAGGCCGACAAATGTTCCCGCAACGTATCACGCACCTGAAGGACCTGAGCCTCGGTACTGTCTAGAAGCAACGGTATGCTAAGCATGACCCTTCGATGTCGGCGGTGTGAATAGTTTAGGACAACTGCGTTGGATAACTCGGAGTTCGGAACATGCCGTGGGATCTGATCGAACCCACGGATTAGGGTGGAGCGCAGGTCAATGGATTCGACTGTCCCGACAAACGAACCGTCGATTTGAATCGAGTCCCCAATAGCGAAGCGCTTTTCACTCATGTTATTCATGCCTGCCACAAGATTGCGGATCAGGTCCTGCGTCGCGATAGCCAATCCTGCGCCCAGTACTCCAACACCGGTCAGCGCACCGCTGATGTCGACCCTCCAGACTTCTAGCAGTGACGTAATGGCAAACAGCAAGATGCCAAAACGGGCAACGCGCTCCATCCATCCGGCCTCCATCCTGACTTCTCCAAACCGGTCGCTCTGAAGAAGGGATACAAAAGACCCGCTCAGGTTGTACCACCCTGAGAATACTGCGATCACAGCGATTGAGGCCATAACGCGCCTAAAAATGTCACCAGGCATGTTTGGAACATTCAATGTTTCCAGAACCACAAAAACAGCAAAGGTCACAATCAAAACTGATGTGGTCCGCATCAGTTCGTCAGCTACCTTTTCCGAAAGTTCAATGGACAAGCGTCTGAGAAGTGCCCGAAACATTGCCATAAGCCATCGTGCAAGTGGCCGCCTGCCGATGACAACGGCCAAGAGAAAGATCAAAGAGAGAATTACGCTGCTTTGATTTAGTTCGGCCTGCCAGTGGCTGAAACGTTCCTGCATTTCGACAACTGCGCTCATCGACGGAGATTGAGTTTCTTCCAATTGCTGAACTGGCCTCTCTTTTGGATCATGTAGGTCGTAAACTTCTCAAACGACACCCGAAGTTTGCAGGAGGACAGCATCGGAAACTCTGGGAGAATCTTCCAGCTTTTTCTGGAGTATCGGGATAAATTGCTCCTAATTTGTCAAAGCGGCATACGAATGAAAATTCTCTATCGAATTGCAACCCGAGCTCAACAAGAACTGCGTTTCTACGCGCTTGCCCTAGGCGATCCTTTCCTGCGAGTATCGGTTAATCTGGTGGATCTCCACCGGGTGTTGGAACGCCCTTTCAGCAACCGTGAACCAAAGAGGCCCACATGGTGTCCACAATTCTGGTCTTGCTCCTGATCGCCCTCGAAGCCACTGCCATTTGGTTTGCATGGAGAGCGATCTCATCGGCGCGAACCTCTCAGGGTGCAGTGGGTTGGGTCGTTTTTTTGATTACTGCCCCGTATCTTGGCGTTCCGCTTTACCTTTTTTTGGGGCATCACAAGTTCGACCGATACTTAACTGCGCGCCGCGATAGCGAGGAGGTAATTGACGGAATCAAGACGTTTCGCGAGGTCAATGCCCCCGACGTGCCTACAGAGTTTCCGTCCGAAGCGTTGGAAAGGATATCTGAACTCCCTGTAGTCCGGGGCAACAACATGCGAATCCTATTAAACGGGCAGGAAACGTTCGATGCAATCTTTGCCGCTATTGACGCAGCCCAAGATTACATTCTGGTGCAGTTTTATATTGTTCATGATGATGATCTGGGTCGGAAACTGCAGGACCATCTGATCACCGCAGCAAAACGTGCAGTTGCAGTTCGGTTCATGTGCGATCCAGTTGGGAGCGTTAAACTTCCAAACTCCTATCTTAATGATCTCCGTTCAGCCGGTGTGCAAGTAGTTGAACCCGCGCAGATGCGCGGAGCTAAAAACCGATTTCAACTCAATTTACGCAATCACCGCAAGACGGTGATCGTCGACGGAACGGTCGGCTTTACCGGCGGATTGAATGTTGGAGACGAATATATGGGGCGCGACCCAAAATTCGGTGATTGGCGCGACACACATGTCGAAATCCGTGGCCCGATCGCCTCGCAGTTGCAACTGGTGTTTGTAGAGGATTGGCATTGGGCAACTGAAGAAATCCTGATTTCGGAGATGAACTGGGAGGCTGGTCACATGGAAGAGAACATGTCCGGGTTAATCGTCCCAACCGGTCCCGGGGACGAAATGGAAACCGGTGCCTTGTTCTTTTTCACGGCAATCGCGAATGCCAAACGTCGGATTTGGATCGCTTCGCCGTACTTCGTACCCGATACCGATGTGCTCACAGCTTTAAAACACGCTGCGTTGCAAGGAGTAGATGTCCGCATCCTGGTTCCGGACGTCATTGACCATAAGATTCCTTGGCTTGCCGCTTTTGCCTTTTTTGATGAAATCCGCGAGGCCGGAGTACAGGTCTTGAGATATAGTTCCGGTTTCATGCATCAAAAAGTATTGGTTGTTGATGATACTTTGGCCGCGATAGGGACAACGAACATGGATAACCGCTCATTCCGGCTGAATTTTGAAGCAATGGCCGTTTTCTTCGATACACGCGCCGCCGGGGCTACAGCCGCGATGCTGGAAAAGGATTTCGAACGGTCGTTTAGGCTAGACAAATTGCTTGCTGAACAGCCCCCGCATATCCGGATTGGCGCCCCGATTGCCCGCCTGTTCGCTCCAATTCTTTAGAGATCAAGACCCAGTAGAAGGTAGCGCAAAGCTTAGTCTACCCGGTAGAACCGAAATTTCGAACCTCGTGTCCACCATCGGTTCACCGTCAAGGTTTAAGTGGAACGGTGTTTCTGTTTCCAACACCGCATGTTTGAAACGGCTACGTTTTACGAGCCCCGCAATCGGGTCACTCAGGTCGGGGAAATTTCCAAAAGACAGGTTTGCAGGTGGCCACTCGTCCGTGGTCAAAACACCCAGATCGAGCAACCCGTCGAACATGTCAGCCTCTGGAGTTATTTCGAACCCACCACCGGCAAAGCGGTTGTTGCCAATTACCAGCGCAGAAACCGACGCCCAGTTATGCTCTGACCCATCCAAAGCAATCATGGCCTGCGTTGGTTTCAGCTCAGAAACTCGCGCCAATCCGGTAAGGGTGTAGGCTAACCCTCCTAGCCGCCTCTTAACTTCTTTGGGAGTTGTCGCGGTAATCATGGCCCCAAAACCGCCACTGGCGACATTCACGAATGGGCGACCGTTGATGGAACCAATATCTATCGACCGGGCTCTTCCGGTTGCGGCCTGCACCAATGATGCAGAAAGATCCGATCCGTCATCACCATAAGACCTGGCAAAGTCGTTAGCAGTGCCCAAAGGCATAAGCCCCAAAACAATGGTTGGTCCCGCATCGCATCGCAATAGGGCGCTGGTAACCGCGTTGAGTGTCCCGTCACCACCTCCTGCAACAAAGCGCGTCACCCCCTTGGCCAAGTGCTTGTGTATCGTTTTTCGCAACTGTTTACCTGACCATGGGATAGCAATCTCCAGACCAAGCTCCTTTTCCAGAGGTCTGACAGCCGAACGTACGTCAGGTCGGGCCGCAGATTTTCGATTGAGGATGAGGAGTGTTTTACAATCCATGAAGCCGGCCTTTTCCTCTCATTTATTCAGGTTCTTGATCACTGCCTTGGCAACCGTCGTGGCCAACCCAGGGTCAAACGCACCTAAAGGATCACGCGCCATTTTCTTTAGTGCGTCCGTGGCAGCTCTGGCTTATGCCGCTGCCATACAAAATTCGGCTTTGGTTGCCATTGTTTTTAGCCCTCCAAATCTGACCAAACATGTGATCGACGGTATGTTTTGCCATCCCACTAGGCCAATATTACTCAAGTAATTCACATTGGCCCTGAGCGGTGTCTACGCGGTGCTTCCTGAGAGCAAAAAAACTCAATGCCAAATTATGCCCCGAATTCAATAAGATTGCTACTCCCGTAGCACCGCGCAAATAAAACCAGTGGATTTCACTCCACAGAAACCGTGTTGGGTCTTGTCAGAAGAACTTTGCTTGAGAGGGGTAGGGCGGTTGCGTAGCTTTTGTTCATGACCAGACCTGCCTCATTCAAATACTTCAAAACCAGCCCTGAGATTATCCGCCTTGCGGTGATGCTGTATATTCGGTTTCCACTCTCGCTTCGGAATGTCGAAGATTTACTGCACGAGCGAGGCATCGACGTGAGCCACGAAACTGTCCGATACTGGTGGAATAGGTTCGGCCCGATGTTTGCTGCTGAGATCAGGCGGAAGCGGGTGCAGCAGCTGTGCGCGTTCTCGAAATGGAAGTGGCACGTGGATGAAGTCTTTGGGAAGGTGAATGGCAAACGCCGCTATCTCTGGCGTGCAGTTGATCACGAGGGCGAGGTGCTGGAAGCCGTTGTCACCAAACGCCGAAACAAAGCTGCAGCACTGAAATTCCCTAAGAAATTGATGAAACGGCACGGTTGCGCCGAGGAGGTCGTGACCGACCGTTTTGCATCCTACAAAGCAGCGCTCAGAGATTTGGGTGCTCTCGAAAAACAACAGACGGGCAGGTGGCTCAACAACCGCGTTGAGAATTCGCACCTGCCTTTCCGACGAAGAGAGCGCGCTATGCAACGTTTCAGGCGCATGCGAAGTTTGCAGAAATTCGCCTCCGTCCATTCCTCTGTCTACAACCACTTCAACCAGGAAAGATCGCTAGCCAGTCGAGACACCTTCAAGCTGACCCGCGCCGCCGCTCTTAGCGAGTGGCGTCAGCTTTGTTCTGGATAGGTTCGCGGTTTCCGCAGCAAACTGAGACTGGTTCGAATTAGTCTGACAGCACCGCCACTCATACTTGTCTCACTTCAGTTGTGTTTTCTGATCCAGAATTGCGCCGCAATTCCCGCGAGTTGGCGCATGCGCTTTCAATCAGAGACGGAGCAAACCGTACACTCAGAACGCAATTCAGGCCTCAGTCTCAGTGGCGCATTTTGGCGGGGTCGCTTTGGGAGGGATTTCCCTGATATTCGGCAATTTACAGGGAATTTTCGTGAGATGGGTCTGGAACCCAGAGTTTCTCCTCTCAGAAATGTATGTTTTTCAAAGGTCTATGCTGCAAATTCCCAAAAAGGTGGAGCAGGGAATTGTTCCGTCGGATCAGGGAGGGCGAACCTTGTAGCAGGGACGAAGGACTTGGAGATGTCAGAAGCCGAACAGGCGTTCCTGTTCGGACCAATCAGGTGCGTGGGTCACGCTGACCAGTAAGATGAGGCTGCTCAGCCATGGTGCCTGAGAACCCGATCAAGAACGCTTACTTCGGCGAAACTCATGTACATACTTCGTTTTCACTTGATGCCTACATTGGAAGTGCACGCCTGACACCTTCGGGCGCGTTTCGCTTCGCGAAGGGTCAACCTGTCTCGGTAAACAACGTGCAGCGCAGAATCGGTCGACCTCTGGATTTTGCGTCCATTTCCGTTCATGCAGAATTTCTTGGCGAGATGCTCTCAACGCAGATCCCATCTGCTCCAGGGCATTACCAAGAAGCTGCTGGCTCTACACTGTTGGCCATCCCACAAAACTCCAACGGAAGCAAAGGCTTGATGTTTGAGCCGATCGACAATGCCGGAAATCCAATCACGCGCGAATATGCCGAGCGCCGCGCCAAGTGGGAGCCGTTGATCGAAATGATGCAGATCAAAGGCAATTCCGAAACCCATCCCGGCGTGTCGCCTAACGATGAATTTGCGAACTTCGAGAATGCAGAGAGTATCGCTGCATTCCGTGAACGTTTCTTCCACACCGATGGCTTCGTCCGTTGGGCTGCGACTAAAGGGCTCGACTATGAGCAGAAGCTAGGTGCGAACCCTTGGAAACTTGGTTTCATCGGAGGCACAGACAATCATAACAGTACCCCAAGTGATGTCGATGAGGCGACTTATAATGGCAGCCATGGTGTTGCCGACGGTACTACCGAACAACGCCGCGAAGGCGAGATAGACGGCTGGTTGCTTGGCCCCGACGCCAACCCGGGCTCGCTCGCAGGCGTTTGGGCGTCCAAGAACACACTTGGTGCGATTTTTGACGCGATGCAAAGCCGCGAAACCTTCGCCACATCAGGCCCTAGGATACAGCCGCGTTTCTTTGGCGGTGCAATACTCCAAAGCAACAACGATCCCGTGAAGCTTGTAATGGACGGTTATGCCAACGGCGTGCCGATGGGCGGTTCTCTGACAGCTTTGAACGGCCCACCAAATTTCGCGGTGCACGCATTAAAAGATCCGATCGGAGCCAACCTCGATCGCGTACAAATCATCAAGGGTTGGGTCGATGTGGGCGGATCGCCGCAAGAACGTATCATTGATGTAGTGTGGTCAAGAGATCGCGTGCCGGACGTGAATGGCAAGCTGCCACCCATTGGCAATACGGTTGATCCTGAAACTTCGACTTACAGTAACGCAAACGGAGCTGCGGAGTTGTTTGGTCATTGGACAGACGACGATTTTGATCCTGGCCAACATGCTCTGTACTACATGCGCGTCATCGAAATACCAACTCCACGCTGGACGACGTATGACGCCGTCCGCCACGGCTTGCCGCTCCTTGAGGATGTCGCGGTGTGGATATACGAACGAGCGTGGATTTCGCCAATTTGGTATTCACCGGAGCAGTAGCCCACGGTCTTGTCAGAAGAACTTTGCTTGAGCGGGGCAGGGCGGTTGCGTAGTTTTTGCACATGACCAAAC
Source organism: Ruegeria sp. CDSC052 (assembly GCF_059610685.1). Taxonomy (NCBI): domain Bacteria; kingdom Pseudomonadati; phylum Pseudomonadota; class Alphaproteobacteria; order Rhodobacterales; family Roseobacteraceae; genus Ruegeria; species Ruegeria sp. CDSC052. The sequence goes on from NZ_JBXWOB010000004.1 coordinate 187,924, forward strand.
CTGCCTCTTTTAAAAACTTCAAGACCAGTCCCGAGATCATCCGCCTTGCTGTGATGCTGTATATTCGATTTCCGCTCTTCCGTTTCGACGACGCGAACGCGCGACGCAACGGTTCAGGCGCATGCGAAGTTTACAGAAATTCGCTGCCGTTCATTCTTCCGTCTAAAACCACTTCAACCAAGAAAGATCGCTCACCAGCCGAGACACCTTCAAGCTGACCCGCGCCGCCGCTCTTAGCGAGTGGCGTCAACTTTGTTCCGGATAAGAATTGCGTCCCTCGCGTACTGATCCGATGCCAAGGATAAGGTCGGCGCATCGTTCGCCAAGCATCATGGCAGGTGCGTTTGTGTTGCCGGCGTTGATGTCGGGCACTGCGGACATGTCGCACACCCGTAAGCTCTCGATCCCGCGAACGCGCATTCTGGCGTCCAGCACTGCCATTCCGTCGCCGTCCCGGCCCATTTTGGCAGTGCCCGCCGGGTGATAGTTGGTTTTTACGAATCTCTTGCAATGTGCTCGCAGCGTCTGGTCGTCGTCCGCTATCGGAATGACGATTTCGCGGATCCTTTGTGCAAGCGGGCCCGACGTGAATGCCCGACGAAAGAACCGCTGCCCCCGGATCATCTCTTGCATGTCGTCCTCATGCTTCAGAAGGTTGGGCGAAACCACCGGCATAGCTTGAGGATCGGCAGAGCGAAGCCGAACCTCTCCGCGTGATTTCGGTTTGACCACGACGGTCGTAACGGTCACGCCAAAGTCATCCTGCACCTCGTCCAGCGCGTCGCGATCCAGATAGACGATGGGCACGCAAAAGGCTTGAATGGTCGGTTCTCCATCAGGAACCGACGGATTGACGAAGGCACCAGCTTCGACCCCGGCCGAAGTCACTGGGCCGCTGCCGAACAGTTTGAACTGTATGCCGTTGCGAAGCATCCGCCAGCCATCACCTTGTTTAAAATATCCGTATGGACCGTTGGCAAAGGCGGTGATGGGAACTTCGGGGTGGTCGATCAGGTTCTGACCGACCCCAGGCAGTGGGCAGACCACAGGAATACCGTGTTCGGCAAGATGTGCATCCGGTCCGATACCCGAAAGCATGAGGATTTTCGGCGTGACCAGAGCGCCCGCCGCAAGGATAACCTCACCATCACACCGGACGGTGTGGAACCCGCCTTTGTCGCGATACTGCACCCCGACGGCCTTGTCGCTTTCGATGATGACTTTTCTGACCGTGGCGCCAAGCCGTATGGTCAAGTCCGGGTTCGTCTCGAGAGGGGCGAGGAAAGCATAGGCTGACGAGCTGCGCTTTCCAGCGCGATTGGTGAACTGATAGAACCCGACACCGCGCTGTGTTGCGCCGTTGAAGTCCGTGTTGAATGGTTCACCAAGGGCCTGCACCGACTGAACGAACCAACGAGACATGTCGTCGATATACCCCGGATCAGAGACCTGCACCGGACCATCGCTGCCATGCAGGTAATTATGAAGCCTGTTGTTGTCTTCAATCCTGCGGAAATAGGGCAGCACATCATCCCATCCCCAGCTGACCCCGTCGTTGGTCTGTCGTAGCAGGTCGTTCCACGCGTCATAGTCAGAAGGGCGGCCGCGCATATAGACCTGCGCATTCACTGACGACCCGCCGCCCAGTACGTTGGCCTGCGGAATCTCATGCACGCGGCCGTCCAGGTGGTCCTGCGGTTCGGTCTGGTGGTAGGTCATGAACTTGGACCCGTTGATCATCTTGAAAATACCCGGCGGCATGTCCAGCAATGGATGGTGGTGCGAATGCCCGGCCTCCAGCACCAGAACCCTGCACTTGCCCTGGTTGACCAGTCGGGCGGCGGCTGCGGCACCGGCTGAGCCGCCGCCGATGACGATGTGATCGAAGGTTTCCGTCATGATGTCGCCTTCAGGTCCGGCGTTTGGGTTCTCTGATCGAGTCGCGCTCGACCAGTTCGCATTCAAGCTTCACGAGTGGGTGCCTCTGACCATCCGTCGGCCCGTGGAATAGCTGTTCGACGACCCAGCGTCCCATCGCCCGGGTGGGAAGAATCATCGAGGTCAGTGGCGGCGAAAGGTGTCGCGCGGTTTCGTCATCGTCAAATCCGATGACCGAGATGTCCTCGGGGATGGACAGGCCAAGTTCCTTGAGTGCCTCATAGCAACCGATTGCCATGCGGTCATTCTGACAGAAAATGGCGGTTGGCGGAGAGGGCAGGTCCATCAATTCGCGCGTGGCGGCATATCCGGCGCTGGGCAACCAATTGCCTTCGACAACCAAGTCCTCGTCGAATGGAATGTCGGCGGAAGCCAAGGCGTTTCTATACCCGGTCGTTCGTCCCGCGGCGCATTCCATGAACGGCTCGCCGGTGATAGTGGCGATTCGTTTGTGCCCGGCCTTGATCAGGGCGTTGGTCGCCGTATGTCCAGCAGCGACTTCGCCGGGGATCACCGCAGGAAACGAGAGGTCGTCGCAAAAGCAGTTTAGCAGCAGAACCGGGGTTGCGGCCTGCGTGAGGATTTCCGGAACGACCACCCGCCGGGTGAAAACAGTTGCGTAAACGATGCCCGCAACCTGTTGGTCGAGGAAATACTTAAGCGTTCTGGGTTCGACCTCTGGGTCGTTTTGGGTTTCTGCCAGCAATACAAGATTTCCGGTGTCCCGAACGGCCTGTTTCACGCCGCTAAACGCGTTTACCATTTCGGGGCTCGACGCCAGATCGTCCACGACAAAAGCGATGGTGTCGTCTAGTGCCGAGGGTCGGCGCGCGCTGTCTTGGGGTTTCCTGAGTTGAGAGGGCATGGCGTATCCAAGCGTATTGGCGGCATCCAGGACTCGTTGCTTTGTGTCCTCGGAGATTTTGACGGAATCGTTCTTGTTCAGAACCAGCGATACTGTCGTTTGTGAGCATCCAGCGACGCGTGCAATGTCGTGCATCGTTATGCGCTGTCGGCCCGCGACTCGTCCTACACCCCTGTGTTGTCCGGCCTTGTTCGCTTGATCGTTCATCGCTCAACCTTTTTGTTCGTATCCTTTTTACCGATTATGCGGAGGACGTGCAACTAATATTAGCGGATAGTAATTAATATTAGTGTTGACTAAATAATAATATTAGTGTTTTGATCGGTGGTGCGGTCTCCATTGTGGTTTGACCGAGCAAGCGCGGGAGGCGAAATTGCGGTCTGTAGTGGGGGAGTTGGGTCAAGTCGTTCGGCATTCGATGTTCATCGATGGCCGCTTTGTCGACCTTGACGCGGACACGGTTGTTGTCGAAAACCCTGCGAATGAAGAGATCGTTGCGCTAGTTCCAGATGGCGCCGCCGCTCACGCGGATGCGGCGGTCGAAGCGGCCCATCGGGCTTTTGGCTCGTGGTCCTCGCGCCCGGCGATCGAGCGGGCGCAAATGGTCCGAGGGCTCGCCGAGGCCATCCGGGCCGACGCCGCGCGTCTGGCTGCTTTGATCACAGCCGAGCAGGGCAAGCCGATCTCGCAAGCTCGAGGTGAAGTGGATGCCGCCGTCACCTTTCTTTGCCATGCAGCAGAAGAGGCCCGACGGATTTCGGGTGACATAGTGGCCTCGGACAACAGGTCCGAAGAAATCCAGATTCGGCGCCATCCCTATGGTGTTGTCGTTGCGCTGACGGCCTGGAACTATCCCTTGGCATTGGCTGTCAGGAAAATTGGGCCAGCGCTGGTCGCGGGCAACACCGTTGTTTTGTTGGGGCATGAAATCACGCCGCTGTCCGGTCTCGCGGTTGCCGAGCTTGCGGACAAGGTCGGCTTTCCGCCCGGCGTTCTGAATGTTCTGACGGGGAAAGGGCCGGTGGTCGGGCAGCGGTTGGTTGAACACCCCGATACGTCGCTGATCACGATGACCGGCAGCACGCGCGCCGGGAAAGAGATTTTTCGCACTGCGGCCGACCGGATCAAGGTTGTCCGGCTCGAGCTTGGGGGCAAGGCTCCGTTCATCGTGATGGAGGATGCGGATGTTGACGCCGCCGTTTCGGCCGCCATTGCCGCCCGGTTTGCCAATTGCGGCCAGATTTGCACCTGCAACGAGCGTATGTATCTGCATCGCGACATTTCGGATCAATTTTTGGAGAAATTCGTGTCCGCAGCCCGCGCTTTGTCGATCGGGGATCCGATGGAGGACTGCGACCTGGGGCCCAAAGTCAGCAAGGTCGAAGTGATCAAGGTCGCCGAAATCATCCAGCGCAGCATCGGAGAAGGTGCCACAGTCCATCTGGAAGGTGGGCCTTTGAAGGACGGCGCGCACCGCAAAGGGCACTGGATGTCCCCGACGGTTCTTGAGGTCTCAGACAACAGCAATGCCGCGATGCAAGAGGAGGTCTTTGGCCCCGTGGCAACAGCCATGCGAGTAGATGATTTTGATCAGGCGATAGACGTAGCGAATGACACATCATTCGGGCTGTCTGCCTATCTCTTTACGGCATCGCACCGGCGATTGATGGAGGCCCCGAGCCGTTTGAAGTTCGGCGAACTGTATCTGAACCGCTCCAATGGCGAGGCCGTGCAGGGATTTCATACCGGTTGGGGTATGTCCGGGGTTGGGGGTGAAGACGGCGCATATGGCTTCGATGGCTATCTGAGGAAACAGACGACTTACATGAATTGGGCATGACCTAAAACTCGCGGTCAAAACGTTGGCGACCGCACCAATGGAGGAGGAATAACCATGAAACGCAGAACTCTTTTGATCTCGACGGTTGTCGCGGGTGCGCTGTTGGGCACGACTGCGATTGCGCAGGATCTGCCACAGCTTGAGCAGAAGGAGCGCTACAAAGTTGGCTTTGCGCAGATGGAGTCGAACAATCCGTGGCGCATTGCCGAGACCAAATCGTTCCATGACACGGCCGAGGCCTGCGGCTGGGACCTTATCGCGACGGATGCAGCTGGATCTGCGGCCAAGCAGGTTGCGGATGTGGACAGCATGATCGCACAAGGCATCGACGTTCTGTTTCTGCCTCCAAGGGAAGAAAAGCCACTGATTCCGGCGGTTATGAAAGCACGCGCCGCCGGCATTCCGACTTTTCTCGTGGACCGCTCGGTTGATCCGGCCGTCGCCAAGCCAGGCGAGCATTTCGTAGCATTCCTGGGATCGGACTTCATTGATCAGGGCAACCGGGCCGCGCAATGGCTGATGGAAAATTTCGACGGCGACAAGGGCGTCATCGTCCAGTTGGAAGGCACAACTGGTTCTTCACCTGCAAATGACCGTAAAAAGGGTTTCGACGACGCGATCGCAGCGGACGACCGCTTTGAGATCGTGGCTTCTCAGACCGGTGACTTTGCGCGCGACCTTGGTCGTCAGGTGATGGAAACCCTGCTGCAGGCGCACCCCAATGTGAACGTGGTCTACGCCCACAATGACGAAATGGCGATCGGCGCGATCCAGGCTCTGGAACTGGCCGGCCGCAAGCCTGGCGAGGATGTGACCATCGTTTCGATCGACGGGACACGCGATGCTCTTCAGGCCATCATCGATGGCAAGATGGGGGTCACGGTGGAAAGCTCGCCCTTCTTCGGTCCTCTGGCTTGTGAAATCATGAAGAAATACGCGGCTGGCGAGACGATCCCGGAATGGGTGAAAGTCGAAGATCGCATCTTTACCAAAGACAATGCGGCTGATCACATCGACGAAGCTTATTGATTCTCCCTGGTGGGTGGTGCTGGCCTGTGGTCGGTGCCGCCTGCAAGCAATCGGAGGAAGACATCTTATGAATGCGCTCGTCTCGATGTCAGGAATTGAAAAGTCCTTTGCCGGCGTACCGGCACTGAGCCAGGCCAGTCTGGAGATCGCACTTGGCGAGGTTCATGCGCTGATCGGTCAGAACGGTGCCGGCAAATCGACGATGATCAAGGTTCTGACCGGAGTTTACGATCGGGATGCCGGCGACGTCCATTTGGCGCGTGGGCCTAGCCGCATTTCCACCCCGCGCGAAGCGCAGGAATCCGGAATCGCCACGATCTATCAGGAGCTCAACCTGGTTCCGCTGCGGTCAGTGACCGAGAACATTATCATGGGGTACGAGCCCAAACGTCTCGGTTTGGTCGACTGGCGCGAGGGCAACAGGCGCGCACGCGAGGTTCTTGCGCGCTTTGGTATAGAAATTGACGTGACTGAGCCGCTAGGAAATTTCTCGACTGCGATCCAGCAGTTGGTTGCGATTGCGAGGGCTGTTTCTCTTGACGCGAAACTTGTCATCATGGACGAACCCACGTCATCGCTGGATGCCAGCGAGGTCGAGGTTTTGTTCGGTGTGGTGCGCGAGTTGAAGAAACAGGGCGTGTCTGTTCTGTATGTCTCGCATTTCCTCGATGAGCTGTTCCAAATCTGCGATCGGGTCACAACGATGCGAGACGGGCGTACCGTCAGCACGCGCACCGTCCAAGACACGACCAAATTAGAAATGATCGCGGACATGCTGGGCCGCAACAAAGATGAGATCGCGGCAGACGGACTCACGGACTTTGCAGGTGCGAAGGCTAAGAAAGGAGATATCGTTTTGCGGGCCGACTCTGTTTCGACAGGCCCGCGATTGACGCATTTCGACCTTACACTCCACCGCGGGGAAATCGTTGGGTTGGGCGGGTTGCTGGGCTCTGGCCGGACTGAGGCGGCGCGCGCTTTGTTCGGCGTGGACGGAGCCCGCAGCGGTGCGATCGAGTTGCACGGCGCGGTTGGACAACCATCCGGACCGGGTGACGCAATCGCAAACGGGGTTGGCTTTCTGACCGAAGATCGAAAGGCTGAAGGGATCATTCCAGACATGTCCGTGCGCGAGAATATGACGCTGGCCCTGCTGCCGAAACTGGCCAGTCGTGGTCAAATCGACTTTGCCCGCGAGCGCGAGATCGTTCAGGCCTTCATCGACGATCTGGGTATCAAGGCGGCCCATATGGATCAACCCATTCGTGAGCTGTCTGGCGGCAACCAGCAAAAGGTGCTGCTTGCCCGTTGGCTGGCGACGCAGCCCGACATCCTTATACTCGACGAGCCGACCCGAGGCGTGGATGTCGGCGCCAAGCGAGAGATCCAATCGTTCATTCGGTCGTATGTCGAAAAGGGGTTCGGCGTCGTTCTTATCAGTTCGGAATTCGAAGAGCTGGTGGAAGGCGCCGACCGCATCGTGGTCATGCACGAAGGGCGCTCGGTCAAGGAACTGACCAACCCCGGGATTACCGAGAACATACTGGTGCGCGCGCTTGCGCATCATGAAGGAGGAACTGGTTCATGGACCGAGCAATGAAGTTGCCGCAACGGGTCGCATCGATGCCCTTCCGCTTTCATGGCGGCATCGCCGCGTTGGTCGCCCTGCTGGTGTTCAACGCGTTTTTCACCCCCAATTTCCTGCAGATGCAGACCCTGTTCGTGAATATCAGCCAGGTTGCCACGATCGCCATCGTGGCCATGGGTATGACGCTGGTCATCGCCACGGGTGGAATTGATCTGTCGGTTGGCGCTGTCATGGCTCTGGCGGGGGCGTTGGCCCCGCTGATCTTTCTGTCGGATCTGGGCGCCGCCAATCCGATGCTTGGCGTCATTTTGGCCATTGTCCTGCCACTGTTCGTCGCGGGTTTATGTGGGGTATTCAACGGCGTGATGGTTGCCGTGTTGAACGTGCAGCCCATTATTGCGACGCTCATTCTTTTCATCTCGGGTCGCGGTATTGCCCAGGTTTTGACGAATGGCAACCTGCAGACATTTTCAAACCCTTCATTCAGTTATCTTGGAACCGGCAAGGTGCTTGGCTTGCCGTTCCAGGGTTGGCTGGCGCTGGCCATTGCCTGTGTGCTGTTCTGGGTGATCACCAGAACCACTTGGGGTCGTTACCTGCTGGCGATCGGCGGCAATGAACGCGCGGCCTATCTGGCCGGTGGTCCCGTCCGGCGGGTCAAGATCGGGGCCTATGTCATCTGCGCGGTGCTTGCGGGCTTGGCTGGTCTGATCGTGGTTGCGATCAACTCGGCCTCGGACGCCGCGCGCAACGGCAATCTGATGGAGCTTGACGCCATCGCGGCCGCTGTCGTTGGCGGGGCTCTTTTGCAAGGCGGACGGGCGCCGATCTTTGGTGCCATACTGGGAGCCGTCATCATCCAATTGGTCAAATATACGTTGCTGGCCAACGGGGTAGAGGACGAAGTTGCACTGATCGCCAAAGCGGTCATTATTATCCTGGCCGTCTGGGTCCAGCAGTTCCGGAGGGCTTGATCGATGTTGGATGAAACGGCTTTTGACCTGCGAAAGTACCTTCGGCGCAATTCGGCTTCGGTGACGGTGTGGATCGCACTGCTGGCTTTGATCCTGTTTGGGCTGATGCGCTATGACAACTTTGGCAGCGCCTACAATTTCTCGTCTTTCCTGAACTACAACGCGATGTTCATCGCGATTGCGCTGGGTATGTGTTTTGTGATCATGACCGGCGGGATTGATCTGTCGGTTGGATCCGTTGCGGCCTTTACGTCGGTTGTTGCGGCCTATCTCAGCCCATACGGGATTCAGGTTGCGCTGCCGGGGGCCGTGCTTGCCGGGGTGGGCTTCGGAGCGATCAACGCCTTTTGCATCATCATTCTTCGGATTCCGCCCTTCATCGCCACACTGGCGACCATGCTTGCCGCAAAAGGCGGCGCATTGGTGATTTCGGGCGCCCAGACAATTTCGGTTGATTGGGGGTCGAACTTCACCAAGCTTGGCATGGGGCAGGCGTTTGGTCTGTTTCCATGGGCAATAGTCATAGTGGCCGGACTGACGCTGGTACTGTGGCTGGTGCTGGAAAGAACAACCATCGGGCGGACCGTCTTGGCGATCGGTGGCAGCGAGGATGCCTCGAACCTCATGGGTCTGAAGGTGAATCGCGCCAAGGCTTTCGTCTACCTGCTTTCGGGCGGCTGCGCAGGGCTGGCTGGCGTCTTTCTGGCCTCGGGTTTTGGAGCCGGACAACCCCTTGAGGGCATCGGATGGGAATTGTCGGCCATCGCGTCCGTTGTTGTGGGCGGCACCTTGTTGACAGGTGGGATGGGTTCGATCCCTGCGACCGTGGCCGGAGCGCTTTTGCTGGGTCTGGTGTTCAACGTTCTGAACTTTGAAAACGGTCAGGGGACCATCAGTTTCAGCGCCTATTGGCAGATGGTCATACGTGGAGGCTTTCTTTTTGTGGTCATCCTCTTACAGTCTCGGGTTATTGCCAGGCAGCAGAAGGTCTTGGGTTCGTGAATCGCATAGAAAGTGTTTCAGCGCGGCTGTTCAACGTCCCGCTCGCCGAAGTCCTGGTCGATGCCAAACATGGCGATCACACGTTCTTTCAATTGATCACCGTTACCATTCAAACGTCGGATGGGGTTGAGGGGGTTGGGTATACCTATACGGGCGGCAAGGGCGGTCATGCCATCTTGGCGATGATCCAGCATGATCTAGCGCCGTTCCTGGTTGGACAAGGCGCCGAACAGATCGAAAGCCTGTACGATGCCATGCAATGGCATGTGCACTATGTGGCACGGGGTGGGATCGCCTCGTTCGCCATTTCGGCCGTGGATATTGCCCTTTGGGACATTCGCGGCCGAACGCAGAATGCACCACTATGGCAAATGGCTGGTGGAGCGTCCAAACGGTGCAAGGCCTACGCCGGCGGGATCGACCTGAATTTCTCGTTGGAGAAACTGCTGTTGCAGACCGAAGGCTACCTTGCGCGTGGGTTCAACGCGGTCAAGATCAAGGTCGGTCAACCGGATCTGGCCGATGATCTGGCGCGGGCCCGGGCGGTGCGCGAAATGTTGGGGCCGGACCGGTTCTTCATGGTCGACGCGAATTACTCCATGAGCGTCGAGCAGGCCATCGTGGCAGCCCGAGGGTTCGCCGACTGCGATATCCTGTGGTTCGAGGAACCGACAATTCCAGACGATTACAAAGGCTATGGCCGAATTGCCGAAGCCACGGGCGTGCCCCTTGCTATGGGTGAAAACCTGCACACGATTCACGAATTCGATTACGCCTTTGATGACGCGAAGCTGAGTTTCATCCAGCCCGATGCTTCAAATTGCGGCGGGATCACCGGCTGGTTGCGCGTGGCCGCGCTGAGCGCACAGCACGACATTCCGGTTTGCAGTCATGGGATGCAGGAGCTGCACGTCAGCCTTGTTGCCGCGCAACCCAACGCAGGGTGGCTAGAAGTACACTCATTCCCGATAGATCAGTACACGACCCGTCCGCTGGTTGTGGAAGACTGTATGGCCGTGGCCCCGGATACTCCGGGAACCGGAGTGGAATTCGACTGGGACAAACTGAATATAGAACACAGGGAGATGCATACATGACGACCCAGACGATTTCTGCGGCGTATTATCGGGGCAACAAGAGCTTTGCCGTGGAACAGGCCCAAGCGAAAGCTCCGGGCCCCGGCGAGGCTGCCGTTCGCGTTGCCTATTGCGGGATTTGTGGGACGGATATGCACGTCTATCACGGCAACATGGATGCCCGTGTCGGTCTAAACCGGGTGATCGGGCACGAGATGTCTGGTGTCGTTGAAGCAGTGGGCGAGGGGGTGCATACGGTCCAACCCGGCCAGAAGGTCGTTGTCCGGCCGCTTGATCATTGTGGCGAATGCCCGGCCTGCAAGCGGGGGCATCAGCATATCTGCCAAAATCTCAAATTTCTCGGCCTCGACACCGATGGCGCCATGCAAGAGATCTGGACCGTTCCGGCCCATACGTTGCACATTCTGCCAGACGACTTGCGCATGGATCACGCGGCGCTGATCGAGCCGGTCGCCGTTGCCTGCCACGATGTGCGGCTGTCTGGCCTGCAACCTGGCGAGGACGTTGTCGTTATCGGCGGCGGCCCGATCGGCATCCTGGTTGCCATGGTTGCGCGGGATGCGGGTGGAAATGTCGTGATTTCCGAAGTGAATCCGAACCGTCTTGCGATTGCTGAAAAACTTGGTTTTGACACGATAAACCCAATCGAAACCGACCTGGTGTCCACAATCAACGCGCGCACGGGCGACAAAGGCGCTGATGTGGTTTTCGAGGTGTCGGGAACGCAGCCCGGAGTTGATGCGATGACCGCCGTTGCCGCGACTCGGGCCCGGATCGTGATGGTCGCGATCCATGCACAAAAGCCCCAGATAGACCTGTTCCAGTTCTTCTGGCGAGAGCTGCAACTGATCGGTGCTCGGGTCTATGAGCCAGAGGATTACGAGAAAGCCATTGCAGTTGTCGCCTCGGGCGGAGTGGACGCGGATGTTGTGATTACTGACGTCAGCCCTCTGGCAGACATCCAGGCCGCGTTCGAAGCACTGGATCGCAGCCCAACCGCAATGAAAAGCCTGATCGAAGTAGGACCGCGTTCATGAGTGTTTTGAAAAGTTTCGACCTGACGGGAACGACGGCCCTTGTGACTGGGTGCAAACGCGGTATCGGGCGCGGAATGGCCGAGGCATTGGCATCGGCTGGAGCCGATATAATCGGAGTGTCCGCCTCGCTTGAGCTGTCCGGGGCGGATGTCGAAAAAGCCGTGACAGCGATGGGACGCAGTTTCCGGGCTTACCAATGCGACTTCTCGGATCGCGCTGCGCTTCATGCGTTCATTGATCAGTTGAGGGCCGACGGACAAACTCCTGATATCCTTGTCAACAATGCCGGCACGATCAAACGAAAACCCGCCACTGAACACCCGGACGACTGGTGGGACGAAGTGATCGAGGTGAACCTGTCCTCGCAGTTCGTTCTGTCTCGCGAGATCGGCAAGGACATGCTGGCGCGCGGCTCGGGCAAGATCATCTTCACCGCCTCGCTGCTGACGTTTCAGGGCGGCATCACCGTTCCCGGATATGCGGCCTCGAAAGGTGGGATTGGACAGCTGACGAAGGCCCTGGCCAATGAGTGGGCCGGGCAGGGTGTGAACGTGAATGCAATCGCCCCCGGCTACATCGCGACCGACAATACCCAAGCCCTGCAGGACGATCCAGTCCGATCAAAGTCGATTCTGGAACGAACACCCCAAGGCCGTTGGGGTACGCCTGGTGATTTTGCCGGACCTGTAGTCTTTTTGGCTTCTGCAGCGTCGGACTACGTCAACGGTGAAATCCTTGTTGTCGACGGGGGCTGGATGGGGCGGTAACACCGTCAACTCTCCATGTGACCCAAGGCATCACGTCCCGATGTAGTGCACCTTCAATCGTCGTGTCTTGGGTGCCTCGCGATGTTCGAAGAGATACAGGCTTTGTACGCGGCCCAGCGGAAGCTGCCCCTGTTCGACCGGGATGGACACCTGCGTTTGCGTCAACAGCGCCCGCAAATGCGATGGCGCGTTGTCGTCTTCGCTCGGGCGATGGTGATATTTGCCTGATGATTTGGGGACCAGTTCTTCGAAGAACGTCTCGATATCCTTGACCACCTCGGGATCGGCATTGGCCTGAACCAACAGCGCGGCACCGGTGTGGACGCACCAAAGGGTCAGCAGGCCCGAGCCAAGTTCATGGTCAGACACCGCACCCTGAACCACCCCCCTGATGTCGGTGAGGGATTTGCCGGGCGTTTCAATGGACAGCTCAAAAAACTCTTGCTTCATCCATCAGATCCTTTCCTTGATTTTGCGCGAATGCGCCCAGCTTTCCGCACCCCATTCGGCATTCAACTTTGAGGCTTAAGTATATGATTTGTAAAGTACAATGGCGCTTCATTCATGCGAACAGGCTTTTGAACCTGTCCACACACAGACGAAACCCATCTTCGAAGTTTCCGTTGCCGGGATGATAAACGCTCTCGAAAGAAATGACGCCATCATAGCCGTCGGATCTGAGCGCGTCCGCGATGGGTTGGAACAGAGGCGCAAGCTGACCTTCCCCCATACGGCGCACTTCCAGCGTTGCCCGTGGCGTGTCGACCTTTACGTCCTTGATGTGAATGTGACCTAAATAGCCGCCGCGCAGTTCTTCGTAACCGTCCGGGTATGCCAGTTCATGGCACCAGCAGTTGTTTCCGGGGTCCCAAAGTACCTTCAACGCATCCTTTGCATCCAACTCGTCGATCAGTTTTCGGGCTGTATAGTTGGAATTGACCAGCGTGCCGTTTCCGGTTTCTACGACGAGCGTCACGCCCTCAGCCCTGGCAAGTTCAACCGCCGGCGCGATCAGCGGCGGCATCGAGTCCCATACCCCATGCGCCACGTTCCACTTCTCGGCGCCGTTTTTTCCCCAGAGTATCTGCTCTTTTCGTTGGGTCATGATCCGAACCAGCGGAGACCCCACGACATGCGCCATGTCGATCACGCGTTTCAAGGCTTCCATGTGTCGGGTGTGCAGGTCGTCACCGGGCCTGTTGGCAGCTGTCATCCCCGCAAAGATATGGCGCGACAGACATGACACAGGCTTGCCCCGGTCGCGCAAAAGCGCGTCGATCTCGGCAATTTCCTGCGGGGAATGGTCCCCGACCTCCGTATCTCCAACGAACTGAAGCTCTGCATAGTCCAGACCGAATTCGTCCATTACGTCCACGGCATGCCGCAGTTCGCGGGAAATGCCGTCGCAAATCACACCAAGTTTCATGTTCGTCCCCCCTCAGCGATGCAATTCTGCGCCAACGATCTCTTCGATGACCTGAGTACACACCCAGTTGTCGCCATTCGGGTATTTGGTTTTTCCTGCGTGAAAGATCTGCATTGCGGATGACGCTGTGTGCATTGGAACGCCCAACGAACCGGCCAGTGCCAGCGAGATAGTCAGGTCCTTGTGCATGGTTGCGATATGGCTACCGGTGGCCTCGAACTTGCGATCAATGATGTTTTCAAGGGCGGTATTCACGACGCCGCACCCCGCGCTGGATGAGGAGAACACATCAAGTAATGCCTGACCGCTGACACCCGCTTTGGCCGCCATGGCCGCAGCCTCGAATGTGGCGGAAAAGATCGATCCGATCAGAGATTGCAGGCAGGCTTTCACGGTTTGCCCGTCGCCGGCGTTTTCTCCGACCCGATGAATGGTTGCCGACACTGCCTGCATGACTTCGGCGTTTTGGTCCAGCACATCCGCAGCACCGGCAGCCATCATCGTCAAAGTGCCGTTCTGCGCGCCGGGAAACCCACCCGAGACCGGGGTGTCGATCAGGTGGATGCCCGAACCCTCCATGTCTTGCCCGATGGCGCGGGCTTCGGCCGGGGTAATGGTCGCCGACAGGATGACCGTTCCGCCTTTCGCCATGTTCGGAACCAGCCCGTTTTCACCCAAGATGACATCGCGGGCCTGATCTCCGTTCATCACCATGACAAACACAGTGGCGGCGTGACGACCGACTTGCCCCACGCTGTCCTTGGGCCGGCCGCCCATGTCGGCAAATGCCGTCATGCGTGTCATGCTCAGGTCGAAACCGGATGTTTCAAAGCCATTCTTGATCAGGTTCTTGGCAAGGCCGCTGCCCATGTCGCCAAGACCGATTACGCCTGCGGTTTTCATTTGGACTCCTCCCGTTCTTCCGTCGTTGCCGTCTGGCAGACGTTTCGAAAAATGATGCCCCAAGGCATCGGTTTTCGCGGGAGTTTCACGCGTCTTGAACAGACGTCGGGCGAGTCCGGAAGACACCCCGCTGCCCGTTTACGTCCCGCAAGTAAACGAAGAATGCGGCGGTCAGGCAAGCAAAGAAGTGTCGCGGCGGAAAGAAACCGCCTGTCCCGACGCGTTACGAGAACGCCGCCATGATGCCGCGCAGTTCCGCCAGCCCGCGCATTCGTCCAATCAGCGGATAGCCGGGAGTGCTTTGTCCGCCCAGATCGTTCAGCAGTTCTTGTCCGTGGTCGGGCCGCATCGGAATTTGCCAGTCGCCCCGCCCTCGGGATTTGCGGCGACGCTGTTCGTTCATCAGTTCGCGAATGGTGCTTACCATGTCGGTGTCGCCTTCAAGATGCGCGGCCTCAAAGAAGTCCGGCTTCTGACTGTCTGACCCCGCGATGCGTCGGGTGTTTCGCAAGTGAACAAAGTGAATCCGTTCGCCATGCCGGCGAACGAACTCCGGCCCATCGAATTCAGGGGAAACACCCAGCGATCCGGTACACAAGGTTGCGCCGTTCGCGGGCATATCAACCGCATCCAGTACGGCGCCGTAGTCCTCGGTACTGGACATGACCCGCGGCAGACCGAGCAACGAGAAGGGCGGATCATCGGGATGACAGCACAAGCGCGCCCCCATTTCTTGGGCTATCGGGGCGACCTCAGACAGGAAGTCGATGAGGTTTGCGCGCAGCCGGTCACGGTCTATCTCGGCATATGTCTGCAGCAAGCCGCGCACGTCCTCTACGCTCCACTGATCGTTGGCGCCGGGCAGCCCCGCAGTGACATTGTGCTGCAACTGGGCCTTGGATTCATCCGACATGCGCATGAAGCGATCCTTGGCCGCTTGGCGGACGTCGCCGGAATAGTCTTCGGACGCGCCCGGACGTTCGAGAATATGTATATCAAAAACTGCAAAATCGGTCAGGTCGAACAGCATGGCCGTTCCGCCATGCGGCTGTGGGGCACGAAGGGCGGTGCGCGTCCAATCCAGGATCGGCATGAAGTTGTAGCAAACAACTTTGACGCCACGGACGGACAGGGCCCTGAGGCTGGACTTGTACGCCTGCAGATGCTCGGCCATGTCTGCCGACTGCGTCTTGATAGCCTCCGATACGGGCAGGCTTTCGACAACGTCCCAACTGTACCCGGCCGCGGCAAGAACGGCCTGCCGTTCGGCGATGCTCTGTTCATCCCAAGGCTGTCCGGGCGGGGTGTGATGCAGCGCGGTGACGATTCCCTGAACCCCGACTTGATGGAGATCGGCCAGGGCGATCGGATCCTCGGGTCCGAACCAACGCCAGCATTGTTTCATGGCAGCCATCCTTCATACAGTGGGTGATCGGGCCTGATGGGAAGGGCAACGCGCTGCCCGGTGCGCGCCGCGTGATAAATCGCCGTAACAAGGCCGATGGACGCAGCGCCATCCTTCAGCGTAACGGCCGAATTTGCTTCGGACCGCAGCGCTTTGCCGACTTCGGTAAAAAAACCTTCGAACCCCGTTGGCTCGGCAGCGGCGGCGGCAAGAGCCGCGTCGATAGCGGCTTGATCCGCCGGGTCCCGTGCGACGAATGACCAGGGCGTTTGACCCGGGGCATAGGATTCTGTGCCAGAGGTGGCGGTCACCTTTTCAAAGACGAACCGCAGGCGGGTTTCGTCCGTGGCGGCGCCCAGGGTGATATTGCTTGTGCACAAGGCTCCGGAAGTCATGCCGAAGCAGATCGCGGCGCAGTCTTCCGTCTCGATCGGGTTGACCCGCGTCGTTGTCATTGCAGACACCCAGGCGATATCGCCCGCGATATGAGTCAGCAGATCATGGTTGTGGATGGCATGGCCCAGAACCGCGCCGCCGCGTTCACCGGCCCATGTTCCTCGCCACGGCACCGCGTAATAGTCCGCCTCTCGGGACCAATGGGTTTCAAGCGCGGCAGTTTGGACCGCTCCGGTCAGGCCTGCGCGTTGTAAGTGGCGCAGTTGGGCCAGTGACGGGCCCCACCGGTATTGAAAGACCGGAAACACCTGCTTGCCCGCGCTGCGTGCGGCTATGGTGATCCGATCCACATCCTGCAGCGAGGTCGCAAGAGGCTTTTCGCAGACAACGTGTTTTCCTGCGGCCAGTGCCGAAAGGGTGGTCGGTACATGCAGATGGGGCGGTAGGCAGATGTCGATGACATCAATCGCCGGATCATCCAGCGCGTCCTGAATATTGGTCAGAGAGCGAAAATCCGAGTTCTGTCGAATCTGTTCTATCCGGTCCGTATTCTGGTCGACCATGGCGGCTACGCGGAAGTCGCGGTCAAGCCGTTCCAGTGCGCTCAGATGTTGCGCACCGATACCAGCGCCAAGGATCGCAACGTTGATCATCTGCGTTCCGCCATTTCCTGCGCACGTAGCGCCAGTTCCATGACCTTAAAGCAGTGGGTCTGCGTCATTGCAGTTTCGGTCCGGTTACGGATGTCATCGGCGAGGCGCGCAAAGTAGGGAAGGCCGTCGTCAGATGCGTCGATCTTTTGGCAGGTTTCACCATTCACGAGGATCAGATGGTCCGTCCCTGAGGCCCCACCCACATCAACATATTTTCGCAACTCGATATAGCCTTCGGTTCCTAGGATCGTCAGACGACCATCCCCCCAGTTCGGAAGGGCATCCGGCGTAAACCAGTCAACCCGGATATACCCGGTACCATTCTCGCTGCGCAGATTGAGCTCTCCGAAATCCTGCAACCCGGGATCCTTGGGGTTTGCGTAGTTCGCCACGTAAGCGTTTGTGATTTCCGCGGTTTCCGAACCTGTGTAATGCAAGAACTGATCGATCTGATGCGAGGCAATGTCGGTCAGAATTCCGCCATAGCGGTCACGCCTAAAAAACCACTCCGGCCGGGTTGCCCGGTTCAATCGGTGCGGGCCAAGTCCGACCGTTTGGATCACGCGCCCTATGGCACCGGCCTCGACCAACTCGGTCGCCATGGTGCTGACCGGCGTTTCAAATCGTTCGGAAAAATTTACCGACCAGATTCGACCGGTGTCCGCGACCGTTCGCTTGATCTGGTCGAGTTGCTCGAACGTCGTGCAGCCCGGCTTGTCGCTCATGACATCCATGCCGTTCTGCATAGCGCGAATCGTCAACGCGGCCCTATCTGCCGGAATTGCGGAAATCAGCGCTAGATCCGCCCCGCAGGTTAGGGCGTCTTCCAATCGGGCCAGCCGCGGAATATTGGGAAACCTTTTGACGTAGCCCGGTAGCGTTTCTGGATCGCCTTGTGTCCAGTAGCCGACACAGTCCACGCCGATTTTACGCATGTTTTCCGTCATGCCATAGATATGGCGGTGGTCCAGACCAAGGGCGACGCAGGTCAGGCTCATGAGGCGACTCGTGTTTTCTGGCCGGTTCGATTGGCGATCTGCATCGCGTCTATGACGGCGTGAGTCAAAAGGGCACTGCGTCCGCTGGCCAGCGGCCTCGTTCCACCGGCGACGGTCTTGGCGAAATCCTCGATAACCGTCTGGTGCCATTCATGGGTGAACGCCATGGGATCGGCCCCTCCGCCTGTGGCGGACGTTTCGCCAACCGTGGATTTCCGACCATCGAAAGTGGTCAAGGTCAGGACACCTGAATCCAGATGCGCTTTGGCGCGCGTGCCCTGGATCGTGATAGATTCAGCGGCCCCAGGATATTCGGCAGTAGTTGCCATCAACGTTCCCACCGCGCCGTTATCCATTTCAAGGATTGCACCTGCCCAATCCTCGGCCTCGAGATCGTGTAACGGAGTTTTTTTCATCATGGCTTGAATGCCCGAGATCGGCCCCAGTAGCCACATCGCAAGGTCAAGCGTGTGGATTGCCTGCGAGATCATGACACCGCCTCCGTCGCGTGCGTAAGTGCCGCGACCCGGCTCTTCATAGTAGCTCTGATCACGCCACCAGGGGACACGGATCTCCACCGTGGCGATCGCGCCCAGCTCACCCTGTTCAATGGCTGATTTCAGCGCCTGCGAAGCGGCGCGGGCGCGGTGCTGAAAGACTATGCCCAGCGGAACACCAGACACCTCGCACTGCTCGACAATGGCCGTCGCGGCGTCCAGCGTTCTTTCGATGGGCTTTTCCATCAGGATCGGTTTCGAAGCGGTAGAAAGAACCCGCACCAACTCTGTGCGCTGATCAGGCGGGGTTGCGATGATCGCAAAGTCGACGTCTGGTTCGTTTGCGATTTCCTCGACCGAGCTGAATGTGCGGGTGTCGTTTCGCTGCGCGAACTCAGCTGCTTTTTCAGGATTGCGCCCGAGGACGCCGGCAAGATTGAGGCCTTGGTCCGATGCCCGAATGGCAGCCACATGCGTGCCCGAAACCATCCCCAAACCAATCAGCGCAATATTCATTCATTCCCCCGGATCACCCGGTCAGTCTGCGGGTTCGAACGGGAAAGATGCAACCATTAAAAACTGTGTTAACAATTGCGGGCAGCAGTATCGGAGGAAGAATTGACCGATAATTTGAATGGCATGGCAGAAGACCTGTACCTGGGCATCAAGAACCTGCCGATCGTGTCTCCGCATGGTCACTGCGATCCGGGGTGGTTTGCAGCCGATGAGCCGTTTCCCAACCCGGCCGAGCTGCTGGTGGTTCCCGACCATTACGTGTTTCGTATGCTCTATTCGCAGGGCGTTCCCTTGTCCGAACTTGGCGTTGGGGAAGAGGGGCGAAAGAAGGATCCTCGCGCCGTATTTCGCACCTTTGCCGAGCACTGGCATCTGTTTCTGGGAACGCCATCTCGGATATGGATGAACTACGTGCTGCATGAAACGTTGGGCGTGTCTGAGGAGTTGTCTTCGCGCACGGCTGACCTGATTTATGATAAGATCTCAGAAAAGCTGGTGCGACCCGAATTTCGTCCGAGGGCTTTGTTCGACAGGTTTGGGATCGAGGTTCTGGCCACCACGGATTCTGCTCTCGACGGCCTCGCGGAGCATCGGGAGATTCATACAAGTGGTTGGGGCGGGCGCGTTGTTCCGACGTTCCGCCCAGACGGGGTTTTGGATGGGGCGGACCCGGAGTTCGTACAGAACCTGAACAAGTTGGCCGAGCTGACAGGCTGCGATCTGGGCAGCTATGATGGTTACCTCAACGCGCTGCGAATGCGGCGGGCTTATTTCATCCAACTGGGATGTACTGCCACCGACCACGGTATCGAACGTGTTCAGATCGAGTGGCTGGAAGACCCGGATGCGCTGTACCAACGGCTGAGACGGCGGGAAGGTACCGAACAAGATGCTCGCCGGTTCTATGGGCATATGCTGATCGAAATGGCGCAGATGTCTGTCGATGATGGTCTGACCATGCAGATACATGCTGGCAGCAAGCGCAACACGAACCACGCGGTAATGCGGGACTTCGGACGGGACAAGGGGGCCGACATTCCAATCGCGATGGATTGGGTCACGGGCCTTGAGGCGCTGTTGAACAGGGTTGGAAACTCAGCGGGACTGCGCATCATACTCTTCACATTGGACGAAAGCACCTATGCCCGTGAATTGGCCCCTATGGCGGGACATTGGCCGTGCCTTAGGATAGGGCCGCCTTGGTGGTTCCACGACAGCCCAGCCGGGATTGCGCGGTATTTCGATCAGGTCGTTGAAACGGCCGGATATTACAATTTGGCCGGATTCAATGACGATACGCGGGCTTTTCTGTCCATTCCTGCACGTCACGACCTGTGGCGACGGGGGGTGGCGATTCATCTGGCCCAGCAGGTTGCGCGCGGCTATTTCGGTCGGGACAGTGCCGAGCATCTGGCGCGGTTGTTAGCGGTCGATCTGGCGAAACAGGTTTACGGATTGCAAAGCTAGATGGGTACAATTCTTCACTTCGGCCTTGGAAACTTCGCCCGGGCGCATTTGCTGGACTACACGGATCAAGCTGGCGGATGGGACGTTGTCGGCGTCAGCCTGCGTTCATCCTCGGTTCGGGATGGATTGGCCCAACAAGGTTTCGAGTACGATTTGTGTGTACAGGGGCAGGGCGTCCGGCGCATCAAAGCTCTGCGTGACGTTCTGGTCGTGCCCAATGATCGCACAGAGATTTTCGATGTGATGGCGGATGCCGAGATCATCTCGGCGACCGTCACCGAGAAAGGTTACCATTTGGACGCCGCGGGCAATCTGAACCTTCAGGACCCAGCGATTGCCGCCGATCTGGCAGGGCAATGGCCTGTGACGCTGATCGGTTTTTTAGCTTATGGCCTTGCGGAACGGTGCAAGCCAGTAACGGTGCTAAGCTGTGACAATCGCATGGAAAACGGCAAAACGCTCGAAATGGCAGTTGCCGATTTTGCGAATGCAGCCGGCCTGGACGTGAATTGGAATGCCGTTCGCTTTCCAAACGCGATGGTCGACCGGATCACCCCGGCTACCACGGACGCCGTTCGCGCAATCAGCGGCGATCCTATGGCTGTTCCGACCGAGGCGTTTTCGGAGTGGGTTATCGAAGACAGTTTCGCCGGTCCGCACCCGGATTGGCCGGGCGTGCAACTGGTCGATGACGTAGCCCCGCACGAGATGCGAAAGCTGCGCATGTTGAACGGTGCCCATTCCCTGTTGGCTTATGGCGGCTTGGAGCGAGGCCTGACCTACGTCCACGAAGCGGTTCGAGACCCGGTTTTGCGCCCGCTGGTTTCCGAGTTGATGAAGGATGCGGGCGCAACGCTGCCCGCAGCACTGCAAGTACAGGTTCCGGACTATGCCGAGGCTTTGTTGCGCCGCTTTGAAAACCTCGAGCTGGCGCACCGTCTGGACCAAATCGCGATGGATGGCAGCCAAAAGCTGCCGTATCGGTTTGTTCCCACACTCCGTGAGACCGGCTCTCAGGCGGTGATTGCAGGGATGCGGGCCTGGATCTCCTTTTGCATGTCCGAGACCGCCAAGGGCAGGACGCTGAACGATCCTTGCGCGTTGGAAATCGCCTCGGCTGTCAAACAGCCAGATCCGGTAGTGCCACTTTTGGACCTTGTTGGCGCTGAGGATCTCGCGTCACTTATCCGGGAATGATCGCGCCGCGGAACTGAACAACGGTGGACGCCAGATTGTGTCCGGCCATCAGGGCCTTGGCCTGCGATTTCCCTGTCAGCAAGGCAGCGAGGTAGCCACCGTTGAAACTGTCGCCCGCCGCTGTGGTATCCAGCACGTTTTTGGCAGGCTCATAGGTTTGGTCAATGTTCTGACCAATGGGCAGAGGGCCATCCTCTCCGCGTTTCAATGCACCGACACCGTGATGATCGGCAAAGCGTGCCGCCACTTGATCCGCGCTTTCCCCGAACAGTGCCATCTCGTCGTCGATGGATGGTAGGGCAATATCTGCACGCTGCCAAAGCCGTTGGTTGATCTGCCGGGCGTGTTCGACGCTGTCCCAGAGACGCGGACGAAAATTGCTGTCATAGACCAACCGAACTGAAGAGCCTTCTAGCCAGTCCAGAAGCGCAAGCCTCACCGAATGCGGAAGAATGGCCACGGAAATCCCTGACAAGTACAGCACGTCGTAACCTTTCAGCGAGCTGAAGTCATGATCGGCAAAAAGCTGGCGGGCGGCCGCCTCGCTGCGCCAATAGGTAAAGCTGCGTTCACCGTCCGCAGAGGTCGTGATCGCGTATAGTCCCGGAGAAGCGTTGGGAATGATGCGGATGCCGGATGTCCCGATTCCATGACTGGCGATAAAGCCGGCGATGCGCCCTGAGAACGGGTCGTCGCCCAGACATGTCATATACTCCACCTGCAGATCAGGAGCGGCGCGGTGCATGTAGATGGCCGTGTTCAGCGTATCCCCCGCGACGCCCACCTTTGCACCGGTTTCCAGCATGGACAATTCGATCATTGCTTCGCCGATGCAGGCAATTCGCGTCATTTCTTTTCTCTCTTCCAGATGATGAGACCGGCAGTCATGATTAGAACAGCCCCTGCCAAAGTGAATGCGCCCGGTACCGTGTCAAAGAACAAATAGCCCCAAATCGCAACGTAGATCAGGAACGAATAGGTGAATGGCATCAACTGGTTCGCCGTTCCGAACCGATGCGCGTTCGTCAATAGTTGATGCCCGCACCAGCCAAAGACGCCAAGGCCGATCAGTACAATCAGGCTCCAAGTGTTTTCTGGCTGGACCCAAAACCATATGGCGAACGGCAGCAGAACCACCGTCCCGGTAAGCCCAAGGTAGAATTGCATGGTGTCCACGGCAACAACCCCGGACAGCTTGCGCGTCATGATCGAGTACAAGGCCAAAGCGGTGGCATTGTAGACGATCAACAGCATGGTCGGATGAAAGGCTGAACCAAACGGCCGCACGACAACCAACACCCCCAGAAAGCCCAGGGTAATAGCCGCCCAACGCCATGGACCCACGCGTTCTTTCAAAACGAAGACGGACAGAAAACACACGATGACCGGGCTTGAGAACATGATTGCTGACACGACGGTCAGAGGCAAAAACCGCAGGGCATAAAAATTGAAAACGGTCGCCGAGATCAGCAGCAAGGCCCGGCTAATGACCTGCCATGGATGGTCGGTCTTGAACCTGCTGGCCTCAATCCCGCCCTTGGCGATCACGCCCACAGAGATCACAAAGTGCCCCGCATAGCGCATGAATGCCAACTGAAATGCCGGCACGCCCGCCAACGCCAACCACTTGGCCCCAAGATCCACCAGCGAAAAGAATAGCCACGCCGTCAACATCAGCACGATGCCAAGGCGCGGCAGGTCCGCAGTGGGGCTGGCGGTGACGGCCATCGATCAGGTGTTGAAACGCTTGACGTAGTAGTCAACCATCTGGCTGACCATGTCGTCCGCCTGACCGTGGTCGCGCGCGTCAATCAGCGCCGAAAGCGCGCCCTGCGACATCACGCTGGTAACGCCTGCCTCGTGTGCCATGCGGTCATAATACCCAAGGTCTTTTGCCGCGTTCTTGATGGCAAAGGCCAGCTGATTTGGGTCATCCTCGACGCCGTAGGCTTTGACGAAATCCATCATTCCGGAATGCAGCGGCCCTGCGGCCATAACGTCATACACCTGCTTGCGGTCAACACCGGTAATATCTGCCATGGCAAAGGCTTCGGCCATTGCGTTCGCGACGGTCATTCCGAAGAAGTTGTTGATCAGCTTGATCGTGTGTCCGGACCCAACGGGCCCAAGGTAAAAAACGTTTTCGCCCAAGTCTTTCAGTGTCGGCTCGGCCTTGTCAAAGGCAGCCTTGTCGCCGGAAGTCATAATGTTGAGCTTGCCCTCTAGCGCGTGCGAAGGCGTACGGCCAAGCGGCGCATCAAGATAGCTTCCGCCGGCTGCGGCAACCTCCTCGGCCAAGGCGCGTGTGCTGCCTGGAAGCGAGGTGCCAAAGTCGATGACGATCGCCCCGGGTTTCAATCCCGAAATCACTCCATCTGCACCGCGCATACGGCCCTCGACCTGTTCGGAGGTACCCATGCACAGCATCACGATGTCACTGGCCTGAGCCAGTTCGTGGGCGTTTTCCATCTCGCGGGCTCCTCGGTCAATCGCGGCGTCCAGGTATGTGCGGTCGCGGTTTCCCAATACCGTGACCGAGTATCCTTGGTCCAACAGTCGGTTCACCATGGCTCCGCCCATTAGTCCCAAGCCGATAAACCCGATTGATGGTTTGCTCATTGGTTTCCCTTTCCGTAAATGTCTCTGGTTTTCATTCTTGTGTCTGGCGCGGGCGGTTTTGAAGTTCGGATGCTCATATTGCCCGGCGTGTAATTATAGGTTTTTGGGTGGCCCGGTTCTTCGCCGGGGCCGGATTTCCTTCAGGTCGGTGCCCGCGCTCGAGCTGACCGCGCTTTTAGCCCCTGTTCTATCCGTGATGTGACCTCGAGCGTCCGGGCCGCATCCTCGACGTCGATCAACGGTGAGGCGCCGTCGATCACGTCAAGGAAGTGATCCAACTGGGCCTCCAGCGGCTCGCGTTTCTGTTTCGGTCGTAGAAGTTGGTCTTTTTGGGCCGCAGTGCCCCAATCCTTTCCACGCCACAGGGTCATGGAAGGAAAACTTACAGCGCCCTTGGTTCCAGTGATCCACATCATGTCCTGTCGGGTTGTGCCGATATTCGGGTTTTCGCCGGTTCCGGCCTCAAACCCCCAAGGGCTGGGTGCGGTGTCGGCAAAGCTGATAGTGCCCGTTGCGCCGTTTTCGAACGCGATCGCGATAGCCCCGCTTTCTATCCGATCTGATCCGCGGATCGACGCGCCAGGCAGGGCGACGACATCTGAGATTTCTCCGATCACAAAGCGCATGACATCGATATCATGCACCAGGTTGATCATGACTGGGCTGCCATCGAAAGTCCGCCAGTTCTGTTCAAAATAACTCTCGGGTTTGCGCATGGCCCACAGCAACGAGACGTTGATAACTTGTCCGATCGTACCTTGCGCGATCACCTCTTTCAGTTGCTGCAAGGTTGTGTGATAACGCCGATGGTGGCCTACAAGGCTGCGGACATTAGCCTGGCGAACGGCCGTCTTCAGGCGCAGGGCATCATCGACTGATGCGGCAACCGGCTTTTCGATTAGCATGTGCCAACCGCGGGATGCGGCCAGAATGCCATGTTCTGCATGCAGACGGGTCGGCGTCGCAATGATGACGCCATCCACCGGGTCCTGCACCTCGTCCACACTAGCAAAACGCGGCACGTCTATCTTGATCGAGCCATCTGGATCGGCCAACCCGACCAACATACAGCCGGGATGCTCAATCACGGCGCGGACGTGGCGGATACCGATCAACCCACCGCCGGCTACAAGGATCCTTTTCACATCACCGCTCCGATTTGCCAGGGAACGAATTCGTAGTCACCCAAGCCCTGCGCCTCGGACTTGGTCCGCGCGCCCGAGGCGACTTGGAGCAGCCGTTGGTATATTTCCCGTCCTTTTTCTTCGACGCTGGTACCTTTGGTCAGAATGTCGCCCGCATCCACGTCCATGTCTTCGGGCATGCGCGCTGCCAACTCAGAGTTAGTAGCGATTTTCAGCGTGGGTGCCGGTTTGGACCCAAATGCAGAGCCGCGCCCCGTGGTAAAGCACACAAGGTTGCACCCGGCCGCAATCTGCCCGGTCACCGAGGCCGGGTCATATCCGGGGCTGTCCATGAAGGTGAAGCCTTTGGCGGTGATGGGTTCGGCGTATTTGAATACACCGGTCAAAGGGGTGGTTCCGCCCTTCGCCGCTGCCCCCAGCGATTTCTCAAGGATGGTCGTCAGACCGCCTTGCTTGTTGCCGGGGCTTGGGTTGTTGTCCATCGAACCGTGATTGCGAGCGGTATAGTCTTGCCACCAATCGATCAGTCCGATCAGTTTGTCCCCAGTTGCACGACCAAGGGCGCGGCGGGTTAAAAGGTGTTCGGCTCCATAGATTTCGGGCGTTTCCGCAAGGACACCTGTGCCGCCTTGGGCAATCAACAGGTCGCAGGCATGTCCGAGCGCAGGGTTCGCGGTCACACCTGACCAAGCGTCCGATCCACCGCATTGCAGCGCAACCATCAGTTCGGACGCCGGGGCTTCGCTGCGCCGCGCCTCATTGGCAAGGGGCAGCATCTGGTTGATCTTGCTGATGCCCATTTCCACGGTCCGGCGCAATCCGGCGACGTTCTGGATGTTCATCGTATGGAAGGTGGGGCTCTGCTTCAGCCCATACGCGTCCAACAGCCAGTCGATCTGGTTCATCTCGCAGCCCAGACCGACCATCAGAACAGCAGCGTGGTTGGGATGTTTCGCAAACCCCCACATGACCCGTTGAAGAGCTTCGAAACCGTCGCCAGAGTCGGCCATTCCGCAGCCCGTTCCGTGGACAAAGGCAACCACGCCGTCGACGTTCGGAAACTCTGCCAGCTTGTCCGGTGTGAAGTGGTTGGCAATCATGCGGGCCGCAGTCGCCGAACAGTTCACGGTGGTCAGAACCGCGATGTAATTGCGCGTACCGAACCGACCGTTGTCCCGGTGGTAGCCCATGAACGTATCGACCGAGGTGGCGGGTTTCATGGGCCGGTGGTCCGTCGCAAACTCGTAGTCCACGCTGGTATTACGGAACTCGATATTGTGGGTGTGCACATGGTCGCCAGGTTCGATCCGTTGGGTGGCGTAACCGATAATCTGGGCGTATTTTCTGACCGGATCACCGGGTGCAAGCATACGCGTGGCGACCTTGTGTCCCGAAGGGATGCGCGCATTGGTCGAGACATCTTCGACCATACTACCGGCCTCCAGCGGCCGAGTTGCAACCACCACGCTATCCATTCGATCTAAACGTACAAAAGTCATAATCAGCTTTCTTGGCGGCAGCAGCTAGGCGCAGAACGGCGAGTCCGATGTCCACCGGTGAATATCTATATGCGGCTGTCCGGACAGCCTTGCTCGTGCCGCTTCCCAATTGGACTTGCAGACGCGCCAATCTCGCAGCTCGGTTTCGGGGTGCGATCTGGACCTCGCGATGAAGCTGGGGAAATGATCTCGACCGGTGGGTTGGCCTGTCGCACTGAAGCGGATGTCGAACGACCAGCGGAACCGGTCCGTTTCATTGACCAGCGAAGCATGTGGCGTCAGAGGGTGAAACAGGATGATCCCGCCTGCCTTGACAGGAAGGGGCACGGCTCGGCCTTCGTCAATGAACCCGTCGGCAATGCCTGTCTGTGTCCGCGCGCAATGCGGCAGGATTGATTGGTCTTGTGCCTTTGGCAGCACTTGCAAGCAGCCGTTTTCAACCGTTGCATCGTTGACGGCAATCCAAACCGTGACCATGTCGGTCTGGTCCGCATCCTCCAACGCAACCGCCCGGTCCTGATGCCAGTCCGTTGCGGTGATATGCGCGCGCACCTCGTCCTTGCACAGCTTAAGGGCAGGGGGCTTCAGCCGAACGTGCTGGATCGGATTGCTGACCAACTCTGGCCCGATCAACTGCTCGACAACGTCAAGCATGGGCTGGGCCGTCAGCAAGTCGAACACTGCGGGCCCAATATGTAACGGTGTGTCCGCCATGATCCGATCACCGGGCAGCGAGATGTCCAGCGGCTGGAAATAGTCGCAACCGGCCTGATAGGCGGACAGAAGTTTGTCCCAGAAGGTCATTCTCGACGGCTCGTTCTTGACCAGCCCTTTGTTGTACCAACCGTCATAGAGCCGGTTCAGGACATCCGAGTATTCGGCCTGTACCCGATCCAGGACATCGCCGGGAATTACATCCTCGACCACGAGGTATCCGTCCGTCCGGAACTTGCCAATCTGATCTTGTGTCAGCATGGGTGCAACCTCACAACAGCAGCGCGATGATGCCCGGCCAGATCAGAAGAACGGAAAGCGCCAGCAACTGGATCCCGATGAATGGCAGGAAGCCGCGGAAGATATCCGTCAGGCTGATATGCGGCGGGGCTACCGACTTCAGGTAGAACGCGGCCGGTCCGAAAGGTGGCGAGAGGAAGCTGACCTGCATGTTCATACAGAACACGACGCCGAACCAGATGGCGACATGACTCGGCTCTAGCTGGCCAAAGACCCCGATTTCCTCAATGGGAAGGCGCAGGACGATCGGTAAAAAGACCGGAATGATCAACAGAACGATGCCGACCCAATCCATGAATGCGCCCATGAACAGCAAGATCAGCATCATCACCAGAATGACCAGCATGGTCGGCAGCTCCTGGCCGACGATCAGGTCGGCCACGTATTGGGGCCCGCCAGCAATGGTGTAGGCACCCGCCAGCGCGGCGGCCCCGATCGTAACCCAGATAATGGTACCTGTGGATTTTAACGTCCGCATCAAGCTGTCCCAAACCAGCTCAAACGATCCCTCGCCCCGCAGGATAGCGATGATCAGGACGGCGAAGGCGCCCATGCCTGCTGCCTCGGTGATGCCTGTGATCCCGCCATAGATCGAGCCGAGAACGACGCCGATGACGACCAGCGGTGCAACGAGGCCTTTGCCCATTTCCCACCCTATTTTGGCGCGCTCTCTGCCAAAGACGAAGAAGATCAGCAGTAGGGCGACGATCGTGATGCCGGCAAACCAGGGCAGGTAGTCAGCTGTCCCCAGCCGCGCTGGTTCACCCTGGCTGGCAGCGTTTGATCCGGAAAGCTCGAAGAACGCAGCCCGGATAAACAGAACGGTGGAAAATCCGGCGACGACGATGCTCATGAAAGCCCCAAACAGTTTGCGTTTTTCAGCCGGTTCGGGGTCGTTCGGGTCCGGCTCCGGCAGCGGAGCGTGATGAGGATTCAACTGCGTGCGGATGATGATGTACAGGATGATCATTGAGGCCAACATGAAGCCGGGAATGAAAGACGCGGTGAACAGCGACTTGATCGAGGTTTCGGTGATCAGCCCATAGATGATCAGAACGATCGAGGGAGGGATCATAGTGCCAAGCGACCCCGAGGCGCAGATGACGCCGATCGCGAGATTCTGATCGTAGCCGAGGCGCAGCATCTGGGGCAGGGCGATAAGGCCCAGCAGGACAACCTCACCGCCGATGATGCCGGACATGGCCGCCATGATCACCGCCATGATCGAGGTCACGATTGCGATGCCGCCGCGTGTTCTGGACAGCCAGACATTCAACGACGAATACATGTCCCGCGCGATCCCGGACCGCTCTAGCAGCGACGCCATGAAGATAAACAATGGAACTGATATGAGCACGTAGTCCGTTAAGAGCCCGTATATCTTCTGCGCCAGGATATAGAGCGGCCCAGTGCCTGGCCGACCGGTGAGAACCCCGTCGCCGAATGAAAACGGGTTCAAAAGCAGTGTCGGTTCAAACTTCAGGACCAGAACCAGAACAGCAAGAGAAGCCGAGGCCAGACCCAAGGGCATTCCGATCGCCAGAAGCACGATCAGGGCGACCATCAGGATGAGTGAGATTGTTCCAATATCCATCAGTCTTGTCCCACCGCTCGTTTGATCATTTCAATTTCGTCTTCGTCCGGTTCATCTGTGTGGATTTCCGGTTCTTTGTTCCAATCCGCGATCAAGTTCAAAATTGCTTGCATTGCGACGAGCGTAATCACGATCAGCACCATCGGCTGCAACGTCGCCGGGATCGGAGGATTGAAGGCGGAGCCATAAAGCTCCCATTTATAGAGCTTGTTGACGAACACCTGTTTGTAGCTGCCGTAGACCAGAAAGAAGGCAAACAGTACGATCAGGATTGTCGAAACCGTATCAAAAACACGCTGAAGCCAACGTGGAACTGCGTCGTACAGCAGGAATATTCGAATGTGACTGCGTTGTTGCATGGCGTAGTAGCCAGACATCAAAAACACAAAGCTGGCGAACCAGAGTGTCATTTCGTTGGCCCACTCGGTCGGCTTTTCCAGGATATAACGCATGAAGACTTCGTAGAGCATGACGACAGTCATGATTGCGATCATCATCATGGTAACTCGGCCTATGAACAGGGCGAAACGATCCATAACCGTCGAGCCTTCGAACTCCATTGTCGCTGGGCGCACGGTCTTGGTGCCAAACACTGCAAGAAACGGTAGAAGGACGAGCGCGGCCATGTCGATGATGTCGACATACCCCCCGAACACGCCAGGTAATTCGGGCGTGACGTCGCTGCGCAGATATATTTCCGTTACCTGGCTTTTGAGGGATTCAGAGGTGTAAGGCAGCCAATCCAATAGGAATGCCGGGAGATGCCAAACAAGCCAACTGGCAGTCGCGACGAAGGCCAACGGTATGAGCCATTCAATTGGTCCGCCTGAATTCTTGTGCATCGCGTAACCCTCGTCCCTATCCTTCGATCCTGTAGTGATCGATAAAGTCTCGATCCGGCTCGACCCCCAGTCCGGGGCCAGTCGGGATCATGACACGGCCGTTGTTGGCCTTGACCTGATTTTGAATTTCCAGCGGTACGGTCAGCAGATCGTCCCGAAACTTGTTGTCCGTCGTATCGAACTCCAGCATCGGTTCCCAAGGATGCAAGCCGCCTGGAATTGGGGGCATGGCCGCCAGTAAATGCAGATTAGTCGCGACAGCGATGGCGCTACCCCAGACGTGATTTACGACCGGAGTGAAATGTGCGTGGCATAGTGCTAGAATCCTGAGATACTCTGAAACACCGCCCAAAGCGCATACTTCTGGCTGCGCTATATCGATGCCGCGATTTTCAAGAAGATTGCGCCAAGCCCAGCGATTGAAAACTGCCTCCCCGCCCGAGATGTTGACTTTCAGCGAAGTGCGCAATTCGCGGTACCCGTCAATGTCTTCTGGCGCGACAGGTTCTTCGAACCAATATACGTCCAGTTCTTCCAACGCCCGACCGACAAAAAATGCGTCCGAAGTCGTATAAGCATGGTTTGCATCGACCATATAAGGAAAGTCGTCACCAACTCCGCGTCGAACTGCTTCGCACAGCTTCACATCAGGCTTCGGGCCAAAGCCCGTTTTCATTTTGGTGGCGGTAAATCCCATTTCTTTGATCTTTGCGGCTTCCTCCTCAAAACGGCTGGCCAGACTAGAAATCGGTTCATCCCGAAGCATCATGCCGTAGCCGTAGCAAGGAACGCTTGTGCGATGCGCGCCGCCGACAAGCTTATGGAGGGGGAGGCCAGAGATTTTGCCGGTGATATCCCAAAGTGCGATGTCCACACCGGACAAAGCCTGTATTGGCATTCCGCTTTGGCCATGGTCTCGCAGAAGGTTGTACACCTTGTGCCAGATCACGTCTTTGTCCAAAGGGTCCATGCCAAGGACCAATGGTTGGATTACCTTTTCTACGATAGACTTGTTGGCAATGGCTACGTTTCCGGGACCAAAACACTCCCCCCAACCGGTTACCCCTTCATCTGTCTGAATCTCGACCAGATGGGTTGTACGCTTGTCATAATACTGTTGCGAGTAGCCCAGAACTTCCGGCATGTCGTACTGCAGTATGTGACTTATTATTCTGTTGATTTTCATGAAGTTCTGGATCCCGGCGCCAATCCGGAGGGGCCGCTAGTGCGGCCTCTCCGTGCGTCGTAATTCGGTCGAAGCCTGACTACTGCATTGCTCCCAGGTCACGCAGGAAGTTGATGTGGCTTTCCAAAAGCGCCTGTGCCTCAGGGGTCGTCGCGAATTCAGTCCAACCGACCTGAACGGCCGCGCGATACGCTGCCAGGTCTTCAGGCGACCATTCGTACAACTGAACACCTTTTGCTTTCAGGTCTTTTGCAGTCTGAGCGTTCTGCACTTCATTGATTGTGGCATTGTGCAATGCCAAGCTATCCATTGCGACTTCCATGATCTTCTTGTGGTGCGCAGGCATAGCTTCCCAAACTTCTTTGCGACAGGCTAGGTGATCTGCCGGCATCGAGTGAAAACCGGGATAGTTTGTGTGACCTGCGATCTCGTACAGACCCAGTCCCACGTTGTTAGTCAGGTTCGCGGCATCCGCGCCATCAATGATACCGGTTTCCAAAGCCGTAAAGATTTCGTTGAAGTCCATAACGATCGGAGAAGCACCAAGTTCCGCGAACACTTTGGTCGCAAGGCCTGGAGGGGAGCGGAATTTCCAATCTTTGAAGTCGTCCACTTTTGCAATCGGTTTGGTCGAAGAAAGCGACTCCGGCCCGGGAATCCACCATCCGATGAACTCCATGTCGTAGCCGTTGTATAGATCATTCACAGCTTCTCTTCCGCCGCCATGAAGAAGCCAAGCCATTTGCTGATATGGGTTCTGATACCCGCCGAGCAGGTCGCCCGCAAACTGGAAGGCCGGATTTTTACCGGTCTGATAGCCGCCGCCCGTCATGTCGCAGTCCAGAATTCCCGTAGCAGCGGCATCGAAGGTTTCAACTGATTTGACCACTGAAGAGGAATAGAACATTTCAACTTCGATTTCGCCGTTCGACATCTCCTGAATGTCTTCAACGAATTTTGCAGCCATCTGACCAGAAAGAGTTTCGGGCGAAAAATGGGTTTGAATTCTAAGTTTCGTTGTTTCAGCCATCGCGAAACCGGCTGCCATTGTCGTGGCTACGGCCGCCACGGCCGCTGTCTTGACTATTTTCATGGTGTCCTCCCAGACGTTGAGCATTGCGCTTAGTGGGAGATCTTGTCGCCTCCGCTGCTGTCACGCAGATAGACGTTAAGCCGACGAATCGAATGCAACAAGAAAAATTTGAAATTTCTAAAAATTTCGAGATTATTGCATAAATTCGAAAAATTGCTTACGACGCTACTTGGACAAAAATTGAAGGCGCATACCTGGATGAAAGAAGAAATCGATATTTATCAAGACCTTAAAATGCGCCTAATCTCTAATGGATTTGAGCATGGAGCCAAGGTGAGAGCCGAAGAACTTCGTAATGAGTATGGCTGTTCTGCGAGTGCGGTTCGGGAAGTCCTTTTTCGTTTGGCCGCTGTTGGATTGGTGGACTTTCAGGAACAAAAAGGTTTCCGCGTGCCGATGCGTTCGCCGCAGAAGCTTATCGAATTGACACACGTCCGTGTTTTGTTGGAGGCCGAAGGCACTGCGATGTCGATCCGCAATGGCGGAGTGGATTGGGAAGCAAGATTGACGGCCGCTCATCACAAACTTAGCCATATCGAAAAACGCATACACTCCACAGACGACCCGAGCGGCCTTATCGAGATATGGTTTGCCTCGGAGAAGGAGTTTCACCAAACGCTTATTTCTGCCTGTGGCTCGGAAACCTTAAAACAAATGCATAGCCGAGCTTACGCGCAATTCAGACAGCAATTGATGGTGGCAGATCGGAACTTTGAGTTCATTTCTCAAAACATAAGACACCATGCCGATATACTTGAAGCAGCATTGTCAGGGGATGAGCAGTTAACACGAGAAAAGATTCACGATCATCTGAAACGCCACCTAACTGGAAAGACGATGGGCGACTAAAGCCGAAAATCGTCTTCCAAATACACCTGAATGATTTCGTCGAAGCTTGATTCCGCCTTGAACCCCAACTCTCGAGCGCGATCTGTTTGAAAGTCGCGCGGCCAATTCTTGACTATTCGTTCGATTGCCTCGTCGGGTTCTCGCCTGATGAGGCCAACTGCATCTTGACCGGCCACATCGCGCAGCGCTTCGATTTGTTCGGCGACGGTGCAACTTACGCCCGGCATGTTTAATGCGCGTCTGTCATTCAAAAGCTGCGTGTCCAGTGTTGCTGCATGGGTCAAAAAAGTCGCAGCGGCGCGGGGGCTGGCGTGCCAGTGGCGAACAGTTACGGCAACTGGTAAGACAGCCTCATCTCCATTCAGTGGCTCTCGGATTATACCTGAAAAGAAGGAAGAAGCGGCAGCGTTGGCCTTGCCCGAGCGTACACACAAAGTGGGCAAGCGCAAGGAAATACCGTCGATGTATCCTTTCCTGCTGAAATCCGTGATCATCAACTCAGACGCTGCTTTCTGCGCTCCGTAACTGGTCAAAGGTGCCGAGAGGAACTCATCGCCAATCTTTTCAGGGAACGGTGCTCCGAAAACTGCTATGGACGAGGCAAAAACCAGACGAGGCGTGTACTCGCCTCCTGATGCTGCGTGTTCATCTCTGAGTGCATTCAGCAGTGCCCAGGTCGCCATAAGGTTGACATCCCAGCCCAACGCAAAGTCTTTCTCAGCTTGGCCTGAAACGATAGCTGCAAGGTGGAATATGACGACCGGGCGCTGAGCTGCAACAGACTTGGCGATGCCTGGCGCAGTCAAGTTCCCCACAATTTGCTTACCTGGCGCACTGTCGAGCGGGAACGAGAGATCGAACAGTGAGATTTGGGCTTCTGGTCCAAAAGTTTCTTGGGTCGAAATTCCATGAGCCAGTTTCTGGCCCAGCATTCCTCCACCGCCTAACACAAGGATCCTCGTCACAGCATCCCGTTCCGTTTTTTAAGTTCCAAATACAAGGCCGAATGATCCAGCTCAGCCCCATCCATTTCGTTTATCAAATATTCGAAACGGTCGCGCACAGATTGGGTGCTGGGTAGCTCAACGCGAAGGCTGCGCGCTTCCTCTAGTGTGTTGTCCAAATCCTTTATTTGAAACTTAGACAAACCTCCGGGTACAAAATTTCCGTCAGACATGCGTTCGCCATGTTGTTGCAAAATAATGCTATCCGCAAAGCCCCCCTTCAGCGCGGCCCTCAACGCGGATGGGTCTGCACCGCCTTGCTGAGCCAGTAGTGTCGCTTCGGCGACAGCAGATATTGTCACAGCGACAATTGTTTGATTGGCCAATTTGCACAATTGACCGGAACCACTTGGGCCAACATGCACAGGCCGGCCTATTGCTGTCAGAACCGGTCGCACGCGCTCCATAACGTCCTTATCACCACCGACCATGATCGCAAGGGTGCCAGCTTCGGCACCTTTGGTGCCACCGGAAACCGGGGCGTCCAGATGCTGCACCCCCATCGAGGATAATTGCGCGGATTGCTCTCTGGCGTGTTCGGGTTTAGCGCTGGACATATCAATCCAGATCATCCCCGGTTTGAGTTGTTCGCGGAAAGCCTCGTCAGAAAGTAGCGCGCCGGTCGCGTACCCATCCGACAGCATGGTTACTATTACGTCTGCACCCGAAACCGCCAGCGGGGCAGTTTCCGCCAATGTCGCGCCTTCTGCCGTCAACGGTTTTGCCTTTTTCAAGCTGCGGTTCCATACGGTTAGCGGAAATTCGGCGCGCAAAATATTCCTCGCCATAGGAGCGCCCATCAGGCCGGTTCCCAATAGAGCTACTTTGAACTGCTTGCTCATAATCCTCTGTCCTTCCGAAGGTGCGCCACGCATGGTTATGGCCAAACCAAAATCTCTGTCATACGCTAACGGCTCTGGGCCCACATGCCAGAAGTCGTTGCAAATCCGCCAAGGTTTCTCTGCTTCTCGGTTGATCTGTGGGACGAAGTAA
The DNA here is from genome assembly GCF_059610685.1 of Ruegeria sp. CDSC052. Lineage (NCBI taxonomy): Bacteria > Pseudomonadati > Pseudomonadota > Alphaproteobacteria > Rhodobacterales > Roseobacteraceae > Ruegeria > Ruegeria sp. CDSC052. The sequence continues at coordinate 223,357 of NZ_JBXWOB010000004.1, forward strand.
CACTTGTCCAGTCGCCACTTTTAGGGTCGGAAAATATATATGTCAGAGAGACTTAAGGGAAAAAACGTCCTGGTCACAGCCGCCGCGCAAGGGATCGGACTTGCAAGCGTAATTGCGATGGCAAGAGAGGGTGCGAAAGTCTATGCGACGGATATTAACCCTGGAAGTTTAAATTTGATTCGCGATCAGAATCACGAAAATCTCGAAATTTTCGAGATGGATGTGACGAATAATGACAGTATTCATCATGGGGTTGCGCGAGCGAAGCCGGACGTTTTGTTCAACTGCGCCGGGTTCGTGCATCACGGAACGATTCTGGATGCGACCGATGAAGAATGGGACTTCGCCATGGACCTTAATGTGCGCTCAATGGTGCGCACGACAAAGGCTGTATTGCCGGGGATGCTAGAGCGCGGAGGAGGCTCGATAATCAATATGTCTTCCGCACTGGGTTCCATAATCGGTGCGCCAAATCGTTGTGTATATGGAACGACAAAGGCTGCTGTTGTTGGGCTGACTAAATCAGTAGCCGTGGACTTCATAACACAAGGAATTCGGTGCAATTGCATTTGTCCGGGAACAGTCGACAGTCCCAGTTGGCGTGACCGCGTAGATGCGTTGGGAGAGCAACTGGGCAGCAGAGAAGAAGCCCTTGCACAATTTGTGGCGCGTCAGCCTATGGGGCGTGTAGCGAAGGCAGAAGAGATTGCTGCATTGGTCGTCTATCTGGCGAGCGATGAAAGTGCATTCACCACGGGACACACGCACATAATTGACGGGGGATGGTCAGGCCAATGACTAAAATATCAAAAAATGATCTGCGATCTCGCAAGTGGTTCATGAATTCTGAGAACCTTGAGATGACGGCATTGTATCTAGAAAGATACCTGAATTACGGGTTGACCCGCGCAGAACTGCAATCAGGCAAGCCGATCATTGGGATTGCTCAGACCGGGAGTGATTTGAGCCCCTGCAACCGGCATCATATCGAGTTGTCCAAACGCGTTCGCGACGGAATCATCGCTGCCGGGGGAACGTGCATCGAAATACCAGTCCACCCGATACAAGAGACCGGTAAACGGCCAACGGCCTCTCTCGACCGCAATCTAGCTTATCTGTCCCTCGTTGAGAGTCTATTCGGGTACCCGATTGATGGCGTTGTTCTGAACATTGGTTGCGACAAGACAACGCCCGCTCTTCTTATGGCCGCTGCGACCGTCAACATCCCAGCGATTGCGCTGTCGGTCGGCCCAATGCTCAACGGCTGGTGGAAAGGTGAGCGCGCCGGATCAGGAACGGTTATTTGGAAAGCGCGCGAAGACCTTGCGGCTGATGAAATCGACACCGATGAGTTCATGGAGATCGCAGCCGCCGCGGCACCTTCGGTGGGTTATTGCAATACGATGGGGACAGCAACGACCATGAATTCGCTTGCTGAAGCCTTGGGAATGCAATTGCCGGGATCAGCAGCCATACCTGCCCCGTATCGAGAGCGCGGTCAAATCAGTTATGAAACAGGTAGACGCATTGTGGACATGGTCTGGGAGGATTTACGCCCCAGCGATGTGATGACACGTCAGGCTTTTGAGAATGCGATTGTTATCAACTCTGCGATTGGCGGATCGACGAACGCGCCGATCCACCTGAATGCGATCGCTCGGCACCTTGGTGTTCCGTTGACCAACGATGACTGGCAGAAACTTGGCCACGACGTTCCTCTGTTGGTTAACATGCAGCCAGCGGGTGAGTATCTGGGCGAAGATTACCAACAGGCCGGAGGTGTACCCGCCGTTGTCGGAGAGCTTCTTGATGCTGGATTGCTGCCGCATCCCGATGCGATAACGGTGAACGGTAAGACGATGGGCAATAACTGCTCGACGCGCCGGTCTCAGAATAGCGACGTAATCAAGCCTGTCAGTAGCCCAGTTAAGCAACAGGCGGGGTTCATCAATCTCTCGGGCAACCTGTTCGAGAGTGCGATTATGAAGACATCTGTGATCTCAAAGGCATTTCGAGAGACCTACCTGTCGAACCCGGATGATCCAAATGCGTTTGAGGGCAGGGCGGTTGTGTTTGATGGGCCCGAGGATTTTCACCATCGGATCGATGATCCCGCAGAAAAAATAGACGCAAACTGTATTCTGATTATGCGCGGAGCAGGACCAAGAGGGTACCCAGGTGCCGCAGAGGTCGTGAACATGCGTCCACCTGCATATTTGTTGAAACAAGGCATCGAAGCTCTTCCTTGCATCGGTGATGGCCGGCAATCCGGCACATCAGGAAGCCCGTCTATCCTGAATGCTTCACCCGAAGCAGCAGAGGGCGGTGGGTTGGCCTTGGTGCGAACTGGCGACCGACTGCGCATCGATCTAGGCAAAGGCACAGCAGATATGCTGGTTTCGCTTGAAGAACTGCATGAACGCGCCCGCGATCTGGAGGCAAAAGGTGGGTATTCAATGCCGCCCAACCAATCCCCGTGGCAGGAAATATTTCGCGAAAAAGTAGATCGGTTGGATCGCGGTATGACGCTCAAAGGTGCAGAAAACTACCGCGATATTGCGCGAGGCTTCATGCCACGCGACAATCACTAAAAGGAAAAGAAATGAAACTAGTTCGTTACGGAGCCGAGGGCTCGGAAAAGCCTGCCCTGGTCGACTCTGAGGGGCATTTGCGGGATCTGTCCGCTCACATCAATGATATCACCGGCGAGATTTTAGATGACGGAACTCTTGATAGTCTGCGCTCATTAGATCCGAGTAACCTGCCAATTGTGGAGGGTGATCCTCGTATCGCACAGTGTGTCGGTGACATCGGTAAATTTCTTTGCATCGGATTGAACTACTCGGACCATGCTGCAGAAACCGGCGCAGATATTCCCGAGCATCCGATCCTTTTTTTCAAGGCAAACTCAGCCGTCATAGGTGCCTATGACGATGTTGTTATGCCGCGGGGGTCTACACATACCGACTGGGAATGCGAACTAGGGGTCGTCATCGGTAAGACGGCCAAATACGTTTCCAAGGCCGACGCACTCGAATATGTTGCGGGCTATTGCATCGTAAATGACGTGTCGGAAAGGCATTTTCAAACTCAACTGACCGGTCAATGGACCAAAGGAAAATCGTGCGACACATTTGGCCCTACCGGCCCGTGGCTAGTGACCCGGGATGAGGTGCCTGATCCTCAAAGCCTTGGAATGTCACTGGATGTAAACGGTCAGCGCATGCAAACCGGGAATACTGCTACGATGATCTTTTCCGTTACCGAGATCATAGAGCATCTAAGCCAACTATTCACACTGCACCCCGGTGACGTAATTTCAACTGGAACACCGCCCGGTGTTGGAATGGGGATCAAACCGGAGCCAATTTATCTGAAAAAAGGCGACGTCATGGAGCTTCGCATCGATGGGCTTGGTGTTCAGCGGCAAAAGGTTGGTCAAGATGACTGACTTGTTGCAAATCGGAGGGATCACTGAACGGATGCGAGAGCGCCTGTCCGCAGCGTTCGACATTCATCAATTGGACAATTTCAACGCTGAAAGTGTTACGCATATTGTAACGAACGGACATGATGGTGTTCCCCATGACCTGATGACATCACTCAGTAACCTGAAGATGATCAGTGTCTATGGGGTCGGTTACGACGCTGTCGACGCAAATGCTGCGGTTGAGCGTGGGATTGTTGTTACGCACACACCCAATGTTTTGAACAAAGAAGTCGCTACCACCGCCGTTCTGCTGTTTCTGTCATGTTATCGAGAGCTCATACGTGACGATGATTACGTTCGGTCCGGACGGTGGGAAGTTGAAGGTAATGCCCCTTTGACGCGATCAGCGGACAATCAAAAGATAGGCATTCTTGGTCTTGGTCGCATTGGTCAGGCGATCGTTGATAAGTTGGAGCCGTGGGCCCCCGAAATTTCTTATCACACCCGCAATCAAAAGGATGTCCCGTACCCGTATTTCGACAATTTGGTTGAAATGGCAGAACATGTGGACGTCCTCATATGCATCACGCCCGGCGGTCCTTCGACCAACAAGCTGGTCAACGCTGAGGTGCTGCACGCGTTGGGGGCAGGCGGCACTCTGATAAACGTTAGTCGAGGTTCGATCGTCGACGAAACTGCCCTCATTAATGCATTGCAAAACGGTGAGCTCGGGTGGGCAGGGCTTGATGTTTTCGAGGACGAACCGCGTGTTCCAAAAGCATTGCGCGAGCTGTCCAATGTCGTTCTGCTCCCTCACGCTGGTAGCGCGACTATTGAGACGCGTGCAGCTATGGGTGACCTAACTGTCGACAATCTCCTGCAACACCTTAAGGACGGATCGGTGATCACAGCTGTGCCGGAATGCAGAGATCTGTAAAAGGCCAATCTGAACAGTGTTTGAATTTGCCGTTGCGGTTTTCTTTCTGTTGATTACGCCTGGCCCAGGTGTTTTGACAACTGCGGGTATTGGATCAGCATTTGGTTTTCGAGCTGGGCTCGCTTTTGTGGCCGGTTTGATGCTGGGCGGGTTCATCAACATGATGTTGGTTGTTTCTGGAGTCGCTGCAGTAGCTTTGGCTATACCGGTACTTAGAACTTTGCTGCTATTTGCCTCTGTCGGGTATTTGGGATTTCTCGCCTGGCGTATTGCAAGCGCTGGCTCAAAGGTCGGGTTTTCCCCCGCGGTCTCGCCACTTGGTTTTGCGAACGGGCTGACACTTCAGTTCATTAATCCCAAGGCTTACGTGGTCGGCACTGCATTGTTTTCAGGGTTTGCCTTTATGCCCGATGCGCCCGTTTGGGAGGTCGTCATAAAAATCGTAGTATTCAATATGATTTGGGTGCCAGTTCACATGATCTGGCTGGGTGCTGGCGCAAAGCTGGGCAGCCTTGATTTAAGTGAGAGTTCACATCAAAGGATCAACTTTGCGATGGCGGCTTCATTGATGGTTGTTGTGGTGATTGCTTTGGCGTCGGCGCTTTAAACGAAACCTGCGTCAGTCGTACCTAGCAGACGGTTGAAAGACACAAATCAAAGTGACGCCGTTATTCCGCCATCAACGTAGAGAGTATGTCCATTGACGAAACTGGATGCAGGGGAGGCAAGGAATATGGCGGCGCCGACAAGTTCTTCTACATTGCCCCAGCGACCGGCTGGGGTGCGTTTCTCAAGCCATGCACTGAACTCTGGGTCAGCAACCAATGCGGCGTTCAAAGGTGTATCGAAATATCCAGGCGCAATGGCATTGCAGTTTAGACCATATTTAGCCCAATCAGTTGCCATTCCCTTTGTAAGGTTGGTCACGGCGCCTTTTGTCGCCGTGTAAGGCGCAATACCCGGTCTTGCTAATGCGGATTGAACCGAAGCAATGTTAATGATCTTGCCTGACTTTCTTTCAATCATGTGCCGTGCCACAGCCTGACCGACGTGAAAGACGGACGCAACATTTGTCTGTAGTAGGCGCTCGAACGCTTCAGCGGGGAAATCCTGTAACTCCGTCCTGTGTTGCATTCCGGCGTTGTTTATCAGGATGTCTATGGGGCCGGCGTACTCTTCAAAGTTGTCCACGGCAGATCGGACACCTTCATGATCGGTTACATCGAACGAAAGTTCACGTACCGAGGCGCCTGTTTCCCTCAACTCGGATGCTGCTGCCGCTAGCTTCGCGGTGTCGCGCCCGTTCAAAACGACCTGAGCACCGGCGGCAGCCAAGCCACGGGCCAACGCAAATCCAATGCCTTGGCTAGAGCCTGTTACTAGTGCGCGTGTTCCCTTTAGGTTGAACATTTCAAGCGTCATGCAAAAACCCCTTGGTTGTCAGCACCGACTATCCGTATCTTTTGGCAATCTGTATAGGGAGTCTGTGCAATGTCTTCGGCCAGTGTTGCTGTTGTTATCCATGCCGCAAAAGATCTGAGGTTGGAAAACCGAGACGTACACGATGTGGGGCCAGACGAAGTCTTGATTGCCATGCGCGCGGGTGGGATTTGCGGATCTGACCTGCATTACTACAACCACGGTGGTTTCGGTGCGATAAAGTTGCGTCAACCGATGGTACTTGGACACGAAGTCGCCGGGGAAATCGTGAAAGTTGGGTCAAGTGTGCAGGGGGTGCACTCAGGTCAACTCGTTGCAGTTTCTCCATCCCGCCCTTGCCAAGCCTGCATTTATTGTCTGAACAGGCAGCAAAACCACTGTCTTGATATGAAGTTCTATGGCAGCGCGATGCCGTTCCCGCATATCCAAGGCGCTTTTCAAAGCAAACTCGTGGCAAAAGCAGGTCAATGTGTTCCGGCAGATGGGTTGAGCCCCGCGCAGGCCGCTATGGCCGAACCTCTGGCGGTCTGTTTGCACGCGATTAAACAAGCTGGGAGCCTCTTAGGTAAAACTGTACTTATCACGGGATGCGGTCCGATCGGCTGCCTCACGATCTTGGCAGCACGTCGTTCAGGGGCGGCCAGAATAGTGGCGACCGATATCTCGGACCAGACCCTCGCTTTGGCGCGTGAATGCGGGGCAGACGATGCCATCAACACTTACGCCGATCCGCAAAAACTGGAGACGTTTGAAAAGGACAAGGGCCAGATTGATGTCCAACTGGAGTGTTCCGGGGCTCAATCTGCTCTGGCTTCTGGAGTCGCATGCTTGCGACCGGGTGGAACATTGGTTCAGCTTGGTCTGGGCGGAGATATGACAGTGCCGATGCAAGCGTTGACTTCAAAAGAGATAGTGCTTCGCGGGTCTTTCCGTTTCCATTCCGAGTTCTCAGTCGCGGTCGAGATGATGAGAAGCGGACTAATAAACGTCGACCAGTTGGTGACGCATTCCTTCGAAGTTGGCGAGGTTGTCACTGCCTTTGAGGTCGCGTCTGATCGAAGCCAATCAATGAAGGTACAGTTAACGTTTCCGGAAAATGACGATGGATAGACGAATGCGTGATACTGCAAAGGCTTATGAAAGAGACGGTTTCGTAGCGCCGCTGGATATCCTGACAGCTTCCGAGGTCCAAACGCTGCGCGATGGTTTTGAGAAAGCAGAGCGCATTCTCAGAGACGACCCGGAGAAACTCAAGCTTCTATATTCTTATCCGGACAGGCTAATACCATCATTCGATGCACTTCTTCGCCATCCGAAGCTGATTGAGGCTGCTTCAACAGTGTTAGGGCCGGACCTCATGGTTTGGAGCGGAGCACTTTTCGTAAAAGAAGCGCGATCATCAAAGATAGTCTCGTGGCACCAAGACTTGACCTATTGGGGTTTGGATGATGCTGAAGAGGTAACCTGTTGGGTTGCGATTTCAGAAGCGTCTGAGCAAAGCGGGTGTATGAGGTTTGTTCCTGGCAGCCATAAAAGCCGTATCGTGCCTCACGTGGACACCTTCAGCGAAAACAACCTGTTGTCACGAGGGCAGGAAATCGCAGTCGATGTGAAGGAAAAAGATGCGGTCGCTGCCGAATTGCGTGCGGGGCAGGCATCCATGCATCACGGGCATCTCTTTCACGCATCAGGGCCCAATAACACAGACGATAGACGCATTGGTGCGGCGTTGCGTTTCATAAAGCCCTCAATGAAACAGCAAAACGGCGTGAAGACTTTGGTTGCGCTAGTCGCAGGCCGAGATGATTATGGGCATTTTTTAGTTGCGCCCTCCCCTCAGGGTTTTTTGCATGAGAACGATTTCGATTTGTGTCAAAGGGATGCAGATCGCAAGAAACAAATACTCTTCGCGGGAGTGAAGTGACACCCCTTGCAGGTCTTGTCAGAAGAACTTTGCTTGAGCGGGGCAGGGCGGTTGCGTAGTTTTTGCACATGACCAAACCTGCCTCTTTTAAAAACTTCAAGACCAGTCCCGAGATCATCCGCCTTGCTGTGATGCTGTATATTCGATTTCCGCTCTCGCTTCGGAATGTCGAAGATCTGCTGCATGAACGAGGCATCGACGTGAGCCACGAAACTGTCCGGTATTGGTGGAACAGGTTCGGCCCGATGTTTGCTGCTGAGATAAGGCGGAAGCGAGTCCAGAAACTGTGGGCATTTTCGAAATGGAAGTGGCACGTGGACGAAGTTTTTGTGAAGGTGAATAGCAAAAGGTACTACCTCTGGCGGGCCGTAGATCATGAAGGCGAGGTGCTGGAAGCCGTTGTCTCCAAGCGCCGAAACAAAGCTGTAGCACTGAAATTCCTCAGGAAACTGATGAAGCGGCACGGTTGCGCCGAAGAGATCGTCACAGATCGCTTCGCTTCCTACAAGGCTGCGCTCAGAGAAATGGGCGCGCTCGAAAAACAACAGACGGGCAGGTGGCTCAACAACCGCGTCGAGAACTCGCATCTTCCGTTTCGACGACGCGAACGCGCGATGCAACGGTTCAGGCGCATGCGAAGTTTACAGAAATTCGCTGCCGTTCATTCTTCCGTCTAAAACCACTTCAACCAAGAAAGATCACTCACCAGCCGAGACACCTTCAAGCTGACCCGCGCCGCCGCTCTTAGCGAGTGGCGTCAACTTTGTTCCGGATAAGAATTGCGGATCCCGCGGCACACTGAGACTGGTTCGAATTAGTCTGGCAGCACCGCCACTCATACCTGTCTCACTTCAGTTGTGTTTTCTGACCCGGAATTGAGTCGCAATTCCCGCGAGTTGGCGCATGCGCTTTCAATCAGAGACGGAGCAAACCGTACACTCAGAACGCAATTCAGGCCTCAGTCTCAGTGGCGCATTTTGGCGGGGTCGCTTTGGGAGGGATTTCCCTGATACCCGGCAATTTACAGGGAATTTTCGTGAGATGGGTCTGGAACCCAGAGTTTCTCCTCTCAGAAATGTATGTTTTTCAGAGGTCTATGCTGCAAATTCCCAAAAAGGTGGAGCAGGGAATTGTTCCCACGGATCAAGGAGGGCGAACCCTGTATCTGGGAGGGCGAACCCTGTATCTGGGAGGCCGGTTCTTGAGGTGTCAAAAGTCGAACGACATTCCTGTTCGGCCCAATCAAGTGCGTGGGTAACGCTGACCAGACGCTTGAGTGTGAGTTCGGGCGGCCGGGTGCCGTCGAGAATCGCGGCCTGAATCTTCGGTGAGAGAAAGGCAGTCAGGTCGCAACTCCCGATGAAGCGAGAGAAATCCTGGGCTTGAAAGGAGGGGACCGCGTCGCGTTTTGAGGATAGGATGACTGACATCAACTCCCATCGAGCAACATTTTTTGGATTTCTGAAAACCCTAAGGAGATCGAACCATGCGAGTGAGTGTTTTGACATTCAGCGCGCTTCTTACAGGATTTACTGCCGTTCAAGCTCATGCTCAGAACGCGGCTGAGGACATCACCAATCTTTTGCTCAGCAACCGGTCTGGAGACTGCGCGGACTATGCTGGAGTATATTCTGCTTCAGTGGAAGACATCACGCGACAACAACAATTTAGGCCCATTGATTTCCGTTTGGCTGCGTGAATCATCGCGTTCAAATGAGCGGTGCACATGTCTGATCGGGCGCACCAAGGGCGGCATGAACACAAAGTTGCATGCGGTTTGTGACAGATGAGCCCCTTTGCGCTATTGGTTCAAGCACAATGGCGAATGAAGCCCCTGGGATCTGTCTGTCACTGCCGGATAGGTCAGCAACTACATTAGCGCGAGGGCATTGGTCAGCAGCCCGCCAAATGTCGAATGGTTGCTGGGTGAGCGCGGATATGATGCCGATTGGTTCAGAGAAGCGTTGAAAGACAAAGGGATACGCGCGTGCATCCCAGGCCGCAAACAGCGCAAGACAACTGTCCGATACGACAAGTGCCGCTACAAACGTCGCAATCGGATTGAGATCATGTTTGGCAGATTGAAGGACTGGCGACGCGGTTCGACAGGTGTCTCAAAGTCTTCCTCTCAGAAATCGCTCTCGCCGCTTTGGTCATCTATTCGCTATGTGTCCTGAGCCTAATGCTTCCTATCTCGACCTCCCTTTTGCGTTTAGACGAAGCAACCGCGGCGAGAACGATGGCCAATGATTTTAGGTTGGTTCTTGCAGATGTTGAGGGCTCTCGGTCGTCTTCAATTGAACAAAGAAGCTCCCCCATGGCGCCACGAAACCCGTCGTTGAACCATTGTCCTTCGAGTGCAGGCCGCGCAATGCCATGCGCTGTCTCAAGTGTCACAGATTGCGTCGACAGATCCGGTCCAACTGATGTCAGGCTACCGGTCGTACCTGCAACGTATGTTGTATCGCGAGGCCCAAAGGGAACGCCCCCGTCAAAAACCAGGCTTGCTTGGCCTTGGTCCAAACGAACCAGAGCCTGCGACATCAGAGGCACTTTGTTGGCCTGGCCGCGTGCAGATGTAGCAGCTGCAAAGACGCTTTCTGCTCTATCTCCGACAAGAGACGCAAGAAAGTCGAACCAGTGAATTCCAAAGTCGTAAAGTATCAGCTGGTCGATTTCGTCAAACGGGGTACCTGCAGTCCAGCTGTGATCCCAGTGAATTGAGATATGGGCCGACAGAACATCACCGATCAATCCGGCTGAAACCGCCTCACGCATCCAGGACAGGTGCGGGGCCCAACGACCGTTCTGGTTTACCGCTAGTTTAACGCCTTGATCATCTGCCAGCTTCACAAGGTCATTACCCAGATCGAGGTCGGTAACAAAAGGCTTCTGGCTGAGCACGTGTTTGCCTGCTTGCAGGGCAGCTCTGATGATTGGCACACGATGTTCGGGGTGCAGCGTGACATCGACAACGTCGATCTCGCTATCGGCAAGAAGCGCCTCCCAGTCATCTTCGATGCGTGCAGAGGGGCAGTATTCAGCAGCTTTCTCTTCAGCCTTTGAGCGCGTACGGTTCCAGATTGCGGCGACGTCCCAGCCTGCTGTTCGGTAGGCATCAAGATGGCTTGCAGAAATCCCACCCGTACCAATAACCCCGATCCGGGGTTCATAGCGTCGAGGCATTGGTGGAAGATACTGCAGATCCGGCGCATCGATTTCGTGCAGATGAGCAGATTTTAGTGCGTACTGGTCTGTATTGGCACTGTCTGAGGTCATGCGAGTAACCGAAGTGTTCGTTTTTCATATGCCGAGCGGAGCGCTGTATCGACGATCCGTTGCGCTGTCAGGCAAAGTGCTGGATCCAGTGGCCCTTTGACCGGGACTTCTCTGGATATGCAGTCAAGGACGTACTCAATCGCATTTCGTTCACCTAACGGTAGCGGAGTCACTGGTATCTCGTGCCGGTCAGGTCGTGTGCGGGTTTGAACCGTTATGTGATCGGCATAATCGGGCGATGAAATGGTGCCGTCTGTGCCCACAAAGACGAATCCGCAAGTTGGTTGAGGTTGCGTTGTCCACGGGTCGGTGAAGGTGCCCCAGCGCGTTTCCATTTTTGAGAGCCCGGTTTCATAACGGCAAACGGCAATGGCGTGTTGATCGACCTCAATCCCCGGTGTCTCATCGACTGTGCATGTCACCTCGATCGGCTCCTCGCCCCCCATATACCAGGTTCCAAGCGTCGCGCCGTAGCCAAGGTAATCCAACAGCGACCCACCGCCCGATGCCCGCTTATACCACCATGAGTTCGGTTTCTGACGCTCAACCTCGTCCGGGGTGACTTCGACCTTGTCGGCCAGATGGTACAGAGGTCCGCGATTTCCGTCGTAGAAATGCACTTCGTGCAGGTCGCCGATCATCCCGTCATCAATCAACCGTTTGGCCGTCACATGGCTTTCGACCCATCGCAAAGGCCAGTTGATGATCAACTGCTTGTCGGTCCTATCCATTGCAGCCATCATGCGGCGCGCATCATCAGAAGATGCGGCAAAAGGCTTTTCGACAAAAACATGCAGGTCGTAAGAGGCCAGACGTTCGGTATATTCCGCATGCTGAGCCGTTGCCACACAAAGAATTGCCATGTCGTAGGGTCCCGCAGCCATGCATGTGTCGAAGTCGGTAAAGATCCGATCTTCGGGAACGCTGAAGGCCGTTGCCGCTGCCTTCATCTTGTCCCAATCAGGATCGAATATACCGGCGATTTCAGCGTCTGGATGATCGTGCACCATCCGAAGCAAGTCACCTATATGCATGTGATCGAAACTGATGCCGACGATCCGGAATTTGGCCATTGGAAACTCCCTTTAGCGCGTGCCGGTGATCCTGACGTAGAGTGCGGTAACTGCAAGAATGATCAGCCCAAACAGGGCCGTGCGCGCACCTTCCGGCATTTGCATCAATGTTAGCATAGTATCCAGCACACGCAGAATAAGTGCGCCCACAATCGCACCTGCGAAACTGCCACGACCTCCGAAGATTGATGTGCCGCCGATCACCGCCGCAGCGACAGAGGGTAACAATAAGGGGTTGGCAAGGCTCAGCGAAGTTTGACGGATCATGCCGAGATAGAGCAAGCCAGCCAGCGCAGCGATCAAACTTGAAAGCACGTAGAGCCCCAGATAGACCTGCCATGCTCGGACCCCGGACAGCTTAGCGGCCTGCTCATTGGAGCCTAGGGCGAACAGAAGCCGACCAAATCCTGTATAGCGCATGAGCCACAGGATAAAGAGCGCAAACGGGATGAATACAAAAAGGCCGTTCGGCATTCCTGCGGTGCGGCCGGTTCCGAGCCAGGCAAGGAAGGCGGGAATTTCGGTGCCAGCATTGATGACGAGGCGTTGATAGACCTGAAGACATCCGGTGGCGATTAACCCTGTTCCTAGGGTCATGATCAATGGATGGACCCGGACCAATCCCACGCCGATGCCATTTACAACGCCCACAACTAGGCCAGCTGACAGCGCGATCAATACTGCAGGTGTCACGCCCCAAATCGCACTAAGTGTTGCGCAAACGAAGGCTGACACGGTGGCAACTACCCCGACCGAGAGATCTATTCCTGCGGTTAGCATTGTTAGAACCTGACAAGCCGCAAGCATCGCCAACGGAATTGCAAACTTGATCAGGTTGCCAACCCAAAAAGTAGAGATCAGCCCATCCCGACCCGCTCGGACCGGGGTTACGATACCTGGCCGCAATATTTCGAGCACAGCGATCATCAGGACAAGGAAGACCAATAGCGGGATGATCGGGTTGTCTCGCAGATAACGGCCAAAGCGGACCATCGGCAGATCTGTGGTGTCCATGCTCATCGGCGGGCTCCCTTCAATGAAGCCGCCGTGCCCAGCATAACGACGAGAACCATAATTGTGCCTTCGATAATCGTGGTCACGTTTGGATCGACGGCAAGCAATGTCAGGATCGTTCGAATGATCCGCAAAATGAACACCGCGATGATCGGCCCAAGCAGACCGCCTTTGCCACCGCCCAGCACGACACCGCCCAGAACTACGGCCGCGACCGAGGCCATAAGATATGGCCCCGGTACCGGCTCTCCAATCCCGGTCAGCGCAGCGAGGCTTAGACCGCCCATGGCACAAAACAGCCCGCATAGCGCATAGGCTGCTATCTTTGTTCTTCCCACTGAAACACCAGAACGGAAGGCGGCAAGCTCGTCTGATCCGGTGGCGTAAATCGAGAGCCCGAGTTTGGAGCGCCGGATCGGCAACCAGACAACAGCGATGCCAAAGGCAACGATGAGCAATGCCTTAGGCAGCCCGTCGAATAGAAACTGACCGCGTATTGCCTGTTCCAGCCAATCTGCAGTCGCGCCGCCCGGTGTCTCAAGTATCAACAGCGCGACGCCTTCCCAGACAAACAGCATGGCGAGTGTCACAACGATGTCGGGCACGCGCGTTACAACGATCAAAAGACCATTGATCAACCCCATCAAAAACCCGACCCCCAACACGATAAACAAGGCCGGTACACCGGCCATGCGCTCCATCAGAACGGCTGCAGTCACAGCACAGACCGCCATCATAGACGCAACAGACAGGTCGATACCGCCGACAATTACGACGATGGCCATACCGGCGGTTGCGAAAGCAAAGGGCAGGGCGGCGCGGGCAATACTCTCCAGTCCTGACGCACCGAAAGTTGGCTGTATCAATTTTGTGATGGTCAAAAGGACCATGAGAAGAATCGCTAACCCCATGACCCATGCGTGTTTTCGGATGGCCACGCTCACGCCGCGCCCTCCGTCTCGGTCAGGCCATAGGCCGCACGCATCAGTGTTTGTTCATCCGCGTCAGCGGCATCAATCACATCAACCACACGACCGTTGAAGATTACGACCGCGCGGTCACAGGCAAGTGGGATTTCTTCCAACTCGGACGTGTAGAATAGAACCGCCGCTCCTTGATCTGCCAACTCACGGACAAGCGGGTAAATCTGGCGTTTTGTGCGCACATCGATGCCACGGGTCGGATCGAATAGAAGCAGGGTTTCGACACCTGTCGCGAGCCAGCGACCAATGGTGACTTTCTGTTGGTTGCCACCTGAAAGCCTTTGCACCTCGCCCTGCGCGCGTGTGTCGATCTGCAGTTTCTCGACCGCATAAGCGACCCGATCGCGCTCATGCCGCAGTTTTATTGGTCCCCAGTTCTTGAGCCGGGCAGAAAATGGCAGAGCGATGTTTTCTTTAACTGACCTTTGCGCCAGCAGAGCGTCTGAACGATCGCCCGGAACGAAAGTTATCCCGACGGCAATGGTGTCGGCGGGGTGGGCGAAGTTTACGGGCTTTCCATCAACTTCCATCGATCCTGAAGACGGGCGATCAAAGCCCGCAAGAACCTCAAACAGTTCATCCTGCCCCTGACCCTCAAGCGCGACCACCCCTAGGACCTCGCCGGGGAATAAGTCGAACGAAACATCCGAAAAACTGGGCTCAAAAGCCAGTGACTTAATGCTCAGGCGCGGTGTCTTAGCCTGTGGTTCATTTGCTCGAAGGATCTGACGTGTTCCAATGTCAATCTTCTGACCCAGCATCAATTCGACCACGCGTTCTTCTACGCCGGGTTCAATGTCGAGATCTCCGACAGACATGCCATCCCGCAACACAGTGGCCCGATCGCACAGTTCCGAAATCTCGGTGAAACGGTGAGAAACATAGATCACACCCATCCCGTCATTTGCTTTGCGCCTTACGGTCTTCAATACGCGTTCAACCAGATCCGCCGGCAGCGCCGCGGTCATTTCGTCCAGCAAGAGGACATCTGGTTCAACAGCCAGCGCGCGCGCCAGATCAAGGATGCGCAGTGTAGCAAGTGGCAGGTCGCCAATCATTGCCGATAGTTTCAGACCTTCGATACCAAGTTCTGTAACCCAGTTTTGAAACTGATCGACAGGTGTGTCTGTCAGCCGAAGATTGTCGGATACGTCGAGATCAGGAATGAGTGAGGGTTCTTGATAAACCGGCACCAAACCGGAACGGCGCGCCTCGGCGGGGCTTCCGACAAACGCTTGTTTGCCTCTGATCAATACCTGTCCAGTGTCGGGTTTAAGGGCACCGGTAATGATCTTGACGAAAGTGGACTTGCCAGCACCATTTGCGCCCATCAAGGCGACGATCTCGCCTTCAGCAACCGTGAGGTGCGCATTGGTCAACGCACGTACGGCGCCAAAACTTTTGGCCACGTCAGACGCGTCGAGAAGTGGTGTGCTGCTCATGGAAGTCCTTGAATACCGAGTAGGTTGGATTTGCCTTCCGCCCAGCTAAAGGCGGAAGGCCAGTCAATTCGGATCAGCCCTCGCCGGGTCCCTTACAGTCGATGATTTGTTCCATCGTGTAATCGGTCCAGCCGGGAACGGTCACTGATACGGGCCACTCTGGGTCAAGGTTAGGATTCTGAGCCGCTGTGATCGTTTCACGGCCTGCGTCCGTCGCATTCTCCCAAAGCACAGGATCTACAAGAACGGTTTTGTTCTCAGGTGCCTTGCCGTTAAGAATGTCGACAGCCAGAGCAATGCCTGCGCCGCCGACTGAGCCAGGATTTGTCACGGCCGCGCCGTTCAATCCTTCAACCTCGGTCAGATATTGAACAAATCCTGCGTTGTCTGCGCCGACGATTGGAACCAGGGGAGCGCCGGATTCAGTGAACGCGTCGACAATTACATTGTCGATGCCGCTGGTCCAGACACCGTCAAACGGGATGCCGGTGGCCAGGTAATCAAAGATCTGTTGCTTACCCTGGTCTTGCTGCCAGCCGGTGAAAACTTCATGCACCACATTGATATCGGGGTGTTCTGCCAACGCGCGTTTAAAGCCGTTGTCGCGGTCAGTATCGGCTGATACGCCAGCAATGCCTCGCATATAGACAACGTCACCTTTGCCACCGAGCTGTTCAAATAACCACTTGGCGCCAAGATAGGCGTATTCTTCTTGATTGTTCGAAAGAATGTAGGCGCCTTCAGCCGAAACACCGGCATCCACGGCAACAATGACGATATCTTGCGCCATTGCTTTTTCCAGTGCCGAATTCAGAGCATCCGGGTTGGATGGGTTCAGCACGATGGCGTCTACACCCGCTTCGATGAGGTTGTTGATGTCTTCCAGTTGCCCGGCTGAATCGGTGTTGCGATGCGCAACGATCAGGTTCGTCACATCGGCTTCGACCAGAGCTTGCGCACGCATGGCGCAAATCATCTGTTCGCGCCAACCATTACCTTGAACGGTGTTGGACACTCCGATTGTGTATTGCTTGTGCCCGTCAGCCATCGCCACAGTTGAAAGAGACGCTGAAACTGCAAGAGCAGCAACACCATAAAGTAGGTTCTTCATTTTAGTTTCCTCCCAGTTTTAGTCATTTCAAATTTGATAATTTCTTCACTTGATGAATGGTGACAGGACATCCCGGGCCAGCAGAAAACCCCGCTTGACCTTTTCGTCAGTCCCTTCGAACAATCTGTCTTCATGTTCGATAATGATCGGACCGTCGTATCCGGCGCGGTACAGGCCGGAAAAGAAACCGGACCAGTCCACATCGCCCAGCCCGCAAAGCCGTGGGATTTGCCATCCCATGCCGGTAGACATCACACCGTTCTCATAAAGCCCGTCCTCATCAACCATCACGTCTTTGGCATGGACATGAGCCATGTGAGGACCGAACTCCTTGATGAACCGTGTCTGATCGATGAACTGCCAGATCAGATGTGAAGGATCGAAGTTCATGCCAACCGCATCGCCCCATTCTTCAAAAATCCGCCGCCAGATTCTTGGCGAGTAAGCAATGTTGTGACCCCCGGGCCATTCGTCATAGCTGAAGATCATCGGGCAGTTCTCAAAGCACAGACGCACACCAGAGTTTTGTGCATGCTTCACGATCGGATCGAAAATTTCAGTGGCACGCTCCCAGTTCGCGTCTAGATGCAGAGTGCGATCTCCGCCGACAAATGTGTTGACAACTTTGATGCCCATAACACCGGCGGCGGTGATTACTTTGTTAAGATGTCCAATAACTTCAACCCGATGCTCTTCATCGGCGTGGAGCGGATTGGGATAGTACCCCAGACCCGAAATCTCGACCCCCTGATCGCCGAGTTGCCCAACAATTTCAGTGCCCTGATCCGCAGAAAGGCCATCTACGTTGATGTGGCTGGTTCCCGCATAGCGCCGTTGTTCGCCACCTGACGATGGCCAGCAGGCGACCTCCATCGCCGAAAACCCATTGGAACCGGCCCAGGCCGCCACCTCAGTCAATTGAGAGTTTTCGAATGGTGCAGTCAGTAAGCCCAGTTTCATGTCATCGCCCTCAAATCTCGCTCAAATCGACCCAGCGGCTCTCACTCGCCGACTTCACGACTGCATCGCAGAACTGCATCTCGTAGTGGCCGTCCTCAAATGTGGCCCATGTGCTGCCTTGTTGCCGCCCGCCCGCGATGACGTCGGCATAGACCGCCCGGAAAAAGTTGAAGAATGAATCTGCGAACCCTTCGACATGCCCGGGCGGCAAGGTGGCGGCTGCGATCCCCGGACTGTTCATCAAGGTGAAGTCACGCATCAGGGTCTGGTTGGGCGCGTCACGATGCCCAATGAACAGATGATCAGGAGTTTCACTGTCCCAAGCCGCACTGGCATTTGCTCCGGCGATGTCCCATTGCAACGAGTTCTTTCGACCCATGTTCACCTGGGATGTGCTCATCACGGCCCGCGCTCCGTTCTCATATCGGATAAGGATCATCGCAGCATCGTCGGTGTCGATATGCACAGTTTCGGTTTCGCCGGTTCCGCTGGTAAATGTCTCAACCGGGCCAAGAGGTTTCTGGCGTTCCGGAAGGAAGGTTGTCAGCTCAGCAAAGACAGAGGTCGCCTTCAACCCGGTGACGAAGCTGGTCAGGTCAACCCAGTGCGTTCCGATGTCACCAACTGATCGCAGCGCGCCGCCCATTTCGCTTTCTAGCCGCCAGTTCCAGTCGCTAGGTTTGGCAAGCCAGTCCTGATGGTAGTGCCCGGTAACAAAACGGATATCACCCAGATCCCCGGCCATTACCATGCCGTGGGCTTGTTGGTTCAGCGGATAAAAGCGAATGTTGTAACAAACCGCTGCAACCTTGCCAGAAGCCTTGGCTAGGTCGACCATCTCGGCGCTTTCTACGGACGTCATGGCAAGTGGTTTCTCGCAGATGACGTGTTTGCCCGCAGCTAGGATCGATTTCACTTGCGGATAGTGTGCGTGGTTAGGGGTCGTTACGTGCACTATATCGATGTTTTCATCCGCCAACAGATCCTCCAGAGAGTCATAAGCCCGGGCTACGCTCATTGCCCGCGCTCGTTCCCTTCCGCGCTCTGGCGATGACCCAAGAACACCTCTTACGTCCACGCCCAGACGCCGAAGCGCCTGAACGTGCACTGTTCCTATGAAGCCAGTTCCGATCACCGCAGCGCGGATTTTTGCGAAGTCACTCATCGTGCACTCCTGTCAAACAACCGAATACCCTCCGTCCACGATCACGCAGGCACCGGTCACAAAGGCTGCCGCATCGGATGCGAGAAACAAGGCTGTTCCAGCGATATCTTCTGGGTGACCCCAGCGTGCCAAGGGTGTGCGTGCTTCTACAGCTGTTGAGAAACTGGCGTCTTTTCGGGCTTTCGCCGATTGCTCGGTCACGATGAACCCGGGCGCGATCGCGTTCACCCGAATACCGTCTTTGGCCCACGCAATCGCCAGTGATTTTGTTAGTTGTTCCACGCCGGCTTTTGACGCGCCATAGGCTGGGTTGAGCGGTGAACCAAAGCGCGCATACATGGAGGCAACATTTATGACGCGCCCTTTCGCAACCGAAAGGGCAGGGTGCAGCGCTTCGGCGCAGCGAAAAGACCCTGTTAGATTTACGTCCAGCACGTGGGAAAAGAACTCAGGTGCCATTTCTTCACCGCGTCGAGTCACCGCCGCACAGTTTACCAAGACGTCAATATGGTCGCGTGTGCTTGCGAAATTGTAGACTTCGTCGGTGTCGGTTACATCCAGTTGAATGTAGTCAAACCGGGCGGCGTCCTCTTCGACGCATTGCGGTTCCACACCGGTAATCTCCACTGTGGCACCCGAGTCCTGAAATTCTCTTGCAATAGCGGCACCAATGCCGGCTCGGCTGGCACCGATCACCAGGACCTTTGCCCCGGCAAAGTCGAATGTGACCTTCGAAACCATCAAAGAACCTGGCTTTTGTTGCGTTTGAATTCGGATGCCATCAGTTTCCCTCGTTTGGCGAAATCGTTACTGCAATCGATTACATTATGGGAAAAACCTACTTTCCAAATTGTGTAATCGATTACATAATCGGCATCACATGAGATTCGAGTCAAGCCAGAAATCGACTGCCAAGCAATGAGCAAGATACCCAAACCCGCCACAATACAGGACGTCGCACGTGTTTCGCAGGTGTCGACAGCCACTGTCAGTCGTGTTCTGTCCAATCCCGATCTGGTGTCAAAATCAACACGTGTTGCTGTTTTGGAAGCTATTCGCGAGACGGGATATCGCGTTAATCAGGCAGCCCGAAACCTGCGGATGAAAAGGGCGGGGGCCGTACTGATCCTTGTTCCCAACCTCGGCAAACCTTTCTATTCGGGCATACTTGCCGGTATCAGTGAGGGGTTTGCGGGCTCGGACTATGCAGTTCTGATTGCCGATACCGAAAGCAATCCGCTGCAGGAAGAAACTCTTGCCGGGTACTTTCGAGACGGCCGGATAGATGGCGCAATCTCTTTGGATGGTGGCATTCCTTCGACCGCACTTCAGCAATGCGTCACATACGGCGCGGGCGACCGCATAGTATTTTTGTGTGAATGGGTGGAAGGCGAGGCCTTTCCGGTGATTTCCAGCGACAACGCCGAAGGTGCGCGATTGGCGATCAGGCACCTGCATGATTTGGGCCACAAAAAAATCGCGCATGTTACCGGTCCCGACGGGAATGTTCTGACGACCGCTCGGCGTAAGGGCGTGGTCGAAGAACGGACACGCTTGGGGCTTCCAGCGCGGCCCGAGTGGATTATCAGAGGCGACTTTTCGCTGGAATCCGGACATGAGGCCGCCAGACGAATACTTGCGATGGATGAGCGCCCAACGGCGGTGTTCTGCGCTGCGGATATGGTTGCCTTTGGGTTGATTTCTGGGCTGGTCGCGGGTGGGTTGAAGGTGCCCGGTGACATTTCGGTTGTTGGTTTCGACGATATTGAAATGTCAGGATCTTATGTTCCGGCTCTGACAACAATCCGACAGGACCGACACCAACTGGGACGCCGTGCGGCAGAGGTTTTGCTGGGCCAGTTGGCGAACACTGGCAAAGCGCTTCCAATGAAATCAGCGCTTCCCGTAGAGCTTGTAACACGGGCGAGCTCTACGCCGCCCAATTAGCGAAGTCAAAATTCAGGCGCCTTTGCTATAGTCAACGAAGAAGCGGGTGGCGCTGTGAGCGATGGAGAAAGGGGAAATGAGTAAGTCGACCATACCCATTGGCTCTGAACTCACTGTTCGGGATTATTCCCTGACTGGTGCGAATACGCGTCAAGCGATAGAAAACGGTCTGTCGGCCGCAGAGTGGTACCACAGCGATGTTCCTCGTAAGAAGCTGAAATCGCTTATGAAGCGCAGGGATGCGCCGGCCATTCGTGACACAGTGATCTGGATCGCTTTGCACTTTGTATTTGCGGCTAGCGGGCTGTACTTCTGGGGTAGCTGGCTTTGCGTGCCTTTCTGGTTTGCATACGGTGTCGTGTATGGTTCGGCCTGCGATAGCC
This sequence comes from Ruegeria sp. CDSC052, assembly GCF_059610685.1. Lineage (NCBI taxonomy): Bacteria > Pseudomonadati > Pseudomonadota > Alphaproteobacteria > Rhodobacterales > Roseobacteraceae > Ruegeria > Ruegeria sp. CDSC052. The sequence goes on from NZ_JBXWOB010000004.1 coordinate 244,445, forward strand.
GTTGGCACGAATGCGGACACGGAACGGCGTTTCGAACCCGCTGGATGAACGACGTCGTGTACCACATCGCGTCCTTCCAGATTATGCGAAACCCGGTCAATTGGCGCTGGAGCCACGCTCGGCATCACACCGATACACTCATTGTTGGCCGCGATCCGGAAATAGCGTGGATGCACCCGATCAGCCTCGTCCTGAAAGCGCTTGCGTTTGTGGGGATTGTTGAAACGTGGACTTCGCTCAAAGTTCTGACGCGAAATGCGATGGGAAACTTGTCGCAAGAAGAGCGGGATTACATTCCGGAAAGCCAATGGCCCAAGGCGGTCTTTTGGGCGCGGATTCACATTGCAATCTACGTTGCCGTCTTGTTGATTTCATTTGTTTTGCTTGTCTCCGGGGCCGCATGGAAATCCCTGATCCCTATACTCTTGATCGGAGGTCCTCGGGTCTATGGGTGTTGGCATTTTGTAATGACGGGGTTGCTTCAGCATGGAGGGCTTGCGGAGAACGTTCTTGATCACCGTTTAAATTCACGTACACTTTATATGAACCCGATAAGCCGTTGGGTTTACTGGAACATGAATTACCATATTGAGCATCACATGTTCCCGATGGTTCCGTATTACTCTCTTCCAACGCTTCATGATCTGATCAAGGATGATCTGCCGCCGCCGAATACTTCGATTTGGGACGGCTACAAAGAAATGATGGGTTCCGTCATGAAGCAGCGTGTTGACCCGAGTTACGCCATACGAAAGTCTCTCCCACCGACGGCCCGCCCATATCGGGAACATTTTCACTTGGCAGTTCCGGAGAGAAACACGGGGTTAGAAATCGGTGATCGAGGAGGAACGTAATGCCTTGGGTTGACGCATGCGCCGTAGACGATGTTGAGGAAGAAGATCTCATTCGTTGGGACCACGACGGTAGAACCTACTTGATTGTTCGCAGTTTGGACAATGAGTTCTATTGCACCGACGGCCTCTGTACACACGAACAAGTGCACTTGTCGGACGGGCTGGTGATGGACAACGAGATAGAGTGCCCCAAGCATAATGGGCTATTCGACTATCGCACGGGCAAAGCTTTGAGGGCGCCCGTATGCGAAGATCTTCGCACCTACGAAACCAGAGTAGGTAATGGTCGCGTCATGGTATTGGTGGAATGACTTTTTGGGCTAGGAGTGGTTTGTGATCGAGCTGTCCGCAACAGGCATCCGGCTTTCATTCGATTTGCAGTTGGGGTTGATCGAGAGTTTCAGTGTGTACGACGGTGACGCTGAGATTTCACCACTACATCGCGCACCTTGGGTCGGCACAGACGAAGTTATGCCCGAAGGTATAGCACCTCATTTGGAAAAACTCGGCGGTGATTTCTTCTGCGCCCCATTCGGGTCAACTGAGGGGATATCGCCGCTGCATGGGTGGCCAGCTAACTCTCGTTGGAGACTAGAAGAAAAGACCGACAGCTATTTGCGCGCTGAGCTCGACAGAACGGTTTATGGAGCTAGGCTGCAAAAAGAGATTACACTGCATCCTGAGCATCCATTCGTCTACCAGCGTCACACTTTCATTGGTGGCGACGGCACGATGCCGGTTGCAAATCACGCAAATGTATCCTTGCCCAATGGCGGGATCATTCATACCTCTCGAAAGCAGTGTTGGAGAACGCCTAAGGTTGAACAGGAAGTTGATCCGGCATTAGGCTATTCAGCGCTTAGATATCCGGCTGAAAGCCAAACGTTGGCGTCTTTTCCCGGGAAAGACCGCGAAGTGAATCTGTCAATCTACCCATGGTCTCCACAGAGTGAAGACTTTGTTGTTGGATTGGATTCGCCTGAAGAGAAATTGGGTTGGACCGCGGTAACTCGCCCCGTGGAGGGCGACATGTTCCTGTCGCTTAAATCGGCTCAGGCCTTGCCGATGACGATGTTGTGGCATTCGAACGGTGGTCGATATTATGCTCCTTGGTCGAGCCGCCACTTCGCCTGCCTTGGGGTTGAGGAGGGGGCCGCTTCGCCCATCCTAGGAAATGTCGAAAATAGTTTCCCGAACGATCACGGCGTCATTCATCTAAACCCCGATCGCCAAGTTGAGGTTACACATGTAATCGGGGCGCTTCGTTGGTGTAGTGGAGCCAGGGTGATTGCAGTTGAAACTCTGGGAAACCAACTTTTGATCCGAGGTACAGAAAATCAGGAGATTCTTGTGCCATTCGATCCGCAAGCCCTGAACATTTGAACGGGTGGTGCAGGGGAAATTGGCTTGAGACAGGCAGGGCAGTTTCGTAGCTTCGCTTGATGACAAAAACGCTCACTTTTTTGTTGCTTCAAAACCAACCCTGAGATCATTCGTCTAGCAGTGATCGTGTATGTTCGATTCTGGTTGAATAGGTTTGGCCCTATCTGTGCCGCAGAAATTAGCCGAAAACGCATAAATCGGATGCGATGTTTCGCGAACTGGTGGCGGCATTTAAATAAGGTTATTGTTGAAGATCAACGGCAAGCTATATCACCTGTGGCGGGTAGCCGACCATGAAGGCGAGGTGCTGGAAATCTATTTCACGAAGCGCCGTGATCGTGTTGCGGCCCTTTTACACATGAAGAAAGCGATGAAACGATGGGGCCAGTCAGGGTTTCGTCGTCACTGACAAGTCGCACTCTTACGACGCGGCGATGAAAGTCATAGGAAATGCCTCAAGGCAAGAAACCGACCGTTGGAAGAACAATCTTGCTGAGTATTCCCATCTTCCGGCGGCGAAAAGAACGTGCGATGCTCTGCCTCCGGCAAATGTGATGTTTGCAAAATTTTGCCGCAGACGACACTTCCGTCCATTGTCACTTCAATCATGAACGGCAGCTTTACTCACGCGACAAGTTCAAACTCAGTTGAACTGCCGCCCTTTCGGCGTGGAGCCAATTTAGTTTCGCCTAATTTTCAGCTTTCTGAGGTAGACTGAGACTGGTTCGAATTTGCCTGACAGCACCGCCACTCAGCCTGTTTCACCAAGCAACCTGCGATTTCTTTCTTCTGCAAACGCGGATTGGCTTCGCTGCAAGAATGTGCGTCGCGCTGCAGATCCTTCGAGAATATTTCCCACGAATAAGGGTCAGTTGCCCTGATTGCGGGCTTCCAACCGTTCAAGGTTCACAACGGTCGACAACATCAACCTGTCATGGCTCCAGTCGTCTACAGGCTGCAATGACGCAGCGCCTAACGCCAATATCACAGCAAAAGCCGCGCTTAAGGCAAAGAACAGAGGGGGCATTGTGGGTTGGATTGCAGGGGCATCTGCCAGGGCGATCACACGTTGACGCAAGACGCGTTTGGCCTTGCCCCCTTTAACCAATGCCACGTTCAATACACGCGGGCTGCCGCGCAGTACTGAATTGGAGCAATAGTTCAGCAGGCAGGACGTGTATTTGACCGCGTTGATTCCACGGCGCGAAACGACGGATTGATCGCAGGCCAGCTCGCGCAGCCGATCGAATTGAAACTTGAGAATCAGATATGCCGGGTTCCAGAACAGGAACGGCCGCAAAAGCTCGAACCCCAGTTCCCATTCAACATCGGCAGCCCTGACATGTTGCAGCTCGTGTGCAAGGGCAAACCGCATATCGCTGGGGGTGTTGAGCAGATGGCTGGGCAATACCACATGCCTGCGCCACAAACCGCGAACGGCGAAGGGGACTGTGACCCGGTCGGACAGGCGGATATCGACCTTTTCCGAGCTTCGCCACAGATAGCTGGAGCGAACAATGCCTCGGATTGCCAACCCGTCACGGATAATGCGCAGGATGCAGACCGCAGAATAGAGCGCCATTACCACCAAGATTGCCGAAATAATCGGGTTTTCGCCTGAAAGGGTCTGTTCGATCCACCTTTGCCGGGTATTGAGCAGGGCCTCGAACTGGGTGGCGGGCATGGCGATATCGCCACGCAGATAGGCGGCAACGGCAAGATCCCCAATGGCGACCCCGCCTTCAACGGAATACATCGCCATGACCAAACCAGCCCCGATTGCCAAAAGGGGGCTGAGCAGGACGCAAAGACACAGAATTTTCAATGCGCGTAGCTGTGCAACAAACCCGTGTCGCATCTGCGTCATTGAAACCAAGTATCTTGCCGCGATCCATACAATAGCCGCTAGGGCAAGAACCAGATTCAGTTCGAGAAATGCGTCGAGAACCGGTTTAACCGCTGTCATTTTGCAGTCTCCTCTCTACCAGTGCCCGAATATCCTCAAGATCTGCCTCGCTCAGACCGGCGTCATCTACCAACCGTGCAACCAGCGTGGCTGGTGTGTCATCGAACAGGGTTCGTGACAGGTTCTGCAGTGAACGCGCCTGATACCTATCCTTCTCCAGAAGCGGCGTATAACTTAGGGTCTTGCCGTTTTTGCGACTTTCTACAAAGCCTTTTTCGTCAAGAATGCGAAGGATTGTGGCCCCTGACGTATAGGCCAGGTTCCGATCTGGTGGCAGCCGGTCCAGTACATCACGCACCGAGCCCTGACCCAGAGCCCAGAGTTCGTTCATGAACTCCAGTTCGACCTCGGTCAGCAGGTTTGTCGTCTTTTTCTTTCGCATTGATCCCAGTGCCGTCATTTTACCTGTGCCTGACAGACAAGCATCCTTTGATGGTTTCGCAAAGCTTAAACTTTCCAGAACACGAAAACGCCCCAGCCGATGGACAGAAACAGCGGTGTCCAGACCGGTTGCCCGACTAGCCCTAACCAGGCCAGAAAAATGTAAGCTGCCCCAAGCAATGTGATGAACAGCCGGTCGCCCAATGTGGTGGTCAAGCCCAGAACGCCGCGCCGTTCAATCCCGTCGCGGTATTTGAACCCTTCCAGCAGACCGATCAGCGCGATGGCTGAAAAGATGCCGACAAATACGGCCAGGGTCGCCGGTGTCCACGCCATCCAGAAATCCGGCCACAAGGGCGCAGTCCAGGAAAACTCTTTTTCTTCGGGCTGACCCACACTTCCCCACCCGGCCTGTGCTTGCGCCAAGGCCGAACCGGGGATCAGAAAGGGGATCAAAAGCAGTTTACGCATATCGAACCTCATACACGCCCCATCGCGAAACCACGCGCGATGTAGTTGCGGACAAACCAGATGACGATGGCGCCGGGGATGATGGTCAGCGTCCCGGCGGCGGCCAGCAGGCCCAATTCGTACCCGGCGCTGGACGCGGTTCGGGTCATTACGGCAGCGATGGGTTTGGCCTCGACCGCTGTCAGAGTCTTGGCCAACAGCATTTCGACCCATGAGAACATGAAGCAGAAGAATGCCGCGACGCCTACACCCGCTTTGATATTTGGCAGGAATATCGTGACGAAAAAGCGCGGAAAGGAATACCCGTCCACATAAGCGGTTTCGTCCAACTCTTTGGGGATGCCACGCATGAACCCTTCCAAAATCCACACCGCTAGCGGCACGTTGAACAGCGTATGCGCCAGCGCCACCGCCAGATAGGTGTCAAACAACTGAATTGACGAATAGAGCTGAAAGAACGGCAAGGCGAACACAGCAGCCGGTGCCATCCGGTTGGTCAGCAGCCAGAAGAACAACTGCTTGTCCCCTAGGAACCGATAGCGTGAGAACGCATAGGCCGCTGGCAGGGCTACACAGACGGAAAGTACCGTGTTCAGCGTCACATAGGTGATCGAGTTGATGTAGCCCCAATACCACGTCGGGTCTGTGAAGATCGTGATGTAATTTTCCAGCGTAAAGGTCTGCGGGAACAGAGAAAAGCCCGACAGGATCTCGTTCGTGGTCTTGAAGGACATCGCCACTAGCCAATAGATCGGCAACATCAGGAACGCGATATAGAGGATCGGGATGAGGGAGCGCTTTTTCATTCGGCGTCATCCTTTGTCATCAGAGTGTAGAAGACCCATGAGACCAGCAGTGTGATGGCGAAATAGATCAAGCTCATCGCAGCCGCAGGGCCAAGGTCGAACTGTCCCAGTGCGATCTTTACAAGATCGATCGACAGTAAGGTGGTCGAGTTTCCGGGACCCCCGCCAGTCAAAACGAAGGGTTCGGTGTAGATATTGAAACTGTCCATGAACCGCAGCAGGATGGCGATTGTCAGAACCGTCTTCATCTTGGGTAACTGGATATACCGGAACACTGACCACGGGCTTGCACCGTCGATCTTGGCCGCCTGATAATAGGCGTCCGGGATCGAAACCAGGCCCGCATAGCACAGTAGAACCACCAGCGAAGTCCAGTGCCAGACATCCATGATGATGACAGTGATCCAGGCCGACAATGGCTGCTGTGTCATGTCATAATTGATGCCCAGCACGTCATTCAGAAAATACCCCAGCAGGCCGATTTTTGGCAGGGTAAAGATGTTCCACATCGAGCCGACTACGTTCCAGGGGATGAGCATCGGCAGAGCCATCAGGACCAGACAGACCGGCACCCAAAAGCCTTTGCGCGGCATCGACAGGGCAACAATGATGCCCAGCGGCACCTCGATGATCAGGATCATGAAGGTAAACAGGAACTGTCGCCCCAAAGCGGCCTGAAAACGGTCGGAGCGCAGGATTTGTTCGAACCATCCCAGCCCTTCCCAGAAGAACTGGTTATTGCCGAAGGTCTCCTGCACCGAGTAGTTGACTACCGTCATCATTGGCACCAGCGCGTTGAACGCAACCAGTGCCAGAACCGGCAGGACAAAGAACCATGCTCTTTGGTTTATTGTTCTCATTGGGCCCGCTCCTGCGTTGCGATCCAGCCGTCGCGATAGACGCGGGACTGCTCGGGTTTGAATTGCAGAAAGACCACCGAGCCTTGTTCGGGCGCATTGTGTTCGGTGACGGCCTTGATCGGTGTGTTCCCAACCATGGCACTGACCACGTAATGGCGCCCGATATCGGCTACTTTGGTGACATGTGCCGGTATGCCGGATTGGCCGAAGCCTACATATTCCGGGCGTATTCCTAGATCGGTGCGACCACCTTCACCATGGGTCGGACCTTCCAAGACCACCTCATGCCCTTCGAAAATAGCGCGATCGCCCTTGGTCTCGCAGGGCAAGACATTCATGCCGGGCGAGCCGATAAAGTGACCAACGAATGTATGCTGAGGCCGCTCGAACAGTTCAACCGGCGTACCAATCTGAACCACTTCACCATCCTGCATGACCACGACTTCATCAGCAAAAGTCAACGCCTCGGTCTGGTCGTGGGTGACGTAGATCATTGTGGCTTTTACGCGCTGGTGCAGCTCTTTCAACTTGGACCGCAGTTTCCATTTCAGATGCGGGTCGATCACGGTCAGCGGCTCATCAAACATCACCGCATTCACGTCATCGCGCACTAGTCCGCGCCCCATCGAGATTTTTTGCTTGTTGTCCGGGCTCAGGCCAGAGGCTTTGGTGCCCAGCATATCCGCGACATCCAGCATTTCGGCAATCTCATCAACACGCCGCTTGATGGTTGCCGCGTCAACGCCCCGGTTTTTCAGAGGAAAGGCTAGGTTCTCGCCTACGGTCATCGTGTCGTAGATCACTGGAAACTGAAAAACCTGCGCAATGTTGCGCTGATCAGGGGGCAGGGCGGTCACGTCGCGGTCATCAAACAGGATCTGCCCCTCGGAGGGTGTCAGCAGGCCCGAGATGATGTTCAGCAGCGTAGACTTGCCGCAGCCTGATGGCCCCAGCAGCGCATAGGCCCCACCATCGCGCCAAGTGACGTCGATTTCCTTCAGCGCATAATCCTCGGGGCCTTGCGGCGATGGCATATAGCTGTGTCGAAGGTTTGAAAGCTTGATCTGTGCCATGTCAGGCCACCCTTTTGCCGTCTTGGCCGAAATACCGGCAATGGGCCGGATTCATATAGAAACTATGGTCTTCGCCAACCTGATAGGGATGTACGCCCGCCGCCAATGAAACCCATGCGTCGTTCCCATGTTGGAAATGCGCACTGGAGTCAGATCCGGATAGCTCGGTCACGATCACACGCCCGGTCAGTTCTACATCTGCGTCCGATGTGCGGAATGGCGTCACGCGATGCGGGCGTACCGCAACTGTGTATTCACCGTCTGCGATGCCGGTGACGGCCCATCCACCGCCCCCTGCAAGTTGCGCCTGCGCACCCGAGACGGTGATATGCGCGACGTTGATGGGCGGATCCGAGAACACACGTGCGGCAGCGATGTTTTCCGGATTGCGGTAGATATCAGCGGTTGGCCCAAATTGGGTGACCCGGCCGTCTGCCATCAGAGCGGTATGACCACCGAGCAGCAATGCTTCTTCCGGTTCTGAAGTCGCATAGACCACAACGGCCCCGCGTCCGGCAAAAAGATCAGGAAGTTGCTCGCGTAGCTCTTCGCGCAGTTTGTAGTCCAGATTGGCAAGGGGTTCATCAAGGAACACGGCCCGGCTTTCCTTGGCAATCGCGCGGGCCAAAGCGGTGCGTTGTTGTTGTCCACCCGACAGCTCGTGCGGGCGGCGCTGCAGCATCGGGCGCAGCTGCAGCAGATCAGCGGCCTCTTCCACGCGGCCTTCGATTTCGCTTTTCGCCATGCCTGCTACGCGCAGGGGCGAGGCAATGTTGTCGAAAACGCTCATATGGGGGTAATTGACGAAAAACTGGTGCACCAGACTGATCTTACGCTTCTGCGTATTCAGCCGAGTCACGTCCTGCCCGTCCATCAGGACCTTGCCTGCGGCGATCGGATCCAGTCCGGCCATCATCTTGATCAGTGATGTTTTCCCGGAACCGGTGGCACCCAGTAACACATTGAAATGGCCTGTTTGCAGCGTCAGATTCGTGGGTTTGATATGGATGACGTTGCCGACTCGTTTGGTCGCGTCTTGAAGTTCGATCATCTGGTGTTCTCTGGGGGTATTTGGGGGTAGGCCGGGTCTGAGCCCGGCCTACGAGTTTACGCTTACTGGGACTGCCAGCGCTGAACCAGTTCGTCATAGTTGACGGTCTGGCCTTGCGGCTTTTCGTTCTCCAGCTTGGCTTTTGGCGAACCCGGCTTTTCCAGCCAGAAGGACGCATCCTGCGGCTCGTTCAAGCGCGGACCACAACCGCCGTAGACACCGGCGCTTTCATCCGCGGCCTGCATCCGGCCCATTGTGATGTCCATCTCTTCGGCCAGACGATCCATCGCTTCTTGCGGAGTGAAGGCACCCGAGTTCACGTCACCGATCTGCTGCCACCAGATCTGGGCCAGCTTTGGATAATCCGGCACGTTGATGCCGGTCGGCGACCATGCCACGCGGTCAGGTGAGCGATAGAACTCGACCAGACCACCCAGCTTGGGCGCGCGTTCGGTGAACGACTCGTGGTTGACCGAGCTGTCGCGAATGAAAGTCAGACCCACATGGGACTTCTTCACGTCGACCGTCTTGGATGTCACGAACTGGGCATACAGCCAAGCCGCCTGAGCACGATCCGCAGGGGTCGACTTCAGGAAGGTCCAGGATCCCACGTCCTGATACCCAACCTTCTGACCATCTTCCCAATAGGGGCCATGCGGGCTCGGCGCCATCCGCCAAAGCGGTGTGCCTTCGTCGTCGACGGTGTTGTTGCCTTCGGACTTCGGCTTCACCATGTCGGCGGTAAAGGCGGTGTACCAGAAGATTTGCTGGGCCACGTTGCCTTGACTAAGCGCCGGCAGCGACTGGTAGAAGTCATAAGACGCGGCACCTGGAGGTGCATAGTTGCGCAGCCATTCGTCCCATTTGCGGATCGCATAGACCGCAGCTGGACCGTTCGCAGCACCGCCGCGCGACACAGAAGCGCCAACAGGGTTACAGGTGCCCGCTTCCATGCGGATGCCCCATTCGTCAACGGGGATGCCGTTCGGCTCACCCTTGTCGCCAGCACCAGCCATCGACAGCCACGCGTCGGTCATACGCCAACCCAGGTCAGGTGCGCGCTTGCCGTAATCCATGTGGCCATAGATCGCGGTACCGTCGACTTCTTTCACATCGTTGGTAAAGAAATCGGCGATGTCTTCGTAAGCGGACCAGTTGACCGGAACGCCCAGATCATAGCCGTACTTCTCTTTGAACGCGGCTTTGTTTGCCTCATCGTCGAACCAGTCCTTGCGGAACCAGTAGAGGTTCGCAAACTGCTGATCAGGCAGCTGATACAGCTTGCCATCCGGACCGGTGGTGAACTGAATGCCCATGAAGTCATCCAGATCCAGCGTCGGAGAGGTCGTGCCCGCCCAGTCGCCACCCATCATGTCGGTCAGCGGATACGCCAACTGCAGACGCGAGTGGGTGCCGATCAGGTCACTGTCGTTCACGTAGCCGTCATACAGGTTCCGACCTGTTTGCAGCTGGGTTTGAACGGCTTGAACTACTTCGCCTTCACCCAGAATCTGGTGATTGACCTTGATGCCGGTAATTTCTTCGAACGCCTTGGTCAGAACCTCAGATTCGTAAGAGTGCGTAGGGATGCCTTCGGACAGGACGTTGATTTCCATGCCATTGTAAGGCTGTGCAGCTTCGATGAACCATTGCATCTCGGCCATCTGTTCGTCTTTCGACAGGGTTGATGGCTGGAATTCGTCGTCGATCCAGCGTTGTGCTGCGGCTTCGTCGGCCCAAACGGGACCGTGCCCCGCAATGACGGCAGCCGCCGCCACTGCGGAAAGTAGATGTCTCCGCATCTGTTTCCTCCCAAAGATAATGTGATCCGGCGCAGACCGGATGAAGATCAGCATCAGCGATTTGCCTCCTGCGTGTCAAACTAAATTTTTAGTAATTGAGGTGATGGCCGGGATAAATTTCTGAAAATGAATTGATTTATATCATGTTTTAAAGCACCATTTGCCCATTAATTTCAGTTCGCAGACCCCTTGAATGCAGGGTCGCGCGCGTGGTTTTTCGGCAGACGCTGTGATGTGGGTCCATTTGAAAAGCAGACCTTTGTGACCGTTTGCTGCACGATTTGAGTTCAATCAAGTTTTCAGGCTAAGAGGATCAGCAATGTCCCGAAGTCTTCTGAAATTTACCCGCGTTCTCGAGATCGTGGGGGATACGCTAAAGATAAAAGTTCCGAGTGACGGGTCCGCTGACGCGACGGTGCGTTTCAACGATCTGGCCGTGATCGAAACGGTCGATGGGCACAGAACGCTGGCGCAAGTCATCTTCATCGACCGCGATGTGATAACCTTGCAAGTGTTCTCGGGTACCAAGGGGATTTCGACCGAGGCGACAGCAACGTTCCTTGGTCATCAGATGCAAACCCCGTATTCGGCCAATATTCTGGGCCGGGTGTTTGACGGCGCAGGCGAGGCGATTGACGGCGGTCCGGACTTGTCTGCCGAACCGCGCATCGACATTGGGGGACCAACGGTGAACCCGGTTGAGCGGTCGGTTCCCAACAAGATGATTCGCACGGATGTGCCGATGATCGACGTGTTCAATACACTGGTCGAAAGCCAGAAGATCCCAATTTTTTCGGTATCCGGCGAGCCGTTCAACGCGTTTCTCAGCCGCATCGGCATTCAGGCGGATGCGGATATTGTTGTGTTTGGCGGGCTAGGGCTGATTTTTGACGACTACCACACGTTCAGAACCTCGTTCGAGGATGCGGGCGTGTTCTCGCGGACCGTGATGTTCGTCAATCAGGCCATGGACCCGTTGGTCGAACGCCTGCTGGTGCCGGATATGGCGCTGGCCGTTGCCGAGAAATTCGCTGTGGAAGAGGGCAAGCGTGTTCTGGTCCTGCTGACGGATATGACGGCCTATGCCGATGCGATGAAAGAGGTTGGGATCAGTCAGGAACGCGTCCCATCGCAGCGTGGATATATGGGCGATCTCTACTCGCAACTGGCACGACGGTATGAGAAAGCTTGCGACTATGCCAAGGGTGGATCGGTTACTGTGCTGACTGTCACAACCATGCCCGGGAATGACGTGACCCATCCGGTCCCGGACAACACCGGGTATATCACTGAAGGCCAGTTTTACCTGCATTCCGGGGTGATCGACCCGTTCGGCAGTTTGTCGCGCCTCAAGCAGAATGTAATCGGCAAAACCACACGCGAAGATCACGGCCAGATCATGAACACGATGATCCGGTTCTATTCCGAAAGCCGAGATGCCGCGCAGAAACAGGCCATGGCGTTTGACCTATCGGATTATGACAACCAGTTGCTGAAATTCGGCGCTTTGTTCCGCAAACGCTTTATGGACATCAACGTCTCGATCCCGCTGGAGGATGCGCTAGATCTGGGATGGAAGACACTAGCTGAATGCTTTGCCCCCGAGCAGTTGCTGATGAAGCAGGATCTGATCGACAAATACTTCCCAAAGGATGCACATGGCGCGGTTGCAGCTGAATAAATCGTCGCTTGCACGCGAGCAGACGCAGCTGAAAAGCTATGAGCGGTTCTTGCCGTCTCTGGACCTGAAGCGTCAGCAACTGATGGCTGAACGGGCCAAGGCACGTAAAAATGTGCAGTACCTGCAGGAGGAGGTGACGCGCTTGGCACAGCAGGTCGGGGAAAAGCTGCCCATGCTGGCGCAACAAGGTGTCGACCTGGAAGGGTTGGTCGAACTAAAGGATTACCGGCTGAAGAAGGTCAACGTGGTTGGCGTTACCATGCCCGATCTGGACCGAATCGAGGTCGCGGTACGTCCGTATTCCCTTTTGGCCAAGCCACATTGGGTGGATGCAGTGGCGCGTTTGTTGCATGACATGATCGAAGCTCGATTGCGCGTGAAAGTGGCCGAAGAAAGGGTCAGGATTTTTGACAAATCAGTGGCCACGATCACCCAGCGCGTCAATCTGTTCGAGAAGGTGTTGATCCCGCGCGCCAGGGCCAACATCAAGAAAATCCGCATCTATCTGAGCGATGAACAGATGCAATCCGTTGTGCGCTCGAAAATCTCCAAACGCAAACATGCGAAGGAGGTTGCGGCATGAGTGTTGCAAGGCTGAAAAAACTGTCTTTGGTCGGCCGCGCCGCGAACAAGGGGGACACTCTGGGCGCGCTGCAGACATTGGGATGCATGCATGTTTTACCTTTGGCACCGCCGCCGGCAGAGCCAGAGCGGATCAACGAGCGTGGAGCCCGAGATGCGTATAAAGCATTGCGGTTTTTGAAGGAATCGTCGGAAACGCGCCGTCAGGTTCGGCGCGATTCTGGTTTTGATATGGACCAGTTCGTCGGTGAAGTCCTGGACTTGATGCAGCGCATAAGGGATATGACCGACCACCGGGATTTTTTGGCCCACCGGATCGCTCAGGTGCGCCCGTGGGGAGATCTGGATTTTCCGCCGAGTGATGTGTTGGCAGGCAACCGGCTTTGGTTCTATCAACTGCCGCTAAAACACCGTGAGGCACTGGCGGAGCTTCAGTTGCCCTGGGCCATCCTGCAAGAGGATCACCGGTTTCTCTACGCCGTTCTGATCGCCCCGGAAGATCCCGAAGACGACATCCTTCCAGTGCCGCGCACCCATACGGGTTCGTTGCCCATTCACGAGCTTGAAGCTCAGCTGGAAGAGGCCGAAATCGCCATTGAGGCGCTGGAAGCCGAGCGTATCGGGCAGACCCGTTTTCTGACGTTGATGCGGCGTAATCTTGCCGCCGCCGAAAGCGCAGCCGAACTGGCCCATGCCACGCAAAAGGTCCGCGACGAAGGCAAAGTGTTTGCCTTGCAGGGTTGGGTGCCCAGCGATCAGGTCGAGGCTGTCCTGGACATGGCCAATTCGCAGAACGCCGCTGTTTTGATCGAAGACCCGGGCCCGAACGAGATGCCTCCGACGCTGCTTGAGCAGCCGGAAAATCGCAGTGCAGCGGTGGACCTTGCCCTGTTCTATCAGGTTCCCGGGTACCGAGAATGGGACCCCAGCATAATCGTGTCCGTCTCGTTTGCGATCTTCTTTGCGATGATCGTTGCGGATGCCGGCTATGGCCTGGTTATCCTGCTGGGGCTGTTGGCCTTCTGGAAACGTCTCGACAATACACCGGCGAAAAGATCGTGGCGGCTTTATGGTTTGATCATCTCGGGCGCGACGGTCCTGTACGGGATTTTGGTTGGAAGCTATTTTGGCGCTTCCCCGGCCTCGGGCACGATTTGGGGGAAACTCAAGCTGTTGGACCTGAACAATTTCGACTCGATGATGATGATTTCAATCGTGGTCGGCGTTCTGCACCTGATATTGGCGAATGCGCTTGCAGCACGCGCGTCTTGGGGGCGGCGCAGTTCCGTTGCCAATCTTGGCTGGATCGCGGTGTTGATCGGCGGGTTCATACTGTGGCTGAGCTATATGAAAGGGGGACCCACAGCACCGGGTGCTGCGATTATGATCGCAGGCGATTTGGCGATCCTTCTGTTCACCAGCGAGCGCAAGATTGCCAAACCGTCAGACTGGCTTTGGCGCCTTATAGAAGGGGTACAGGGGGTGGCCGGGGCGATGGGCGCCTTTGGAGATGTTCTTAGCTATATGCGCCTGTTTGCACTGGGATTGGCCTCGGCCTCACTGGCGATCACGTTCAACGATCTGGCGGTCTCGGTGATGCAGTCCCTGAAAGGGCTGGGCCTTCTGTTTGGCGTGCTGATCCTGATCGCCGGGCACATCCTCAATTTCGCGCTCGCCATGATGAGTGGCGTCGTTCACGGATTACGTCTCAATTACATCGAATTCTTTAAATGGGGTCTGCCGGATGAAGGCATCGTCTTTCGCCCGTTCGCCCGCAAGGAGGTTCAGGAATGAATGAGCTTGTACTTACATTGGGCTGGTTGGGAATCTATGCCCCCATGGCGCTGGGCGCCGCAGCAAGCGCGATTGGCTGTTCCATTGCTGGACAGGCCAGTATCGGAGCGATGACGGAAACCGAAGGCGGGTATGGCCGGTTCATCGGCGTGTCGGCCTTTCCCTCGACCATGGTGATCTACGGCATTGTCATCATGTTTACACTGAACCGCGATGTGACGCCTGAAAATGCAGGCGGGCTGTTCGGGATCGGCATTCTGTCGGGCATCGCCCTGATGTATTGCGGCATCTGGCAGGGAAGGGCCTGTGCTGCAGCGATTAACGCAACCAAGGAAAAGCCCGAGATTTTTGGCCTGGCACTTGCGCCGGCTGCAATCATCGAGGGCTTTGGCGTATTTGCCTTTGTCTTTGCTTTGGTCATCAGCGCGGGGATTAGCTGATGGCACAGGACGGGATTATTTCGCATGGGGTGGATGCGCTGATCGACAAGCTGCGCAGCGATGGTGTGGCTGCCGGTCAGGCCGATGCAGACAAGCTACGCGCTGAAGCCAAAGCCGAGGCGGCCAAAATTCTTGCCGATGCCAAGCGCGACGTAGATGAGTATCGGAAAAAGGCCCGTGCCGAGGCGGATAATTATCGCACAGCCGGAGAAGAGGCGCTGAATACAGCGATGCGTGATGCGGTGCTTACAATGAAGGCCGGTCTGACAGATCGATTTCGCAAGGATGTTGAACGGCTGGTCACCCAAGAAATGACTGATCCTGAACTGCTGAAACAAATGATCCTTGAGGTCGTCGGTCGCGCCGCGTCAGACGCCAGATTGGAAGGGCCTGCGCAAGTCATACTGCCCCCCAGTGTCGCCACTCAGGATGACATCAAAAAGAACGCCGATGATATTCAGTCGGGAAAGCTGACGCGTTACGTTCTGGGACTGACGGCTGAAATGCTGAAGGAACAGGTTGAGCTGCACAGCGCGGATGACACCCAGAATGGCATCCGCATCCGGGCTGATGAACAGGGGGTTGTTCTGGATCTGACCGATAAGGCCGTCGCCTCGTTGTTGATGGAACATTTGCAGCCGCGCTTTCGTGCCGTTTTGGAAGGTGTGATCCGGTAACATGTCGGACCCTGACGCCTATATCGCGCTGATCAGCAGCCTGCCGGGCTCGGAACGGTTGTTCATCGCCAAACAACCTCCGCTGTCGCGGCTCAGGCTGGACCGGCGATTGCGGGTGCTGACACCAGCGGATGCGCGGGTTCTGGAGGTAATGGAACACGCTCTGAACTGGAACAACTATGATATGAACGTCTCGGATGCAAAGACCATTGAGCGATGCAAAGAAGCGCTCCGGCACATTCCACAACCGACCTTGCGCAAGCTGTTCATGGAACGGATGGATTTGAGGACTGCGGTTGCCGCGCTGCGCCTGCGCAAACAGGGGGGTGCTGCACCTAGTGGTGTCTATGGCATTGGACGCTGGAGCCGACACATTCCAGCCAACTGGGGCGACCCTGCCTTTCGGCTGGAAACCCCGATGCCCTGGATCAAAGAAGCCAAACACTTGCTGGATGTCGATGATCCCCTGGGGCTTGAACGGTTGCTTTTGTCGGTCAGCCATAAGCAACTGAAACGCTACGCCGCGCGCCATCTATTCGATTTCGAAGCCGTGGCGATTTATGTTCTGATCTGGAATATTTTTGATCGCTGGGCGCAAAGCAATGCGCGTGACGCGGCAACGCGCTTTGAGAAACTGGCGCAACACGCCATGGCAAGTGCGATCGACTTAGATTTCGAGGGAGTAAGCGCATGACAGCCCCAACCTCCGCCACGCAGACCTCTACTGCCCGCGTCGTCTCGGTACAGGAAGGGCTGGTACAAATTCAGGCGAACCCTGATGCCACAGGCCATCCCGGACAGCTGGTCAAGAATGAGGTCGTTTTCATTCTGCCCACGCGGCCCGGCCCCGGTGGACGTCAGGAACGTCTGAAAGCCGAAGTGTTACGGGTGCGGGGCGACACTGCCGATGTGCAGGTTTACGAAAGCACTGATGGCGTCGCCGTGGGCGACCCGGTCGAACAATCCGGGCAGCTGCTCTCGGTCGAACTTGGTCCTGGGCTGTTGGGGCAGGTGTTTGACGGCTTGCAGTCGCCTTTGGCCAAAGTGGCGGCAGAATTCGGAATCTTTCTGCCGCGTGGGGCGGACGTGGCGCCGCTGGACACTCAGGCAAAGTGGTCGTTTACCCCATCGGTCAAGGTGGGCGACACGGTCACAACAGGCGACAGCATCGGGGCGGTGCCCGAGGGGCATTTCACCCATAAGATCATGCTGCCCTTTAATTGGGTTGGGGACTACAAAGTCATTTGGGTTCAGAAGGGTGCGGCCATGATCCATGATATCGTGGCGCGGCTTGAAGATGCACAGGGGGGTGAGCACACGCTGACCCTGTCGCAGAAATGGCCGGTACGGCGGGCTTTGCCGGAAAACGTTCTGAAACGCACCTTGTCCGAGCGGCTCTATCCAACCGAACCTGTCTTGACCTCTCAGCGCCTGATCGACACGTTCTTTCCGATTGCCCGCGGTGGGACGGCCTGTATTCCCGGTCCGTTCGGCGCAGGCAAGACGGTGCTGCAGAACCTGATTGCACGCAACGCCAAGGTGGACATCGTGATCGTGGTGGCCTGTGGTGAACGCGCGGGTGAGGTTGTCGAGACGATTGCGGAATTCCCGAAGATGACCGACCCGACCACTGGCGGCAGTCTGATGGACCGGACGATCATCATCTGCAACACCTCCTCGATGCCCGTAGCCGCGCGCGAGGCGTCTATATTCACCGGGATCACCCTGGGCGAATATTACCGCCAGATGGGGTACGACGTGCTGCTGATTGCGGACAGTACCAGCCGCTGGGCTCAGGCCATGCGCGAGACCTCCGGCAAGCTCGAAGAAATTCCGGGGGAAGAGGGCTTTCCCGCCTATCTCGAAAGCTCGATCAAGGGGTTGTACGAACGCGCCGGAGCGATGAAGACCAATGATGGGGACACCGGCAGCCTGACCCTGATCGGGACCGTGTCACCGGCAGGTGGGAACTTTGATGAACCGGTCACGCAATCGACGCTGTCCACGGTGAAGTGTTTCCTCGGCCTGTCGTCCGAACGCGCCTACAAGCGGTTCTATCCCGCAGTCGATCCGATGCTCAGCTGGTCGCGTTATCTGGAACAGCTCTCGGACTGGTACGACACCAACGCCGAAGCCGGATGGACGGCCAAAGTGCGCGACTTGCTGGCATTGATCGAAAGGGGCGAACAGGTTGACCAGATGATGCAGGTGACCGGCGAGGAAGGGGTCACGATCGAGGATTTTGTGACTCAGCAAAAGGCGCTGTTTGTCGACATGGTCTATCTGCAGCAGGATGCCTTTGACCCGGTGGATGCGTCGGTGCCGCTAGAGCGTCAGAAGATGACGTTCAAACTGGTCTATGGCGTCACTCAATCCACCGCGCAGTTCGCCGACAAGGCCGAGGTACGCCAGGTCTTCACTCAGCTTACAGGGTTGATGAAGAACTTCCACTATGCCGCCGAAAACACGCCGGAATTCAAATCTGTCTGGGGACAGGTGCAGGCCCTGTGTCAGGAAAAGTTCGGTGTGTGAAGAAATGGTAGCCCGTAGGGGAATCGAACCCCTCTTTCCAGGTTGAAAACCTGGCGTCCTAACCGATAGACGAACGGGCCAC
>NZ_JBXWOB010000005.1:0-223789 GCF_059610685.1 Ruegeria sp. CDSC052
TGGGACCGCCCATACACCCGCGAACAGGCCTGCTTCCCCCCGGGCTCCATGGGCGTCGACAAATACTGGTCCCCCGTCAACCGCGTCGACAACGCATACGGAGACCGAAACCTCATCTGCACATGCCCACCAATGGACGCTTACGAAGAAGCCGCAGAGTAAACAGACGACAACCAGATCAGCCCACGCACTGTCCGCGGGCTGATCCATCCCGGGCCATATGCCTTTGCCTGTGGCCCAGGCTTTTCAGCGGGGGAGACATGAAGCATTGCATCTTCGAAAATGACCAAGCCTATCTGGCTGAGCCAACCTCTGCTGCGTTCGTGCGAACCCACAACATCGATGTGATCGTGCGCGATAGTAGTGCATTTGCCTCGGCCGAGATGATCAGGGAATTTTATCATGCCCTGAGCGACCTGACCGGCGACCATTCCTATGTCGTTAATCTGCGTTTGGCTGGTGCGGGGTCCGTAGGAGGACCGCAGTACTGGACCGGGAGAGCGGCTGTTTTCTGGGGCGATTTTTCGGATTGTTGGACGTTGTCCGACGCCGAAAGAACATGGGTCTCACAAGTTCTGAACCTTTCGCCACGGACCATTCTTGTCGGTGGTGCCGTGCTTTTGCTGGCCCAGATTAGATTGTCGGAAAAAACAGTCGCGGCCATTCACCCCAACTTCGATGCAGCAGCGCGTGAAGCAGGTTTGACCAACTGTGGTACAGGCACATATCTGGCGGCGCGCGGGCGCACGCATAGCGCGACGACACGTCTGAGTACGCTGCGTTTGTTGGCGGATTTTGTTTCGTTGGACCATGGTGAGAACATGGCAGATAACCTGCGCGGGTTTATCGGCCTGTCCGAACCCAAGCGGGACTGCGAAAGCCAGCTTGCCAATCGCTTGATCCATCGTGCGGGCGGGGATCACCTGGTTATGTCAGCGGTTGAGGCAATGCTGAACCATGTCGAAGAGCCACTCAGGATCACGGACCTTTCGAACATGGTTGGCACTTCAACCCGGCAGCTTCAGAGACGGTTTCTGAACAAGACGGGGGCAAAGCTATTGACCACATACCGAGAATTGCGTTTGGAACGTGCGCATAGCCTGCTGCGGTTTACGGATTTGCCACAAATCGAGATTGCCACCGCCACAGGGTTTTCGTCTACAACGTCACTGAAACGTGCTTTTCGAGACCAGTACAAGACAATGCCGGAAGATATCCGCAGCCTCCGCTTTTCCGGTGGAATGGCGGATCGGGGGCTGGTGAACTGACGGCTCGTGCAGTATGCCGATTAGGGCGCACGCATTTGAAATCTAAATCCGCTGTGATCGGCGAATCGAAAAAAGCCTGATCAGACCGAATGCAGGGCAGACCGACATTCGGGCTCAGTGTGATCCTTTAAGTCTTTGAAACGCGGGTTTCTGCATCCGGATTCTGATTCTGTTCTGCAACATTCTCGTGATTGCTGCAATTCCGTCCCTTTTCTGCCGGAATCGTCACTGATAAACCCTTGGCCATCGGGCAGTGATTTGTTGAGGGGTACGGGCGGTAAAATGAATACCGGGGTAAACGGGCGTGTTGCCATTTCATGGTCGCAGACAGAGATTGATGGACTAGAGGCGGCACCTCTGGCATTTTTAAATGTAGGGTCGGCCTGGTCCTGGCGCGGTCAGGCATCGATGCTGGCAGGCAGCGCTGAAGTTGTCGGGCGTAAAAACGCATTTGCATCAGGTACAATCGGGCGCGTTATTTCTGCCACGACTTTTTCGGATAATGTCGTCGGAACGCTCGAGCTTATGAACGGGGCGCAACGGTTTTCAGCGTTACTGGTCGTTTCCGATGATGATGAAAGCCCGTCGCTGGTGTTTGAAAGCGGCTGTCCTTCACGCGATCAGGAATTCTGGATCAGCGCATATACTCAGATCAAGCATCAGAGTGGTGAAGTTGCAGAGCAGGACGGAACTGTCGTCGCGTTTCATCGCAAGGCCACTCAGTTCCAGTACACTGGTGTCGCGAACCTACGCGCAACTGTAAACGGTGCCACTTTAGCGGACTAAATCCCGTTAGTGGTGCCGTCTTTGAATCGAATTTCAGAAAGTTTCGGTTCCTTCCGTTCGGCATGTTGACTCTGCCAGCGCTGCGGATATAAGCGCGGCTTCATTGGTGTTGGTGGCCCCCGCAAGGGGAGGCCTGTCATGAGGGAAACCTCAAGAGGACAACGCCCTTCATAGTGGCCTATTAGGGCCTCGACCTTAAGAAGGAGATCAGCCGTGACCAAACGCACGTCTGCCAAGTACAAAATCGACCGCCGGATGGGCGAAAACATCTGGGGTCGTCCGAAATCCCCGGTCAACCGTCGTGAATACGGCCCTGGTCAGCACGGTCAGCGCCGGAAAGGCAAACTGTCTGACTTCGGTCTGCAGCTGCGCGCCAAGCAGAAGCTGAAGGGCTACTATGGCGACCTGACCGAAAAGCAGTTCCGCCGCATCTATGCCGAAGCTGTTCGTGTCAACGGCGATACCGGTGAAAACCTGATTGGTCTGCTGGAACGCCGTCTGGACGCCGTCGTCTATCGCGCCAAATTCGTCGCGACCGTGTTCGCCGCGCGTCAGTTCGTGAACCACGGCCACGTCACAGTGAACGGCAAGCGGGTCAACATCCCCAGCTACCGTGTCAAAGAAGGCGACGTCATCGAAGTACGTGACAAGTCCAAGCAACTGGCCGTTGTTCTTGAAGCTGCTGCTCTGGCCGAGCGTGACGTTCCTGATTACATCGACGCCGACCACTCGAAAATGACCGCGACTTTCGTGCGCGCACCGGGTCTGGGCGATGTGCCTTACCCTGTCATGATGGAACCGAACCTGGTTGTCGAATTCTACGCGAAGAACTAATCTTCGCCGAAATCGAAATTCGAAAGGCCGCGCGGTTGCGCGGCCTTTTTCGTTTTAGGGGGCTCTGCCCCCAATCACGACCAGCCGCGATGCCCCCCGAGCAATTTTTTTGACCAAATAAAGAGCGGATCAGATTGGCAAGGGTCGTCCTTCTGCAATTGCCTCCATCGCGAAATATGAAGTTACGCTGTCCAGCTCGACTTTTTCGATGAGGCGTTGATAGACCTTGTCGTACGAAGCCATATCCTGCGTAACAACCTTGAGCTGATAGTCGTAGTCGCCGCCAATGCGGTGGAAGTCCACGACCTCTGGTATCGTCAGAACATGCCTGCGAAAGGCCTGTAACCACTCGGCCGAGTGGTGCCGCGTACGCAGCATGACGAAGACCACAAGGCTCAGCCCTAGTTTTTCGCGCGCGATTTGCGCTGTCGATCCGATGATGACGCCCTGATCATTCAGGGCCTTCAGCCGACGCCAGCAGGCGTTTTGCGACAGCCCGATGCGGTCGGCCAGTTCACGTTGGGACAGCGTAGCGTCGGTTTGCAGTTCACGCAGCAGGCGGTGGTCAATATGATCTAGATTTTTGGACATTCCAAATCATATGACACAAGATTTATGAAAACCATCTAAAAATATGCATTATATACACAACACATATCAATCATATTTATTGGGAAACTTCGGAGTCCGTATAATGACACTTTCCCAATTTCGTTCTGACATTGAAGCTGCTGTTCGTAGCGACACGTTGCGCGATGGCTTAATCGGCGAGAATGTTATGATCCCGGGGCTGCGCGGGGACATACCTTTGGTTTACGCGGATTATGTCGCGTCGGGTCGCGCATTGAAGCAGGTCGAGGATTTTGTGGCCGCGCATGTGTTGCCGTTTTATGCCAACAGCCACACCGAGGCGTCTTATTGCGGGGCCTACATGACCCGACTGCGCCGCGAGGCCCGTGCGGAAATCTCCCGGATTGTTGGCGCCGGGGAAAATGATGCGGTGATCTTTACGGGATCGGGCGCTACAGCGGGTCTCAACCGGCTGGTCAATCTGTTGGGGATCGAGGCTGCTGCACGACCAGTGGTAATGATCGGCCCATATGAGCACCATTCGAACATCCTGCCGTGGCGGGAAAGCAAAGCGCTGGTGATTGAAATCCCCGAAGCACCCGAAGGGGGTGTCGATCTGTCGGCTTTAGAGCGTGCCTTGGTTGAAAACGCGGATGCGGATCTGATCGTCGGATCATTTTCGGCCGCTTCGAATGTGACGGGCATAATCACTGATCCCGACCCGGTTACGCGGCTGCTCAAGGCTAATGGCGCTGTAGCGGTTTGGGATTATGCGGGCGGTGGGCCTTATCTGCCAATGGAAATGGGCCCGGCGGATGCGCGCAAGGATGCGATCGTGGTCTCTCCTCATAAATTTGCCGGTGGGCCCGGCGCGTCTGGTGTATTGATCGTCAATCAAAACGTTGTGCAGCGCACATGCCCCAGCTGGCCCGGTGGTGGCACTGTGAGTTTCGTGTCCCCTTGGGGGCATGACTACAGCGCCGATCTTGCAACGCGCGAAGAGGCGGGAACGCCGAATGTCATAGGCGACATCCGTGCCGCGTTGGCTTTCATGGTCAAAGATGCAGTTGGCGCAGACGAAATCGCAAGGCGCGAGGCGCTTTACAACCAGATGGCATTGGAAGGGTGGGGAGATAACCCAGGTCTGACCTTGTTGGGCGCGGACAATCCACATCGGTTGCCTATTTTTTCCTTTCTTGTTCATGACAGTAAAGGTCAGCCGGTGCACCAGCAGTTATTCACCCGGATGCTGAGTGATGTTTATGGCATTCAAGCCCGGGGTGGGTGTGCTTGTGCCGGGCCCTATGCCCATCGGTTGCTGGGTATTGATCGTGCAGCCTCGGAGCAGTTGCATGCGGCGCTTGGTGCTGGAGAAGAGTTGAAAAAACCCGGTTGGGTGCGTCTGAACTTTTCATATCTGATGTCCCAAGAGACTGTCCGCTTCATCATCGACAGCGTCAATGACCTGTCCCGGCGGACCGAAGAGTTTACTCCCTTTTACGACGCCGACCCGGCGACAGCCCGCTTCAAGGCGGCATAAGGGAATTGCCGCTTTTCTCAACGCTTTGAGACGGGTATGAGGGGCTTCTAAATACGGAGCCTCTTATGACCCAGATCACCCCTCAACCCGGCATTATGGACATCGCGCTTTATCAGGGCGGCCAGTCGAAGGTGGCGGGGGTCGACCATGTGATCAAGTTGAGCTCGAACGAAAACCCCTTTGGCCCCAGCCCCAAAGCGATCGAGGCAGTACGGGACAGTGCGGCCACCCTGAATCGGTATCCCAGTACAGATCACGCCAGTCTGCGTAAGGCCATTGGCGAACGCCACGGGCTGGACCCAGCGCGCATTATCTGCGGCGTGGGCAGTGACGAGGTGCTGCAATTCGTGGCACAGGCTTATGCCGGTTCGGGGGATGAGGTTATCTATACCGAACACGGATTTTCGATGTACCCGATCATCGCTCGGATGGCGGGGGCAACTCCGGTGATGGTGCCTGAAACCGATCGTCACGTGGATGTGGACAACATTCTTGCCGCTGTGACTGACCAGACCCGGATCGTGTTCGTGACCAATCCGGGCAATCCGACATCGACCATGATCCCCGAGGCTGATCTTATCCGACTGGCCGAAAGCTTGCCGCAGACTTGTCTGATGGTGATTGATGGCGCCTATGCCGAGTTTGTCGAAGGGTTCGACGGAGGCCGCGCTCTGGTGGATCGGTTCGAGAATGTGATCATGACGCGGACCTTTTCCAAGATCTATGGACTGGGCGGGATGCGGGTCGGTTGGGGCTATGCGGCGCAAGAGATCATTGATGTGCTGAACCGGGTACGCCAGCCCTTTAACCTGTCGCTGACTGCGTTGGCTGCTGCCGAAGCCGCCATAAAGGACGAAGAGTACCTGACCTTTTGCCACAGCGAAAACGCACGCTTGCGGGTTTGGCTTTCGGCCCAGTTGTCCAAAATCGGCGTATCTTCGGATGCGTCCAGCACCAATTTTATTCTCGCCCGCTTTAAGGATCAGGCCGAGGCCGAAGCGTGCGACGATTACCTCAAGACACAGGGTTTGATCGTGCGCCGCGTGGCGGGATATAACCTGCCAAATGCTCTTCGGATCACGGTTGGGGACGAGGAGGCTTGTCGCCGTGTCGTTGCGGCCATAACCGCTTTCAAAGGGGGCGCCGCATGAGCCAGGTATATGACCGCGTTGCGCTGATCGGGTTGGGCCTGATCGCATCGTCGATGTTCTGGGCGATTAAACGTGCTGGATTGGCCGCCGAAGTAACCGGCTATGCCCGGTCCGAGGCCACGCGCGACACCGCGCGCAAGATTGGCCTATGCGACCGGATCTGCGACACCGCGCAAGAGGCCGTTGAGGGCGCAGACCTTGTGGTTCTATGCGTGCCGGTCGGAGCGATGGGCGCAGTTGCGCAAGAGATTGCCCCTGTCCTGAAACCGGGCGCGACCGTCTCAGACGTGGGCTCGGTCAAGCGGCATGTCATTCAGGATGTCTCGCCTCATATCCCGCAGGGTGTACATTTTATCCCAGCGCATCCGCTGGCCGGGACCGAGCATTCCGGCCCTGAATCCGGATTTGCCGAGCTGTTCGACAATCGGTGGTGCCTCTTGGTGCCGGTTGAGGGCTCGGACCCGGAGGCCGTCGCGCGCCTGCGCTCATTGTGGACGGGGTTGGGGTCGAATGTTGATGAGATGGATGCCGACCACCATGATCTGGTTCTGGCGGTTACATCCCATGCGCCACACCTTATCGCCTATACGATGGTCGGCGTAGCGGATGATCTGCGCCGTGTGACCGATAGCGAGGTCATCAAATACTCGGCCGCGGGCTTTCGGGATTTCACCCGGATCGCGGCCTCGGACCCGACTATGTGGCGCGATGTGTTTCTGACCAACAAGGATGCGACGCTAGAGATATTGGGGCGTTTCACTGAAGAACTGTTTGCGCTGCAGCGGGCCATTCGTACAGGTGACGGCGATCAGCTGTTCGATTATTTTACCCGCACACGTGCGATCCGGCGCGGGATCATTGATGCCGGGCAGGATACGGACGCGCCGGATTTTGGTCGCGGGAAAACCAACCCATGAGGCGCGGCTGGAGCGTTCTGTCGATTGGGTGGTTGGTACTTGGTGCCACAATGGGGAATGCAACGCCATCTGAACACCTGTTGACCCCCGATGACCAACCGGTTCTGGCCTTTGCCGCTCCGGTCGGGATGCAGCCAGAGTTGCAACCGAATACGCTGGTACAGCAGGTGCTGTTCAAAAAGCGTAAGCTGCGCAAAACATCGGTCTGCGGGAATATCGAAATTCAGGGCAAGCCGGTGGGTAATGTTCCCGGCAAGATCAAAGCCTGCGGGATCAAGGAAGCGGTACAGATCACCTCAGTTTCTGGTGTGGCGCTTAGCCGTCCGTCCACCATGGATTGCGGCACAGCAATTGCGCTGAACCAATGGGTCGAGAAAAGCGTGAAGCCCACCTTCAAAAGGCGCGGTCCCGTTGTCGAACTGCAGGTCGCGGCCCACTACGCATGCCGAACGCGCAACAACCGCAAGGGTGCGCGGATATCGGAACACGGTAAGGGCCGGGCCATAGACATATCAGGTTTCAAGATGGCGAATGGCGAGGTTGTGACCGTTCTGAACGGTTGGCGCAAGAACCCGTCAAAGAAGCAACTGACCAAGATCTGGCGCGCCGCCTGCGGGCCGTTCGGAACGGTACTTGGCCCGAATGCGGACCGGTATCACCGGGATCATTTTCACTTGGACACAGCCCGGTATCGCCGTGGCCCGTACTGCCGTTAACGCAGGATCAACCGCGGGGCCGGACCAAGGGGTAGCGGGCCAAGCGCCACATAGCCCTCACGGAAGTTCAACTGCAGATCCAGCGAATCGGGATTGCCCCCCAAGCCAGCCATGAATTTCAGGGCACGTGTCACAGGGTCTACCGCCTGATCGGGCAGGGCCCCTGCGGCGTTGGCCATGGCAACCATCTCACGCCAATTTTCGGCCTTGATCGAAATCTCTCCGGTAGGAATACCCTGATCGTCTACGTCCAGCTCTCCGGCAGCGAACAGGCGCAATGCACCCCATTTCATCTCAGCCAGACGCAGGTCGATCCGGGTGGGCTGAGGTCGGCTTTGTTCCAGTGCAGATCGATCCCACGGTTTGTCAAAGGTGGCGACCATATCCATTTCCAGCGCATCGAATGTCTGGGGCAGTGTGGTGGCGGAATGCATCATGGCGCGCAGATCATCGCCGGGGGAAAAGCCATCGATCCGCGCGCTGATCGCATAGGCTTGAGGATTTTCGGTTTGCTCCATCACCAGACCAAGCGTGGTTCCCGCTGCTAGCAAATCAGCATCATTGGCAACGGACCATGGTCCGGCAGTCAGAGACATTTTCTCTAGCACCAGCGCGACACCAGGTTGCAACTGCAGCTCGGCCTGCAGGTCAGCTGCAACGATGGTCGACGTTTGATCGAAATAGGACAGCAGCTGCGGCGTTTCCGCGAAACGCAGAACCTGTCGACCCGGCCAGATCGCGGGGCTTTGGAATTCGATCCAGTCGGCGCTCCAGGCGGTGCCGTTGACCGGGTCGGCCAGAGCGGGGCTGTTCAGTCGGGTGACGTGGTTGAATGGATAGCCTGCTGTGGCTACGTCCGAAAAATCGGCCAGCCAGCCTCTTTCTTGTTGGTTGTCGAACCAAGTT
Organism: Ruegeria sp. CDSC052; assembly: GCF_059610685.1. Classification (NCBI taxonomy): domain Bacteria; kingdom Pseudomonadati; phylum Pseudomonadota; class Alphaproteobacteria; order Rhodobacterales; family Roseobacteraceae; genus Ruegeria; species Ruegeria sp. CDSC052. Next base: position 8,689 of record NZ_JBXWOB010000005.1, read on the forward strand.
GTGATCGCGTTGCGCAATCCATATCCGGCGACGAACCAATAGGCGCTCCAGATCGCAGTGATGAAAATGACTACTCGTATTAGCCCGCGCATTGCTAATGGCCCTTTTTCCCGCCTTGAAATTGATGTTTATAGGCGCAAACGGGCAAGGACCAGTGCTATGACGATGTGGGTTTTCGGATATGGGTCGCTGCTGTGGAATCCCGGCTTTCCCGTGTCCCGCAGCGAACGCGCAACCCTGAATGGATATGCGCGGTCTTTCTGCATGAGTTCGATTCATCACCGCGGAACCGAAGAGAAACCCGGCCTTGTTCTGGCGTTGGATGAACAGCGTGACACCCTGTGCAAAGGTCTGGCCCTCGCCGTCGAGGCAGGCCACGAAGAGCGTACCTTGCATGAACTGCGCGAGCGCGAGCTGATCTCGTCGGCCTATGTCGAAAAGATGCTTGATGTGCATTTGGAAACGGACGAGGTCGTAACGGCTGTCACCTATGTTATCGACGCAGATCACGTGCAGTATTGCGGGGGCATGCCGTTGGAAGACCAGGCGCAGATCATTGCCCATGCTGTCGGCGGGCGCGGTCCAAATACCGAATACCTTTATAACACAGCTGAACATCTGACCGAGATTGGTCTGCGTGATCCCGATCTTGAGTGGTTAGCGCAACGGGTGCGAAGCATTACCTCATAAACCCTTGGCGTCACCGGCAGATTTTCGGTAGATTCGCGTCAGAGCAGAAAAGAACCGGGAAAAACGCGCATGGCGCAGGCACAACAGGGCGCGAGACCGCATTTCTCGCAACCCATTCGTCAGATCGTAACGATGCTTGTGGCGATCGGCCTGGCTGGTATGGGCATCTTCATGGCGCTGCCTTACGTTTTGCCGGTTTTCTATGCAAACCCGTATCTGAACGGTTTTATCCTTCTGGTATTTTTCGTCGGCGTAATTGCCTGTTTTTATCAGGTGACACAGTTGATCGGTTCGGTGCGCTGGATCGAGTCCTTCGTTGGTGGCGTTGTTCATGAGGACGCGCGCACGCCTCAGCTTTTGGCACCGCTGGCGTCGCTGCTGCGGGACCGGGGTGCGCGGTCGCAGATCAGTTCCAGTTCGACCCGGTCTATTTTGGATTCGGTGGCCGAACGGGTCGAGGAAGAGCGTGAGATCACGCGTTATATCACCAATGTTCTGATCTATCTTGGGCTTTTGGGAACGTTTTTTGGCTTGGCCACGACGGTCCCCGCTATTGTCGACACGATCCGCAGTCTCAATCCGCAGGATGGCGAAGAAGGGCTGGCCGTGTTCAATCGCCTGATGGTTGGCCTTGAAACCCAACTGCAGGGAATGGGCGTGGCCTTTGGGTCTTCGTTGCTGGGTCTTGCCGGATCACTGATTGTGGGGTTGCTGGAACTGTTCGCGGGCCACGGGCAGAACCGGTTTTATCGAGAGCTCGAAGAATGGTTGTCCTCGATCACCCGTGTCGGCTTTGCAGCAGGCGATGACGGCAGCAGCACCGAACTGGCGGTTCTGACACCGGTTCTGGATGCAATGTCCGAACAGATGAACGCCCTGCAGGACCTGTTTTCGGCGCAGGAAGCCGACCGGGCCGAGCTGTCGGGCAAGCTGGGGCATCTTGTCGGCGCAATCGGAGATATGAACCAGCGTCAGTCTGAGACCGAGAATGTCACCGCTGCGCTGGAACGTGTCGCACTGGGGCAGGACGCTCTGCTGGATCATCTGCGAGAACAGGGGACCAGCGAAGGAATAGACGCAGAAAGCCGCATGCGCCTGCGCTCGATGGATGTTCAGTTGCTGCGTATCCTCGAAGAAATTTCAGCAGGCCGCCAAGAAAGCATGAGCGAGCTGCGCAAGGACATCGAACTTTTGGTCAAAGCTCTTACATTGCCCCGAGGCGCCGTTCGAACCGCTCCGGAAGGAGAGTAATCCATGGCTCTGTCCCGTCGCACAGGTCAGCGGTTTCAGGGGTCGGTCTGGCCGGGTTTCGTGGATGCGATGACCGGGCTGTTGATGGTGCTGACCTTTGTGTTGACCATCTTCATGGTGGTGCAATTCGTGCTGCGCGAGACGATTTCGGGGCAAGAGGATGAACTGACCGCCCTGTCCGGCGAAGTGGCGGCCCTTGCCGGTGCGCTTGGGTTGGAAGAACGGGAAAACAGCCGCCTTCAGGCCCGGTTAGGGGCGCTGAATGCGACCCTGACGCAGGCCGAGGAAGATCTGGCGCAGGCGGAAACCAGGATCACGTCATTCGAAGCACAGGTCGCATCTCTGTTGGCCGATCAAGAGCGGTCGCTGGGGGTTATCGCCTCACTGGAATCTGAGCGTTCGGAATTGCTGAATGAACAAGAGGCCCTGAACCTGGCCCTTGCCCAAAGCCGTGCCGAGGTTGATGCCCAGGCCGAGGCCGCCCGGCTTGATGCTGCCCGCCGCGAAGCGCTTGAAGCGTTGGTGGCGGATCTGGAACAAAATGAGGCCGCGCAGGCCGCATTGGTCACCGAGCTTGAAGGCCAACTTGACGCCGAAGAGGCCGCGCGCCTGGCCGAAGCTGCGGCGGCCGAAAACCTGCGCAATCGTCTGCAGGACGCGGATGCGGAACTGACCGCTATGACGCTGGCTCTGGAAGCGCAACGCAAGCAAGCCGAAGAAACCCTGACCCTGTTGGCCGCTGCGCAAGCTGCCAAGGCTGAGCTCGAGCGGCAATTTGGTGAACTTGATAGTCAGGAGTTGCAGGCCCAGCTGCAAGCGGCATTGGCCGCCCAAACCGACGCTCTGACAGCGGAGCAGATACAGCGTACATTGGCCGAAGAACGCGCAGCCTTGCTGGCCGTTGCGCGTGAGGCAATCTCTGCCGAGAAAGCCGTTTCAGCAAAGGCGCAGCGTCAGACTGCCTTGCTAAACCAGCAGATGGCAGCCCTGCGCGAGCAGTTGGGTGGATTGCAGGCCTTGCTGGACGATTACGAAGACCGCAACGCCGCCGCTGATATTCGTATTCAAACATTAGGTCAGGATCTGAACGCCGCACTCGCCCGCGCCGCTTCGGAAGAGCGTCGCCGCCGTTTGTTGGAAGAGGCCGAGCGCGCCCGGCTTGAGGCCGAGGCCGAAGCCCTTTCGGGCCAGAACCAAGAACTTACGGCGCAGGCCGAGGATCTTCAGCGATATCGCTCTGAATTCTTCGGCCGGTTGCGCGATGTGCTGGGTAATCAGGAAGGCGTTCGGATCGAAGGCGATCGGTTTGTGTTCTCGTCCGAAGTACTGTTCGATACAGGATCAGCAGTGCTGTCGCCCAAGGGTCAGCTTGAGATCGCCAAGGTGGCCAATATACTGCGCGGTGTCGCGGCTGAAATTCCCGAAGGCCTGAACTGGGTTATTCGCGTGGACGGCCATACCGACAATGTCCCGCTGGCCGGAACTGGCCGCTATCGGGACAACTGGGAGCTTAGCCAGGGACGCGCCTTGTCGGTTGTCCGTTATATGGTCGATGCGCTGGGTATTCCACCGCAACGTCTGGCGGCCAATGGCTTTGGTGAATTCCAACCCTTCAACCCCGCAAACACCCCAGAAGCGCGCGCTCAGAATCGCCGGATCGAATTGAAGCTGACCGAGCGCTAATTGCAGCAAGGAAGGCCCATTGTCAGAGTTGGGTGGTTTTCCGGGCGCCCCTGAGGTTTTCTTTTGAGACAGGTGACACGGCTTAGGCAAGAAAAAAGCCCGGCGTAGAAGCCGGGCTTTGATTTGACGCGCTGCTTTTAATCTGCAGTCAGAAGCGGGGGTTTGTCGCCAGGGATGCGCGGTTGATCGGGGCCAAAAATGTCCAGATCCAGCTCTCCCTTCTTGACCGAGACGCGAACGACACCGCCCTTGGCCAGCTTACCGAACAGCAGCTCCTCGGCCAGAGGTTTCTTGATGTGTTCCTGAATGACGCGTCCCAATGGGCGTGCGCCCATCTTGTCGTCATAGCCTTTGTCGGCCAGCCATTCGGCGGCTTTTGGCGTCAGGTCGATGGTCACATTGCGGTCCAGTAGCTGTGCTTCAAGCTGCAGCACGAACTTCTCGACCACCTGCAGGATGACCTCTTTCGGCAGCGGCGCGAAGGAAATGACAGCATCCAGACGGTTGCGGAATTCCGGTGTGAACATACGTTCGATCGCGGCGGTATCCTCACCTTCGCGGCGGTCGCGGGCAAAGCCGATGGCCGCCTTTGCCTGTTCTTGCGCCCCTGCATTCGAGGTCATGATCAGCACCACGTTGCGGAAGTTCACCGTGCGACCATTGTGGTCGGTCAGCTCTCCGTGGTCCATCACTTGCAGCAGGATGTTGAACACGTCCGGGTGGGCTTTTTCAATCTCATCCAGCAGCAGAACGCAATGCGGATGCTGGTCGACGCCATCAGTCAGCAAACCGCCTTGGTCGAACCCGACATAGCCCGGAGGCGCACCGATCAGGCGGCTGACCGCGTGTTTCTCCATGTATTCCGACATATCAAAACGCAGCAGTTCCACTCCCAGCGTATCCGCCAGCTGTTTCGCGACTTCGGTCTTTCCCACACCGGTTGGGCCAGCAAACAGATAGTTGCCGATGGGCTTTTCCGGCTCGCGCAGACCGGCGCGCGCCAGTTTGATGGCGCTGGACAGCGCCTCAATCGCCACGTCTTGTCCGAAGACCACCCGTTTGAGCGACTTTTCAAGGTCTTTCAGAACCTCGGCATCGTCCTTGGTGACGTTCTTGGGTGGAATGCGGGCGATCTTGGCAACAACGGCCTCAATCTCTTTGACGCCGATGGTCTTGCGGCGCTTGCTTTCAGCAACTAGATGCTGGGCTGCACCGGCTTCGTCAATCACGTCGATCGCCTTGTCGGGCAGCTTGCGGTCATTGATGTAGCGTGCTGACAACTCGACCGCGGTTTTAATCGCGTCGGCTGTATATTTGATCTCGTGATGCTTTTCGAAATAGGGCTTCAGACCGCGCAGGATTTTTACGCTGTCCTCGACCGAAGGTTCGTTCACGTCAATCTTCTGGAACCGGCGGCTGAGCGCGCGATCCTTTTCGAAATGCTGGCGAAACTCTTTGTAGGTGGTCGAACCCATAGTGCGCAGTTTTCCACCCTGAAGGGCCGGTTTCAGCAGGTTCGAGGCATCCATTGCCCCGCCCGAGGTGGCACCGGCACCGATGACGGTGTGGATTTCATCAATGAACAGAACCGCGTCTGGGTGATCCTCAAGCTCGGTCACGACCGCTTTCAGGCGTTCTTCGAAATCACCGCGATAGCGGGTGCCCGCCAGCAATGCACCCATATCCAGCGAATAGATGGTGGTTTCTGACAGGACATCGGGGGCCTCGCCAGAGATGATCTTAAATGCCAGTCCCTCTGCGATTGCGGTTTTGCCAACGCCCGGATCACCGACCAGAAGCGGGTTGTTCTTGCGCCGGCGGCATAGCACCTGAATGCAGCGCTCAACCTCATCGGCACGACCGATCAGCGGGTCGATATCGCCCGCGCGCGATTTCGCGTTCAGGTCGATGCAGTATTTCCCCAGCGCGCTTTCTTTTTGCTCGCCATCGGCGGTGCTGGCCGGAGTTTCCTCTTCTGCCTGATCCGCGCCCGATACCGAACGGCTTTCGCCGTAGGCCGGGTCCTTGGCCACACCATGGGCGATGAAATTCACCGCATCGTACCGGGTCATATCCTGTTCCTGCAGGAAATAGGCTGCGTTGCTTTCGCGTTCGGCAAAGATCGCGACCAGAACATTCGCCCCGGTCACTTCGGTCCGGCCCGAACTTTGAACATGGATCGCAGCGCGCTGGATCACACGTTGGAAAGCGGCTGTCGGTACAGCCTCGGACCCGTCAATATCGGTGACAAGGTTCGATAGGTCTTCGTCGATGAATTCCACCAGAGTGCTGCGCAATTCGTCAAGATCGACGCTGCAGGCTTTCATCACGCGGATCGCATCGGGCTCTTCCAACAATGCCAGAAGCAGATGCTCCAGCGTTGCGAATTCATGTCGCCGTTCATTCGCAGCCGCCAGGGCCGCGTGGATGGCTTGTTCTAGTGTGCTCGAGAATGAAGGCACGCGGGTGCTCCTCTGTCTTGGGTCAGAAGGGGGCGGGCTGAAGGCCGGATCCCCATCCCAACCATGTCCTCATACTATTAGAGTTTGGTTGATCAGAGCCCGGCTTCAAGGGTTTTCTTGCTCTTGACAGTCACATTTGTTGTGACCGTGGCTGTGAAGTAGGTGAAATAGGTATCAAAACCGATCTTTTCTAGCCCTGATTTCAGCAAAAATTTTGGCTGGTTCGGCGCCTGCCATACCCAGGTGCGCCTGAATCGCCGGGTCAGCAGCGCGCAGGAAGGGGTTAGTGGCCTTTTCCAACGCCAGAGTGGAGGGAACCGTAGGCTGTTGGGCGGCTCGGGTGCTGTCAATTTCTGCGACGCGTTTCTGCAGCGCAGAATTTCCTGGATCGACGGTGAGAGCGAATTTGGCGTTGGACTGCGTGTATTCGTGCCCTGAACAAACCAGCGTGTCATCCGGCAAGGCGCTCAGTTTACACAGCGATTCCCACATCTGCGGTGCGGTGCCTTCAAACAGGCGTCCACAACCCATTGCCATCAGGCTGTCGGCGGTAAAGACCACCGCGCTTTGCGGCATGTGAAAGGCGATGTGACCAAGAGTATGCCCCGAAACGTCCAGAACAAGGACGGGTTCCCCGCCGATTTCAAAACTGTCGCCGTCATTGACCTGTTGATTCAAAGGTGGCAGGCGATGTGCGTCGGCTGCCGCGCCGATCACCGTCGCCGGGTGCTGTTCCAAAATGGCCGGCAACCCGTCGACATGGTCGAAATGGTGATGCGTGAGCAACACATGAGACAAGCCCCAGCCACGTCGTTCCAGTTCTGACAGAATCGGGCCACTTTCAGGCGCGTCGATTAATGCGGTGTTGCCGCTAACCGCGTCATGCGCCAGAAATGCGTAGTTATCGCTGAGACATGGGATGGTGACGATCTCAAGAGGCATGGCCTTTTGCCCTTTCGTTGCTAGACTGCGCTCAGCTAATCCGATTGGCCAGGTGTCCGCAATGCATCTTGATGTGCAGGATCTGAGGAATTTCTACTACCGCAGCACTCTTGGTCGTGCAGCGCAGGCGGCCATTCGTGGGCGAATGATTGATCTGTGGCCCGAGGCCAAAGGTCAAACCGTCGTAGGGTTTGGCTTTGCTGTGCCGTTGTTGCGGCCATACCTGAAAGATGCGCGCCGCGTCATCGGGCTGATGCCCGGGCCGCAGGGGGTGATGCCCTGGCCTGCGGGAATGCCCAACGTATCTGTTTTGACGGAAGAGACCTTGTGGCCGATTGAAACGGGCCATGTGGACAAGCTGGTGGTGATGCATGGACTTGAAACGTCACAACGTCCCGCCGAATTGCTGGCGGAATGCTGGCGTGTGCTTGGTCCCGGTGGACGGGCGCTTTTTATCGTACCGAACCGTGCGGGGCTGTGGTCACGGACCGATCGAACGCCATTTGGATTCGGGCGCCCTTATTCTGCCTCGCAGTTGGAAAGTCAGCTTAGAGCGCATCACTTTATGACGGATAACTATTGTTCCGCCTTGTATTTGCCTCCGTCCTTCCGTCGGTTCTGGTTGAAATCCGGCAGCCTGATAGAGAAAACTGGCCAGCGTTTGCCGACGATCATGGCAGGCGGCGTTCTGATGGTTGAGGCGACAAAGCAAATCAGACCACCCAGCGGAACCGTCACCAAAGCGACAGGGCGCCGTCAGATCAAGGCGCTGGATGGCCTGCTCAAGCCAGCCTAGCGCAACGCCTGTACTAGCTTCCATCATAACGCCGAAACACGCGAAAATGGCTGCAGGAATCGCAAAACCTTGCGGTTTGGTAACATTTTTCACCCTCATCAGCCGTATAAAAGGGTCGCACCCAAGCTAAGTATCTGAAATAGAACGCTTTGTGGATAAGGTGCCCATGGTGATAATATGTTGCTAGCTGGGTTTACCTCTGCTACATCCCCGTTGATTTTGATCCCCGGCCTTATGGACGGGGTTTCTTCACGCCCCCGGGTAGCTGCCGCAACGCGAATTCGGGGCCCAAAATATCGGAAGGGTGGACGTGTCCGAACCAGCTTCGATTTCCACAGGCATCGCCGAGCGCTATGCCACAGCGATTTTTGAGATCGCTAAAGAGAATAAAGACCTGGCAGGTCTGGAAACCGGAATCAACGATCTGGCAGCAGCATTGGGCGACAGTGCCGATCTGCGCGACCTGATCGCCTCGCCTCTGGTATCGCGCGCTGAACAAGAAGGCGCGATTACAGCGATTGCCGACAAGATGGGTCTGAACGCCATCCTGCGCAACACGCTGGGTCTGATGGCGCAGAAACGCCGTCTGTTCGTTGTGCCGCAACTGGTGCAGGTTCTGCGCGACATGCTGGCCGAAGAGCGTGGCGAAGTGACCGCCGATGTCGCCTCGGCCAAGGCGCTGACTAAGACACAGATGGATAAACTGTCCAAAACGCTGTCCGAGCGTGTGGGCAAGACCGTGACAATAAATGCGACCGTTGATGAAAGCCTCATCGGCGGTCTTGTCGTTAAAGTGGGCTCGAAGATGATCGACAGCTCGATCCGCTCCAAGCTCAACTCCCTACAGAATGCAATGAAAGAGGTCGGATAAATGGGAATCCAAGCTGCAGAGATTTCTGCAATCCTGAAGGACCAGATCAAGAATTTTGGTCAGGAAGCCGAAGTGGCCGAAATCGGTCGCGTGCTGAGCGTCGGTGACGGGATTGCCCGTGTATACGGCCTGGACAATGTGCAAGCCGGTGAGATGGTCGAATTCCCCGGTGGCATCATGGGCATGGCGCTGAACCTGGAAAGCGACAACGTCGGTGTTGTTATCTTTGGTTCTGACCGTGACATCAAAGAAGGTGACACTGTTAAGCGCACCAACTCGATCGTGGACGTGCCAATCGGCAACGGTCTGCTGGGTCGTGTTGTTGACGGCCTGGGCAACCCGCTGGACGGCAAGGGCCCGATCGAATCCACCGAGCGCGGCGTTGCAGACGTCAAAGCGCCGGGCATCATCCCGCGTAAATCGGTTCACGAGCCGATGGCAACCGGCCTGAAATCGGTCGACGCGATGATCCCGATTGGCCGTGGCCAGCGAGAGTTGATCATTGGTGACCGTCAGACCGGTAAAACTGCCGTTGCTCTAGACGCGATCCTGAACCAGAAAGTGTACAACGAAGCAGCAGGCGACGACGAGTCCAAGAAGCTGTACTGCGTTTATGTGGCCATCGGCCAAAAGCGTTCGACCGTTGCTCAGCTGGTGAAGAAACTGGAAGAATCCGGTGCGATTGAATATTCGATCGTTGTGGCCGCAACCGCGTCCGATCCGGCGCCGATGCAGTTCCTGGCACCCTATGCCGCGACCGCGATGGCTGAGTTCTTCCGTGACAATGGCCGCCACGCGCTGATCATCTATGATGACCTGTCGAAACAGGCCGTGTCCTATCGTCAGATGTCGCTGCTGCTGCGTCGTCCGCCCGGACGTGAAGCCTATCCTGGCGACGTTTTCTACCTCCACTCCCGCCTGCTGGAGCGTTCGGCGAAGCTGAACGAAGATTTTGGCGCGGGCTCGCTGACGGCTCTGCCGGTTATCGAAACCCAGGGTGGCGACGTTTCGGCGTTTATTCCGACCAACGTGATCTCGATCACCGACGGCCAGATCTTCCTGGAAACCGAGCTGTTCTATCAGGGTATCCGTCCTGCTGTGAACACCGGTCTGTCGGTTTCGCGTGTGGGCTCCTCGGCTCAAACCAACTCGATGAAGTCGGTTGCCGGCCCGGTTAAGCTGGAACTGGCTCAGTACCGTGAAATGGCTGCCTTTGCGCAGTTCGGTTCCGACCTTGACGCCGCAACCCAGCAGCTGCTGAACCGTGGTGCGCGTCTGACCGAGCTGATGAAACAGCCGCAGTACTCACCGCTGACCAACGCTGAAATCGTATGCGTCATCTTTGCCGGCACCAACGGTTACCTCGACAAGATCGACGTATCCGACGTTGGCCGCTATGAAGCTGGCCTGCTGTCGCATCTGCGTGGCAAGCACGCGGATCTGCTTCAGTGGATCACGGACGAGGACCCCAAGATCAAGGGCGACGCTTCCGACAAGATCAAGGCTGCGCTGGACGAATACGCCGCAACCTTCGCTTAAGGGAGAGGCGGGCACATGCCAAATCTTAAGGATCTAAAAAACAGGATCGAGTCGGTCAAATCGACCCGCAAGATCACCAAGGCCATGCAGATGGTCGCGGCTGCAAAACTGCGCCGCGCCCAGGAATCTGCCGAAGCCTCGCGCCCCTATGCCGCACGGTTCAATGCCGTGATGGCGGGGTTGGCGGCATCGGTCGGGGGCAGCGACAGCGCCCCCAAGCTGCTCCGGGGTACGGGCAGTGATGATGTCCATCTGCTGGTTGTCATGACAGCTGAACGCGGCCTGTGTGGCGGCTTCAATTCGAACATCGCCAAGCTGGCCCGCGCCAAAGCATATGAGCTGAAGGCCAAGGGCAAAACGGTCAAGATACTGACCGTCGGCAAGAAAGGTCGCGACGCAATCAAGCGCGACTATGGCGATCTGTTCGTTGGACATGTCGACCTGAGCGAGGTCAAGCGGCTGGGTTACACCAACGCGCAGGACATTGCGAAGGACGTTTTGTCCCGTTTCGACGCGGGTGAGTTCGACGTAGCCACGATCTTCTACTCGAAGTTCGTCAACGTCGTAAGCCAGACCCCGACGGCACAGCAGATCATCCCTGCCTCGTTCGAGGATGTCGAAGGGGACGACAGCGGCGCGGTCTTTGATTACGAGCCCAGCGAAGAGGCCATCCTGGCCGATCTGCTGCCCAAGGCGGTTGCGACTGCGATCTTCTCGGGACTGCTCGAAAACGGGGCCTCGGAACAGGGTGCACGGATGTCCGCGATGGACAACGCGACACGCAACGCGGGTGAGATGATCGACAAGCTGACGATCCAGTTCAACCGTTCGCGTCAGGCCGTGATCACCAACGAGCTGATTGAAATTATTTCCGGCGCCGAAGCGCTGTAGAGACAAACCGGAGACGAAACATGGCGAATGCAAAAGGCAAAGTCACTCAGATTATCGGGGCCGTCGTCGACGTGCAGTTCGATGACGCACTGCCTGAAATTCTGAACGCGCTGGACACCACCAACAACGGCAAGAAGCTGGTTTTGGAAGTGGCACAGCACCTGGGCGAAAACACTGTCCGCACCATTGCGATGGACGCGACAGAAGGTCTTGTACGTGGTGCCGAAGTCACGGACACCGGCGCACCCATCGCGGTTCCGGTCGGCAACGCCACCCTGGGCCGTATCCTGAACGTTGTGGGCGAGCCCATCGACGAAAAAGGTCCCGTGGAAACCACCGAAACGCGCTCCATCCACCAGGACGCGCCGGATTTCGCGGATCAGGCCACTGAATCCGAAGTTCTGGTGACCGGCATCAAGGTTGTTGACCTGCTGGCCCCTTACGCCAAAGGCGGTAAGATCGGCCTGTTCGGCGGCGCCGGTGTTGGCAAAACCGTTCTGATCATGGAACTGATCAACAACATCGCCAAAGTGCACTCTGGCGTGTCCGTGTTCGCCGGTGTTGGTGAGCGGACCCGTGAAGGCAACGACCTGTATCACGAGATGATTGAATCCGGCGTTATCGTTCCCGACAAGCTGGAAGACTCGAAAATCGCGCTGGTTTACGGCCAGATGAACGAGCCTCCGGGAGCCCGTATGCGGATCGCTCTGTCGGGTCTGACCCTGGCGGAACAGTTCCGTGATGCAACCGGTGCCGACGTTCTGTTCTTTGTCGACAACATCTTCCGCTTTACGCAGGCGGGTTCCGAGGTTTCGGCTCTGCTGGGTCGTATTCCTTCGGCGGTGGGCTATCAGCCGACACTGGCGACCGACATGGGCGCGATGCAGGAACGCATCACCTCGACCAAATCCGGGTCGATCACCTCGGTTCAGGCCGTCTATGTTCCTGCGGATGACTTGACCGACCCTGCGCCGGCCACCTCGTTCGCACACTTGGATGCGACCACCGTTCTGAACCGTGCGATCTCGGAAAAGGGTATCTACCCTGCCGTTGACCCGCTCGACTCGACCTCGCGTCTGCTCGACCCGGCCATCGTCGGTGAAGAGCATTATACCGTTGCGACCGACGTTCAGCAGATCCTCCAGCGCTATAAGTCGCTGCAGGACATCATCGCGATCCTCGGCATGGACGAACTGTCGGAAGAAGACAAACTGACCGTGGCCCGTGCCCGTAAGATTGAACGCTTCCTGTCGCAGCCGTTTGACGTGGCCGAAGTCTTCACTGGCTCGCCTGGTGTTCAGGTTCCTCTGGATGTCACCATCGCGTCGTTCAAGGCCGTTGTGGCCGGCGAATACGATCACCTGCCCGAGGCAGCCTTCCTGATGGTTGGCGGCATCGATGAAGTGATCGCCAAAGCGGAAAAGATGGCCGCAGAAGCCGCCTAAGGAGCACACCTGATGGCAAACACGATGCACTTTGACCTCGTCAGCCCCGAGCGGAGCCTTGCTTCGCTCGCGGTGACTGCGGTCCAGCTTCCCGGCGCGGACGGGGACATGACGGCGATGCCCGATCATGCCCCCACCATCACCACGTTGCGCCCCGGTCTGCTAAAGGTCGAGGCACCCGAAGGGTCCAGCGAATACCTGGTCACCGGCGGGTTTGCCCAGATCAATGGCGACAGCATGTCGGTTCTGGCCGAAAAGGCCATTCCGGTCTCTGAAGTGACCCGCGCGCATCTGGACGATCTGATCGCCGAGGCACGTGCGTCGCATGACGCGGCCAAAGGCGGCGACGATCAATCAGTCGTCGACGATGCGGCCAAGCTGCTGGCCGATATGGAAGCTCTTGGGACACATATGAGCCTGTAAGTTTCAGGACATGTAGATTTAGAAACGGCCCTGCCTGTGCGGGGCCGTTTTTTTGTGGTGATTTTGGATGAAGGGCGGTCTAAGGTTCCGTAATTCTTTATAAAAGACGACAAAATGCAGACTTTTAGTACCCATCCGATTGGAATCGACCAAGGCGAAGTTGTGCTGTTCTCCGACTTCGCAGATGGCGGTGACATGTGGACAGGCGAGGGGCCGCGCGAACGACGCTCGGACATAGAATTCAGCCAGCCATTCCGTTCCGCGCCTGTTGTACAGATCAGCGTGTCACTGTGGGATGTTGATACATCTTCGGCATTGCGCGCCGAGGTCAAGGCCGAGGACATCACGCCCGAGGGATTTGCTGCGGTGTTCCGTACCTGGTCGGATACCCGCATCGCGCGCATCCGAATATCTTGGACAGCGTTCGGCGAGGTGCCACATGAGGATGACTGGGATATTCTGTGAAGCCAGCCTTGGGTTTAAGACTCGTCCGATGCCTCTATCATGGCGACCCGGTGTGCATGCCGTCCGCCTTCGAATTCGGCTGACAGGAACGCATCCACTATATCCAGCGCCTGACCCTCACCCACGACCCGGGCGCCGACAGACAGCATGTTGGCGTCGTTATGCTGGCGGATCATGCGTGCGGAAAAGGCATCCGAGCAGACACCGCAGCGAATGCCGGGGACCTTGTTGGCCGCCATCATGATACCTTGACCCGTTCCACACAGAACGATGCCAAGCTGACAATCCCCGGAAGCCACTGCTTGGGCGGCGGCCTTGCCATGAACAGGGTAATGGGTGCTCTCAGGTGTCTTGGGGCCGATATCGACGACGTCCCATCCCTGGGCCGCAATATGAGAGGCAACCGCCTGGCGTAATTCGATAGCTGCGTGGTCGCTGGATAGAACAATGCGTTTTGAGGCTGTCACGGTAAACTCCGACCTGTATTGCAGAAAGAAAAGAGGCGGCCCCCGGGCCGCCGCGTTCGATCAATCCCTATGATACATCGACTCGTAGATCGGCGTCAGGGTCTTATCCTCGAACAGTGACGATACACTGGTGCCGTTCCAGATATTCAGGATAGCCTGCGTAAAGATCGGGGCTGTGGGCACGATGCGGATGTTCTTGGCCTTGGTTATTTCTTCTGTCGGCTGGATCGTGTCGGTCAGCACCAGAGATTTCATCACCGAATTGGTCACGCGTTCGACCGCAGGGCCGCTCATGACGCCGTGTGTGATGTAGGAATGAACTTCTTTCGCACCATTATCCAGCAGTACTTGCGCCGCTTTGCAAAGAGTACCGGCCGTGTCGCACATGTCGTCCACGATCAAACAGATCTTGTCTCTGACATCGCCAATTACGGTCATCTCAGCGACTTCGCCGGCTTTTTCGCGGCGTTTGTCCACGATCGACAGCGGGGCGTTGATCCGCTTGGCCAACTCGCGCGCCCGGGCCACGCCGCCCACATCGGGCGAAACGACCATAATCTCGTCGAGGCTGTCCTTGAACTGATGTTTCACATCCAGCGCAAAGATCGGCGAGGCATAAAGGTTGTCGACAGGCATGTCGAAGAACCCCTGAATCTGCGCTGCGTGCAGATCCATGGTCAGGATGCGCTCGATCCCGGCGCCAGTCAGCATGTTGGCCACCAGCTTGGCGCTGATCGGTGTGCGGGCCTTGGTGCGGCGGTCCTGGCGGGCATAGCCGAAATAGGGGATCACGGCGGTAATCCGTTGGGCCGACGAACGGCGCAGCGCATCAGCAATGATGAGCAGCTCCATCAGATTGTCATTGGCCGGGTTCGAGGTGGGCTGGACGATGAACATATCTTCGCCGCGCACGTTCTCGAACACTTCGACAAAGATTTCACCGTCGTTAAACCGTTCGACCCGGGCATCGACCAGACCCTGATCGACGCCGCGATACAGGCTCATTCGGCGTGCAATGGATTCGGCAAGCGGAAGATTAGCGTTCCCAGCGATTAACTTGGGTTCGTGAAGTGTCGGCATCGGCTGAGGTCCCCGGGCAGCAATGGCAAATGTGACAGATTCGTGATGTTGACACCGCTTAGCATGGCCTTACCGTCCAGCAAAGATAACGCTGCGGAGAAAGTGAACATGGCCCAAATTGACTACTATTTTGCGACACTCTCGCCATACACCTACCTGGCGGGACTGCGCCTGGAAGAGATTGCGGCCAAACATGGTGCGACAATCAACTACAAGCCGCTTGATATCGTCGCCCTGTTCGGACGTACGGGAGGTGTTCCGCCCAAGGACCGCCATATCTCGCGCATCGAATACCGGACGCAAGAAATGCAGCGACAGTCAAAAAAGCTGGGTATGGCGTTCAACCTGCAACCGGCCCATTGGCCCACCAATGCGGCGCCGTCCTCATACGCGATCATCGCCGCCATTCAGGACGAGTCAGGGGATGTGGGGCAGCTGGTGCATTCCTTTGTGCGCGCCTGCTGGGCCGAGGAAAAGGACATCGCGCAAGACGACGTGATCCGCGCTTGCCTGGCTGACGCTGGGTTTTCCCCGGATCTGGCCGATAGCGGCTTGCTGCTCGGGGCTGAGACCTATACCGCCAATCTGGAAGAAGCCGTGGAACGCGGAGTTTTTGGAGCTCCGTTCTATATAACGGAAGACGATCAGCGGTTCTGGGGCCAAGACAGGTTGGACGATCTGGACAGGCATCTGGCCGGGCTGAAGGGATAGGACAACATAATGGCCGTTGCGCAGAACCTGCATGTCACGCAGTTGGGGCAGGGTGATCGCCCTGTGCTGGCCTTGCATTGCACCATTGCTCATTCCGGGGTCTGGGCAGGCCTAGCCGCGGCGATGAAAGGGCAGGCAAGTTTTATTGCACCGGATATGCTGTCCCATGGGCGCAGCCCGGACTGGGATCGCCAGGGGGATCTGTATGACCGGCTGACCGAAGCCACACTTGAACATCTGACCGAGCCGATGGATCTGATCGGGCATTCCTTTGGCGCGGCGATAGCCTTGCGGCTGGCGGTCGAGCATCCCGCGTTGGTTCGCAGTGTCGCCCTGATAGAACCGGTGTATTTTGCCGTTGCTCAGCAGGATGCCCCGGACCTTGTGGCGGAATACGCGCATGTTGCCCAACCCTGTATGGACGCGCTTGCATCAGGCGACGAACCTCTGGCGGCAAGGCTGTTCAACCGGTTGTGGGCCGGAGATAGGGGACCGCGTTGGTCAGACATGCCCGAAACTGCACGGGCGGGGATGGTGCGTGGAATTCATCTGGTATCCGAGGTCGAAAACGAACTGATAATGGATTCCAAAGGTTTGCTACGGCCCGAGCGGATCGCACACGCCAATATGCCGGTATTGCTGCTGCATGGGGCGCTCACCCACCCAGTGATGGTCGCGATAAACTCTGGATTGAAATCCCGTCTTCCAATGGCCGAAAGCGCCGTGATCGAAGGGGCAGGGCATATGGCTCCGATCTCTCACCCGACAGAGACCGGCGCTCTGATCGAGGCTTTTTGGAACAGACTGCCTGCCACTGCCTGAAGCTTCGGGCGCGTCGTTACAAGAGCGCGATGAACCGATCAATTTGCGCAGGCTCGATGGACCAGTCACAAACCAGCCGACAGGCTAGAATTTCGCTGTCATCTGCCCCGTCCAGCTCTGCCCCCCACAAGTGGTAAACAGCACCTGCGGCATGCAGTTGCTTGTGTTGGGCGCGTGAAAACTGGGCAAAAATCATATTCGCCTGCGGCGCGTGCAGGAAAGAGGCACCTTTGGAGCGCAATCCCTCGGTCAGACGGGCGCAGTTGTTATTGGCCTGACGGGCCAGTGTCAGCCACAGATCATCCTGCAGATACGCCGCCATTTGGGCGGACAGATAGCGGTGCTTGGAGAACAGGTGCGCCCCGCGCTTGCGACGCAATTCGAATTCCCAGGCTTTGCTTTCATCAAAGAAGACAACGGCTTCGACGCCCATCAGCCCGTTTTTGGTCCCGCCAAAACTGACCGCATCCACGCCTGCTTTCCACGTCATCTCGGCGGGTGAGCAGTTCAACGCAACAAGGGCGTTGGATAAACGCGCACCGTCCAAATGGACTGGCAGCCCATACTCTTTGGCCACGGCGCAGAGCGCCTGCAATTCTGACAGGGTGTAAACAGACCCTCGTTCGGTCACCTGCGTAATGGATACAGGTCCGCGCTGCGGTCCATGCACGCCGCGTGTTTCTTCGGCCAGAATCGAGCCGCGCAGCGCGTCCGGCGCCATCTTGTCCGCGCCCGGAACCAGCGTCAGCTTGGCGCCGCTGTAAAACTCGGGCGCGTTGCACTCATCCTCGTGGATATGTGCCACGGGTGAGCAGAACACCGTCTCCCACGGCTGCGCCAGCGTCGCCAGCGCCAGCGAATTCGCGGCCGTCCCGGTGGCCACCAGATACACGGCGGCGCCAGGTGCCTCGAACACCCCGCGAATGCGATCCCGGACCTCATTCATCAAGGTGTCGGTTCCATAGGCCATCTGATAGCCCTGATTGGCAGCATTCAGCGCTTCCATGACCGCCGGGTGAACCGGCCCCGAATTGTCAGAGGCAAAGTACATTAGCTGGGCTCCTCGATGATATGATCTTCCCACTCTTCCAGCGGAGTTTCGAATTCGGACACGGTCCGACCCTGCACCGAGACTCCGGCGGCATGAACGCTGTCCGGTGTGCCCGAAATCAACGGGTGCCAATCGTGTAGGGGTTTGCCCTCCCACAACAGGCGATAGGCACAGGTCTGTGGCAGCCAATAGGCGTGATCGTTGATATTGCCCGGCGTCATCACGATACATTCCGGCACAAATTGGTGGCGGATATCGTATTGGGTGCAGCGGCAACTTTCGTCATCCAACAGACGGCAGGCGACGCAGGTCAGGGCAACCTCACCGGTGTCTTCATCTTCCAGTTTGTTCAGACAACATTTGCCGCAGCCATCGCACAAAGCTTCCCATTCAGCTTGGTTCATGCGGGTTAACGGTTTTCGTTCCCAGAACCTGGGGGCCAGGCCGGTGCGGTCGATCGGATCCGTTGTCATCGGTCCGCCAGCAGGCCGCGGGCCTTGTCGCAGTCGGCATCCATCTGCGCGATCAGGCCGTCCAGACTGTCAAAGGTCATCTCGGGGCGCAGGTATTCTACCAGACCCACCGACAGGGTCGCGCCATAAAGGTCACCCGAGAAGTCGAACAGGAAGGTTTCGATATTGGGGACCTCACCATTGAACATCGGTCGCGTCCCAACCGAGGCTGCGCCCTGATAGCTGCCCAGATGAGGTCCATCCAGAACATCGACCAGAACGGCATAGACGCCGAATCTTGGCGGATGCAGCCCCTCAATGGACATGTTTGCGGTGGGAAATCCCAGTTCACGGCCCCGTTGTTCTCCTCCGATCACCTCGCCTTCGATCCGGTGCCAGTGACCCAACATAGTAGCGGCATCCTGCGGGCGGCCCTCGGTCAGTGCAGTACGGATCGCAGTGGATGAAACGACATTTTCGGACCGCTCCATCAACGGAGCGATGGTGACACCGAACCCCATCTCTTGCCCAAAGAGCACCAAGTCATCAGCGGTGCCGCTGCGGCCTTTGCCGAAACAGAAATCGGCACCGACGACGACATGCGACAGGCCGAGCCCGTCGCAGATTACGTTGCGGGCGAATTCCCTGGGCGTCAGGCCAGCCAATGCGGCATTGAACGGCAGCTCATACAGCTTTTCGACCCCCAGTTTTGCTAACCGGTGCGCGCGGGCATTGCCGCGCATCAGGCGAAAGGGCGGGGTGTCCGGGGCGAAATATTCTCTGGGATGCGGCTCGAATGTCAGTACGCCCAAAGGTGCACTCGGCGCGGCGCTGCGGGCCAGTTCGATCACAGATTGGTGGCCGATATGAACGCCGTCGAAATTCCCGATCGCCACGCTGGCGCCGCGATCTTGGGGTTCGATGAATTGGAGGTCACGAATGATGCGCATAGCGACTGCCTAGCGGGACAGGCGCGCTTGTTCAAGGGTCTGAAACCCCCGGAAATGCTCAGTCGAATTTGCGCGACGGGGCCAGCACCATGGCTTCGCCGACCAGCACCTTCTTGCCATCCACTGCGCAGTGACAATCGAGCTTGACTCGACGCTTGGCAAAATCAATGTCGATCACCTTGACCTCGGCATAGACCATGTCACCCGGGCGAACAGGAGCGAGAAACTTCAGCGACTGCCCCATGTAAACTGTGCCGTGGCCCGGCAACTGCTCGCCGATCACGGCCGAGATCAGACCCGCGGTCAGCATCCCATGCGCGATGCGCCCCTCGAAGATCGTGTCGCGGGCGTAATCGTCGTCCAGATGTACGGGGTTTCTGTCGGTCGACACCTGAGCGAACATTTCGATATCCTCGTCCGTCACCACTTTGCGAAGGTGACGGGACATGCCCATCTCGATGTCTTCAATACAGATCGTGCCGCGTGGAAGATTATCCAACATGTTGCCCTCACTCGAATTCATCGGGCAACAAAAAAATCAAAGTCACCCCTGTTGGGAAACTTTATTACTTTGCAACTGCAGAAAATCAAGCCTTTTTTGACTACCTAAGGCGGCCGATCGTATAGGTCGGATTTATCTTTTCCTTTTGAATATAATCAGTTAGGGATTCATGATGCGGATGTGCCTCGGTTTTTGTCTCGGCCGCGGCTAGCCCGCCCGAGATGAAAAGAGAATCAATGCCTTCCCCCATTCCACCCAGAATGTCGGTGTGCGGACCGTCTCCGATGACAAGAATGTCCCCATCGGGGATGTCGTGGCCAAGTTCCTGCAACCTGCGGCGGGCAAGATCATAGATCGGCGGATGAGGCTTTCCGAAATATAGGCTTTCGCCACCCATTTCCGTATAAAGCCTGGCTAATGCACCAGCGCACCACTCCCGAACCTCGCCGCGGTCCACCACAATATCGGGATTGGCACAAAGCAGCTTCAGCCCCTTTTGTTTGGCGTACAGGAAATCAGCGCGGTTCACAGACGGATCGGCCATAGGATCGAAGGGGCCGCAACAAGCAATGCCCTCTGCCTCGGCTAGCGGCACGCGCTCGATATGAATCGGGTGGTCCAACAACTTCAGCGGTTCAAAGAATCCCGCGTCCCGCTGCCATTCGCCCATGAAATAGACCTTTTCGCCCACTGCGCCCCGGAACATGGCCGACCGGGCCGAATCTCCGCTGGTTGCAATCGTGTCATAGGCGTCGTCTGGGACATTGAATTGCGCCAGCTGGGTGGCGATTCCAGCACGCGGCTTGGGAGAGTTGGTCACCAGGACAACAATGCCGCCTTGCGCGCGATAGGCCTGCAGGGCCGCAACCGCTTCGGGGTAAGCAGTGATGCCATTGTGTACACAGCCCCAAAGATCGACGAACAGGGCCTTATAACGGCTGGAAACCTCGGGCAATGCGTGGATGATCTGCGTCATGATGGGCCCCCATTGATCTGGAAAGAGTGTCGTTTGAGCCTAAGACAGTGCGTGTGGTGTTTGGCCAGTAAGGGCAATGCCTAGCAAAAAAAAGCGCCCGATCAAGGCGCCTTTGGTGATTTTGGAATCAGACCTTGAGGTTCGGAATGATCTGTTTCTTACGGCTCATGATCCCGGGCAGAACGACCACGTCGCCATCAACCGAGGCGTCAAAGCTTTTCTCGGCCACGGCTTTGACCAGATCGTTGGGAACCAGCAGGGTGGCTTCTTCGTTCAGAATATCGACCACGAACAGCAATACCTGATCGACACCGTCCTCTTTGGCTACGTCGGCCATCGACGCCGCAAGGCTGTCTTTGCGGTCCAGCACGACACCCGGTGCTGTGGTTTCCAGAACCGAAACGCGGAATTTGGTGCCGTCGACTTCGTATTCCTTGCTGTCCATCCGGATCAGCTCGGCGTCCGAGAATGAGGACACATCTGATTTGGCCGCGAACATTTCTGCAGCATAGGCCGAGACGTCCAGACCCAGATCCGCGGCCAGTTTTTCGGCCACCGCGCGGTCATGCGCGGTTGTGGTGGGCGAGCGGAATTCCAACGTGTCCGACAGGATGCAGGTCAGCGCCGCGCCTTTGATGGCATCGGGCATTTTGGCGGCATCGTCGCCGATCATGTCGACCATGATAGTGGCGGTGCAGGCCAGCGGCCGCACGGTGATGTCGATCGGGCCTTTGGTTTCCAGACCGCCGACCAGTTTGTGGTGGTCGATAATGGCGCGGATATCGGCGCCGTTGATGCTGGCGGGCAGCTCGGCGGGGTTGTTCGTGTCGACAATAACAACCGGTGCGTCAGCCTCTACGTCTGTGATGATGCGCGGCTTGGGCAGGTCCCAGTGCTGCAGCATAAAGGCTGCTTCAGTGTTGGGTTCGCCCAGCAGGACAGGCTCGGCCTGTTCGCCTTTGATTTCGTTCATGTACCACGACCACAGGATCGGCGAACCGGTGGAATCAGTGTCGGGGGATTTATGTCCAAATACGAGGGTTGTCATTTCAGCGTCCTGAGGAGAGTAGATTTGGGCGCCTTATAGGGTGGTCTGGCACACTTGTCACCCGCCCCTGCGTAAACAGCGACGAAGGGTAAGGCCGGGCCTAAAAAGCGGCACGTTTCAGCGTGTATCCAGCCTGTTCCAATTGGTTCAACAGACCATGGTCATCGCCCAAATGTCCGGCGCCCACAGCAATGACCACCGTTTGGTCCTGAATGGCCAATATGTGCTGCATCCAGTTGTTGTTGCGCCCGACTAGAAGTTGCTGTTCGAAACTGGACCACTCTTCGTCGAAAACCTCTTGCGACAGACCGGATGTTTCAAGCCCCTGTAGTCTGGCAAATTGGATGATCTCTGCGTGCTTTTCTTCCAGATAGGCATTGACCATAGTCGCCAGCTGATCCTCGCTGCTTTCAAAGGCACTGGCCATGCGGATCAGTGATTGCACCTGCTTTTCGATCGGGTGCTGGTCAAACATCGCCATCAGATCATTAATCTGCTCTAAAGAGTACTGGGGGATGTCATGGGCTTCGGCCATGTCGGTCAGGCGCGCGTCCATTCCATAGCTGGCTTCCGGATTCTCGGTCATGCATGGGGGGACACCCAGCATCATGCTCAGAAACCAGGGGCGCATTTTTGCAGCCATCCAACTGGGGATGCCACGCTCTGCCAGGCCGCTGGACAGGGCGGCCCAGTCTTCTTCCGGCATCAGCTCAATCAGGGTGGGACCTGAGGTGATCAGAACAGGGCTGAGGTCTTTGGCCAGTTCCTGTTCAAATGCAGTCATTTCGTCCTGGGTCACTTCGAAATAGAACGCATCCGCCTGGCTGAGTGTCGGTTCCAGCCTTTCTGTGACGGCGTCCATACGCGGGTCGTTTGTGTGCAGCGTTCCTATCAGATGCAGAACTGTATCGCCTTTTGTCGCGATCCAGTGATTGCCTTCCGGGTACGGGAAGTCGGCCAAAGCCTGCTGCAAATCAGCTTGCGCCTCTGGACTTAGGTCAGACCTCAGGTCGCGCCCCTCGCAGGCCGCTTGGGCCGAGAAAGGTACCAGCAGACAAGCCAAAAAGATCAAAAAACGCATCGTACCATCCTGGTTGGATCAATCCCTATATGGGGTGCGACCTTGCCTGGGCCAAGGCCGGTGTTCAACCTGCCAGGATGGACACTGACCTGATCTGTGTCTGGCATTCCACAGTAATTCGAATAGCATGAGCCACATGGACCGCGAGCAGGATCTCTACCCCCCAATCAAGGCGCTGTTAGAGCGTCAGGGCTATACCGTCAAAGGCGAGGTCGGTGCGGTCGATGTCATGGCTGTTCGTGAGGGTGAAGAGCCTGTGATTGTAGAGTTGAAGTTGCGTTTCTCATTGGCGCTGTTTCACCAGGCAATCACCCGACTGAAGGTTACTGAAAATGTCTATATCTGTGTTCTCAAGCCCCGCGGACGCACGGCCAGGCGGGCGTTGAAGGACAACACGGCGCTATGTCGAAGGTTGGGCCTTGGCCTGATAACTGTTCGGGCGGATGGCGTTGTCGAGGTGCATTGTGACCCTGGGCCCTACGCCCCGCGAAAGGACAAGGCCAAAACAGCGCGGCTGCTGCGCGAGTTTGACAGGCTTGAAGGTGATCCGAACGCAGGCGGCGCCACACGCCACGGCCTCGTCACCGCCTATCGTCAGGATGCTTTGCGCTGTGCGGCGCATCTTGCAGAATGTGGTGCCACAAAAGGGGCAGATGTTGCTAAGGCAACCGGTGTTTCGATTGCGACCCGGCTGATGCGCGAAAACCATTATGGCTGGTTCGACAAAATTGCAAAAGGTGTCTACGCCTTGTCGGAATCCGGACAAGAGGGTCTGAAGCACTGGGCCTATAGCTGGGATCAGCCTGACTGAGTCCCAAGGATAAAAAATTCTTCACGCTTGTTGACTCAGGGATTTCGACCCCCTAGCTATACGCCGTTATCACTCGCAAGGGTCGAGTGCTAACGCCTCACCGCAAGGTGAGGGGAGGATAAATAAACTTTGAGCCCAAGGAGCTGCAAAGATGGCATTGAAACCGCTTCATGACCGCGTGTTGGTTCGCCGTACCGAAAGCGATGAGAAAACCGCTGGTGGTCTGATCATTCCAGACAGCGCAAAAGAAAAGCCCAGCGAAGGCGAAGTTGTTGCGACCGGCGAAGGCGCACGCAAGGACAGCGGCGAGCTGATCGCAATGGCTGTAAAAGCTGGCGACAAGATCCTGTTCGGCAAATGGTCGGGCACTGAGGTTCAGGTCAACGGCGAAGAGCTGCTGATGATGAAAGAAAGCGACATCATGGGGATCATCGAGTAAGCCCACGCGCTTCCTCTGATCTTCATCCCAATACATTTTCTCAAGGAGAAACGACATGGCTGCTAAGGACGTCAAGTTCGACACCGATGCCCGTAACCGCATGCTGGCAGGTGTGAACATCCTGGCCGACGCTGTCAAAGTGACCCTGGGCCCCAAAGGCCGCAACGTGGTTCTGGACAAATCTTTCGGCGCACCGCGCATCACCAAAGACGGTGTTTCGGTTGCCAAGGAAATCGAACTGGAAGACAAGTTCGAAAACATGGGCGCGCAGATGGTGAAAGAAGTCGCCAGCCGCACCAATGACGAGGCCGGCGACGGCACCACCACCGCAACCGTTCTGGCTCAGTCCATCGTCAAAGAAGGTCTGAAGCAGGTTGCAGCGGGCCTGAACCCGATGGACCTGAAGCGCGGCATCGACCTGGCAACTGCCAAGGTTGTTGAAGGCATCAAGAACGCCTCGCGTGAAGTCAAGGACTCGGCTGAAGTTGCTCAGGTTGGCACCATTTCTTCCAACGGTGAAACCGAGATCGGCCAGCAAATCGCAGACGCGATGCAGAAGGTCGGCAACGAAGGTGTTATCACCGTCGAAGAAAACAAAGGCTTGGAAACCCAGACCGATGTTGTCGAAGGCATGCAGTTCGACCGCGGCTACCTGTCGCCTTACTTTGTCACCAACGCTGACAAGATGGTTGCAGACCTCGAAGACTGCATGATCCTGTTGCACGAAAAGAAACTGTCCTCGCTTCAGCCGATGGTTCCGCTGCTCGAGCAAGTGATCCAGTCGCAAAAGCCGCTGCTGATCATTGCAGAAGACGTTGAAGGCGAAGCGCTGGCAACTCTGGTTGTAAACAAACTGCGCGGCGGCCTGAAAATTGCTGCTGTCAAAGCACCGGGCTTCGGCGATCGCCGTAAGGCCATGCTGCAGGACATCGCAATCCTGACCGGCGGTCAGGTCATCAGCGAAGATCTGGGCATGAAGCTTGAGTCCGTGACCATGGACATGCTGGGCACTGCCAAGAAAATCGAAATCACCAAAGACGAAACCACCATCGTCGACGGTGCTGGCGAAAAAGCCGAGATCGAAGCGCGTGTTGCTCAGATCCGCACCCAGATCGAAGAAACCTCGTCGGACTACGACCGTGAAAAGCTGCAAGAGCGCGTTGCCAAACTGGCAGGCGGTGTTGCTGTTATCCGCGTCGGCGGCATGACCGAAGTTGAAGTGAAAGAGCGTAAGGACCGTGTGGACGATGCTCTGAACGCGACCCGCGCTGCTGTTCAAGAAGGCGTTGTCGTGGGCGGCGGTGTTGCTCTGGTTCAGGCCGGTAAAGCACTGGACACTCTGCAAGGCGCAAACGCTGATCAGGACGCAGGCATCAACATCGTTCGTAAGGCAATCGAAGCGCCTCTGCGCCAGATCGCTGAAAACG
The DNA here is from genome assembly GCF_059610685.1 of Ruegeria sp. CDSC052. Lineage (NCBI taxonomy): Bacteria > Pseudomonadati > Pseudomonadota > Alphaproteobacteria > Rhodobacterales > Roseobacteraceae > Ruegeria > Ruegeria sp. CDSC052. Next base: position 33,964 of record NZ_JBXWOB010000005.1, read on the forward strand.
CAGGTGTCGACGGTGCGGTTGTTGCGGGCAAAGTTCGCGAAAGCGACGATGTGGCATTTGGCTTCAATGCGCAGACTGAAGAATATGGTGACATGTTCGCATTCGGCGTGATTGACCCGGCCAAAGTTGTCCGTACCGCATTGGAAGATGCAGCGTCGGTTGCCGGCTTGCTGATCACTACCGAAGCAATGGTTGCTGACAAGCCGCAGAAAGATGGACCTGCTGGCGGCGGCATGCCCGACATGGGCGGCATGGGCGGCATGATGTAAAACGTCGAATTCGCTTAGGCGAATTCCGGCGGCCCCACAGGCGCTTGGCAGTATAGCCAAACTGCCCAGAGGGGAGCTGCAGAGCTAAGGAACGGGGTCGCCTTCGGGCGGCCCCGTTTCGTTTTGGCACGCCGCTTATAACTGAAACTGTGGCTCAAACTGTTCCGAGGTCGACGGTCTAACCGGTCCCTTCAGGAAAGTGAGTACCCAAACCGGTGTGAAACCGATATCGGGTTGATATGCGACTGTTCCTTCTGACCGCCCTCACCATGTGCGCCTTTGCAGCGAACTCCATTCTGAACCGGATGGCCGTTGAAGGCGGCGATAGCGACCCGGCGGGGTTTGCGGTTATGCGCGTTCTGGCAGGGGCGCTGATGCTGGCGGTGCTGGTTCTGATACGTGGCGGCAGCCTGCCGTTGCGCAGCCCTCGCCGGTTCATTGGCGCTGGCGCCTTGTCGCTTTACATGATCGGGTTCTCGATCGCCTATCTTACACTGGATGCCGGGCTCGGCGCCTTGATCCTATTTGGGATAGTGCAAATCACGATGTTCGTGGCCACTGCCGTGACTGGAAATTCACCGACACGACAGCAACTTCTGGGGGCGGCGATTGCATTGGGTGGCCTCGCCTATGTGCTTTGGCCGTCGGGCACGGTTCAGGTGGATCCGGTCGGAGCCGCCCTGATGTGCGCTGCCGGGATTGGCTGGGCAGCATATTCTCTGGCGGGACGGTCCGAGCCAAATGCGCTTGCCGGGACGGCGGCGAATTTCGTTATTGCCCTTCCGGTGACGGCCGGAGCTTTGCTGTTGCTCGGCGGAGGTTGGCAGATGACGGGCACCGGTTTGCTGCTGTCGGCAATATCCGGGGCGGTCACTTCTGGGCTGGGATATGCGTTGTGGTACCGTGTTTTGCCCCAACTGGCGCCGACCGTTGCAGCTGTAGTGCAGTTGAGCGTGCCCGTGATTGCTATTCTGGGCGGTGTCCTCTTGCTGAGCGAAACAGCAGAGGCCCGGCTTTTGATTGGCGCAGCGCTGGTGTTGGGCGGCATCGCGCTGGCGGTGCTGCGACGTCAGCGGGGGTAGGGCTTTCATCAGCGGCGCTAAGGCATTATCTGGCGCTTATGAAAATTCTGATCGCCCTGCTTATCTTTCTGCTCCCCGCCGCGGCCAGCGCGAAATGCGTGGTCTTGTTGCATGGTCTTGCGCGGACCGAGGCCTCTTTCACCGTGATGGAGCAGCTGTTCAAGTCACATGACTATTCGGTTGTGCGCCCGGGCTATCCCTCGACCGAGATCGGTATTCCCGAACTGGCCGAACAAACCATTCCTGATGCCTTTGCGTCTTGTGGCGATGACACTGTCAATGTGGTGGCACATTCGATGGGCGGCATTTTGTTGCGCTATTGGCTCAAGGATCATAGCCCGGAAAACCTGGGTCGTGTCGTCATGCTGGGGCCGCCCAATCAGGGCAGCCAACTGGTCGATGAACTTAGCGCGTGGGAGGTGTTCGGCTATCTCAACGGACCTGCGGGCCTTCAACTGGGCACAGGCGCCGAAGGGATCCCGGGTCGTCTACCGCCGGTGGATTTTGAACTAGGTGTTATCGCCGGCGAAAACTCCTTAAACCCGGTATTTTCTTCACTGATTGATGGGCCTGATGACGGTAAGGTTTCGGTTGAAAGCACCAAGGTCGAAGGAATGACTGATCACCTGGTTCTGCCGGTGACCCACACGTTCATGATGAACAATCCGCGGGTCATGGCTCAGGCCCTGCACTTCATCGAATTCGGCCAGTTCGACCCGCAGATCACCTGGCTTGACGGGGTGATGGAAGCTATTGACGAGATCTGCATCGGACAGGATTGCTCGGAACCTGACTCGGAGTCCACGCAATGACCGCATTAAGCCTGACCCTGACCGGTGCAGAGGTTCTTCTGCCCGACGAGGGGCTGACGGATGCCGATCTGTCTATTGCCGATGGCGTGGTTCAGACAGGCCCTGCCGGGCAGCAGATCGACCTGTCAGGATATCTGGTTCTGCCCGGTATTATCGACCTGCATGGTGATGGGTTTGAACGGCACATCGCGCCCCGTCGCGGTGCCATGAAGCAGATGAACGAAGGGATCCTCTCGGTCGAGGCTGAACTGGCGGCCAATGGCATCACCACAGCCGTTCTGGCCCAGTTTTACAGTTGGGAAGGTGGGGTGCGCGGGCCTGAGTTCGCAGGGCAGGTGTTTGATGCCATTGCGGCAGTCAAGGACCACACCGTCACCGATCTGATGCCCCAGCTTCGGTTCGAAACGCATATGCTGGACAATTACGCCGGACTGGCAGAAAAGATTGCGGCTTGGCAGGTGCCCTATGTCGTGTTCAACGACCACCTGCCGCATGACCGTCTGGCTGAGGGGCGTAAGCCCCCGCGTCTGACCGGACAGGCGCTCAAGGCCGGTCGCAATCCCGAGGTGCATTTCGAAATGCTGCTGTCGATGCATGCTCGCCGGGATGAGGTGTATACCGCACTGGATGTACTCTGTACTGCTTTGACAAAGCAGGGCGTCCGGATGGGCAGCCACGATGACGCCACAGCCCAAACTCGCGCCGATTGGCGCGCGCGGGGCGCGCGGATTTCAGAGTTCCCTGAAACGCTGGAAGCCGCCGAGGCCGCCCGCACCGCCGGGGATCACATCATCCTGGGATCGCCCAATGTGGTGCGCGGCGGGTCGCATAAAGGGAATGTTAGCGCGCTGGACCTGATTGCGATGGGGCTGTGCGATGCACTGGCCTCGGATTATCACTATCCCAGCCCGCGCCGGGCAGCCTTGATGCTGGCCAAATCCGGCCTTCTGGACATGGCGGGCGCATGGGCGCTGGTGTCGTCAGGGCCAGCCCGCGTACTTGGGTTGCAAGATCGCGGCACGCTCACCCCCGGGCAGCGTGCCGATCTGGTCATTCTGGAGGCAGATACAAACCGTGTCGCGGCAACGCTGGCTGCCGGGCGCGTCAGCTATATGGCCGGGGATATCGCCGCGCGGTTTGTCGGCTGATTTACCGCGTGATGCGGTTAAAATGACCCATCTTGCGGCCTGCCTTCACCTCGGCCTTGCCATAAAGATGCAGCGCAACATCACGTTCGGTCGCGAGTTCAGGTACGCGGTCCATATCGTCGCCGATCAGGTTCTCCATCACCACGTCTGAATGACGCTGCCCGTCGCCCAGAGGCCAGCCTGCCACGGCACGGATATGTTGCTCGAATTGATCCACCGCGCAGCCATTCTGTGTCCAATGGCCCGAGTTATGCACGCGCGGTGCGATCTCGTTCACGATCAGACCCTGCGGGGTCACGAACAACTCGACCCCCATGACGCCGACATAGTCCAAGGCGTTCAGGATATTTGCCGCCAACAGGATCGCATCTGTGCGCTTTGCTGCGGGCAGGCGGGCAGGGACGGAGGTGGTATGCAAAATGCCATCGCGATGCACGTTCTCACCGGGGTCGAAACAGGCGACCTGACCATCCAATCCGCGCGCGGCAATGATCGAAACCTCATGGCTGAAATCGACAAAGCCTTCCAGGATCGCAGGCGCACCCGCCATGTCTGCCAGAGCAGTTTCAGCGTCATCGGGGCTGCGTAGCCGGGCCTGTCCCTTGCCGTCATAGCCAAATCGGCGGGTCTTCAGGATGGCAGGGGTGCCGATCTGGTCAATCGCAGCCTTCAGGCTGTCCAGATCCGTGATATCGGCGAAGGGTGCGGTATTCAGGCCCAGACCTTGCAAGAAAGCCTTTTCGTTCAGTCGATCCTGACTGACCCGCAGCGCCTCGCGCCCCGGGCGGATGGGGCGGTGGACTTCCAGAATGTCCAGTGCTTCGGTGGGGATGTTCTCGAACTCATAGGTGATGACATCGACTGCTTCGGCAAAGGCCTTGAGGGCCTCGGCATCATCATAAGAGGCGGTGGTCACACGATCCGCCACATGACCCGCAGGCGGGGTCGCACCGGGTTCATAAATATGCGACACAAAACCCAGCCGGGCTGCAGCAACGGACAGCATACGGCCCAGTTGACCGCCGCCCAAAATCCCGATTGTCGCGCCGGGGGCAAGCATTTCCACCATTCTCAACTCTCCAAACGTTTGCCAATAGCGCCAAGTGCTGCGTGCAATACCTTGTGCGCGCCCTGATCTTGCAGGGTCTGTGTCATTTGCAGGCTCAGCGTGCCGTCAGTGGCCAGCGCATCGCGTTCGGCCTCTAGGCGGCCTGCGGCCTTCTTATCCATCGCGTGCAGAAAGCCCGATACCAACTGGGTGGTGTAGAATTCGGCCCCGGCTGCGTCTCCGGTTGTGTCTCCCAGCCAAGTTGCTCCGGTCGCCATCAGGTCCAGAAGGCCGGGGACCATGGCGCAAATGGCGAAATGGGCGTTCAGTGCCGCCTCATCTGCGACCTTGATCACCGGGTTTTCCGGTGCGAACAAATCGGCCAGCAGTTGATCGTTGCCGAAAGCGACCAGCGGGCAGCCACCGGCTTCCAAAAATCCCAGCGGAATGGTTTGCACGATTGCCGGCGCCGGAGAGCAGAGCTCGGTTAGTTCATCTTTCGAGACTGCTGCCATGACCGAGACAATCTGATGGTCGGATCGAAACGTTAAGGCGGCCAGAACGTCCGCAGCGATATGTGGGCGCAGGCACAGGAACACGATCTCGGATGCATCAATCACGGCCTGTGGCGTCGTGACAGACACACCCAGTTCAGCCTTTAGCGCGGTTGAAACCTGGTCATTGCGTTCTGTCACGGAGATCTCGTGCCCTTTACGGGCCAAAAAACGCACCATCGGGGCCGCAATATGGCCCGTGCCGATGAATCCGATCCGGCTCATCCCTCGGGTTCTTCGGGGATTGAGGCCGATAGCGCGTCGCGCCAGGCATCCAGCCGGTCGGCCAGAGCGTTATCCTGCAGCGCCAGAATGCCAGCGGCCATCAATCCCGCATTGGCACCACCTGCCGACCCGATCGCCATAGTCGCAACCGGAAACCCTTTGGGCATCTGAACAATGGAATAGAGCGAATCGACGCCAGACAGTGCCCGCGTCTGCACCGGAACGCCGATCACAGGAACGCGTGTTTTCGAGGCCATCATACCCGGTAAATGCGCGGCCCCGCCGGCCCCTGCAATGATCACCTGCAATCCGCGCGAGACAGCAGTCTTGCCATAGTCCCACAAGCGATCTGGGGTGCGGTGCGCTGAAACGATGCGTTTTTCATAGGCTACGCCCAGCTCATCCAGAATATCTGCGGCTTCTTTCATCGTGGACCAGTCTGACTGGCTTCCCATGATGATCCCCACTTTAACGTCGCTCATCCGCTTGCGTCCCTGCCTTCCAAAAGAGCGCGAACTATAGCCAAATCCGCCTTTGTGGCAATGCGGTTCAGATGTCTCAGGCGATGATATCCGGGGTCAGGCGGTCTTCGATCAGGCGAATGATGTCTTTCAGGCGCAGTTTCTGCTTTTTCAATCGTTTGATCGTCAGTTGATCCGAGGTGCCAGTGGCCTGAAGCGCCTCGATTGCTTCGTCAAGATCACGGTGTTGACGGCGAAAAACTTCCAGCTCTACCCGCAGAACCTCATCAGTTTTCATCGAAAGATCGGTGGGCGCGTTCATTGGCGACTCAGAGTTGTTGTGGTGCTTGTCACACAAGATAGTGTGTCAGGCTTGATCCGGCCAGACCTTGTGGACATCGCTGTATATTCCCATATTCTATTATACGCGGTTGCCAGAATGGGGCCGCACAACACGTCGCTTTGGCAATAAAGGACGAAAATACGTGTCTAAACTTACTCTGGGCTCATACCCGCATCTTTTGGGGTTCGAGCAGTTGGAACGCCTTCTGGAGCGGTCTGCAAAGGCCGGAAATGAGGGGTATCCGCCCTATAATATTGAACAGACCTCGAATTTTTCCTACCGCATTACCTTGGCCGTGGCCGGGTTTGCAGAAGAGGACCTGTCGATTACCATCGAAGATCGACAGTTGGTGATCCGGGGACGTCAGCGCGACGACAGCGAAGGACGTATCTTTCTACACCGTGGGATCGCGGCACGTCAGTTTCAGCGCATGTTCGTGTTGGCCGATGGGGTCGAGGTTGGCGAGGCGATCATTGAAAATGGTCTGCTGCATGTGGATCTGACCCGCGCCGTGCCCGAAACCGTGGTGCAAACGATCAACATAAGGAAGGGGTAAGAGCAATGAATACACCGTTTGAAATCAACGCCGAAGGCGATCGGATCGTCTATGTCAAAACAGTTGAAGTCGCCGATCTACCTCGGGAAGTTCGCGAACAGGCCGGAGATCTGAGCCTGCTATATGCGGTACACGATGCCGACGGCCAGCAACTGGCACTGGTTGCTGATCGCAAGCTGGCGTTTAACCTGGCGCGCGAGCATGATTTTTCACCGGTGGCCGTGCACTAAAGCGGCCTCCGTACGTTTTCCTCGTGACATCCATGGCCTGTCGGGCGAGACAGTCGAACCTATGATGGTTCGAATATCGGAGTGCACGACACATGAACTGGTTCGACTTTGACTGGGTAGACGCCTTCAGCGATCGCGCCTTTGGTGGCAATGGGTGCGCTGTTGTTCATGGTGGGGCAGCTCTGTCCGAAGACGTCTGCATGGCCTATGTGCGCGAGACGTCCTTGGTTGAATGCACCTTTACTGGCCCGTCCGATGTGGCCGATTTCCGGGTTCGTTATTTTCTGGCCAGTCGCGAAATCCCCTTTGCCGGGCATCCCACGATCGCAACCGTAGCTGCAATACAGTCCAGAGGAATGCTGCAAGGCAATACCCTGACGCTTGAAACCGGCGCGGGGATCGTTTCGATCTGCATCAGCGGTGATGAAATCGAGATGACGCAGATTGCACCACAATTCGGCGCCTATGTTCCCGCCGAGCTGGTCGCCTCTGCCATCAGCCTGCCCAAAGAGGCGATTATCTCGCCGCCGCAATTTGTTTCTACCGGGCTGCCCTTCTGTGTCACTGTTCTTCGTGATCACGACGCCCTGCGCGCGGCAAAACTGGTCGAAAGGCCTTTGCGCGAGATTGCCGAAAAGGCGGGCTTTTCCGGCTCCGATATGGCCGAACCTTTTCTTGTAACGCTCAAAGGCGCGACCAAAGCAGGCGATACATTCTCGAGATTGCTGTTGGCCCCGCCCAGCCCGCCCGAGGATCCGTTTACCGGATCTGCCACAGGTGCGATGGCGGCGTATCTCTGGAAACATGGGCTGATGCCAAAGGACGTTTTTATTGCCGAGCAAGGCCATGATATGGGGCGCCCCGGTCAGGCGACTGTTACCCGAGCTGGCCCATCGGATGCGATGACAGGCATCAAGGTCGCCGGTCGCGGGCATATTCTGATGCGGGGTCAGGTCAATTTGCCAGATGCCGGATGATGACAGAACCTGCAATCGCCATATTGCCCTATGGGCATCGGTTAGGGCCGAAACTGGCCACGGTTCCTTTGTCGGAACTGACCTGGCCCGAAGGTTGCCCGGATCGTCTGATCGGAAAAACAGTGGGCGATCTTGCGCACACGGACCATCTGATCATGTACCCCAATTCCACCGTACATCTGCGTCTTCGTCGGGGAACACGTGCGCGGATATCTTTGATGATGGGAGAGCCTTCGGCCATCCATGCCAAACATGATCGCATGTTGCGCTATACGTGGCGGCGGTTCTTCCGGGTGCTGACCTTTCATGATGTTTTGTTGCAAGGTATCCCAAACGCCGTGTTTCTGCCTTATGGCGTGACGATGGTGCCTGATTGGCGAGAACTTTTGGTCGAGAAATCCAAATCCTGTTCTTTGATCGCCTCGGCCAAACGTGATCTCGAAGGACATCAGCTGCGCCATTCCGTGATCGACTGGGTTCGTGAATCCGGGGCAGATGTCGATATTATGGGGCGTGGCTATACTCCGTTTGACCTGAAGTCTGACGGGCTGGCCCCATATCGCTATTCGGTGGTGATCGAGAATGTGCGGGAGCGGAATTACTTTTCGGAAAAGCTGACAGACGCGATCTTGTGCTCGACAGTGCCGATCTATTGGGGCTGTCCCAATATTGGTGATTTCTTCGACACATCCGGGATGATCCTGTGCGATTCCGAGGCCGACATTCGGAGTGCGATTCAAGCCGCTTCGGTCGATGACTATGCCGCGCGTCTAGATGCCCTGCGGGCCAGCCAGTCCAAAGCGGCCGAGTTTGGTGATTTCGAAGGACGCGCCGTCGCCGCCATTCGGGCAGAACTATAATCCAATAGCAAAAGGCCCCCGGAAACCGAGGGCCTTTTGCTTGATTCTTTGCGCAGGTTACGATCCGGCGATCAAACCCATGCTTTCCAGCTTGAGCAGAACCTGGTGGGCACAGTTGTCTACGTCCACATTCTCGGTCTCGACGCTCAACTCAGGATTGGCAGGTACGTCGTAGGGATCGGAAATTCCGGTGAATTCCTTGATCTTGCCTTCACGCGCCAGCTTGTACAGGCCCTTGCGGTCGCGGCGTTCGCATTCTTCGATGCTGGTGGCCACGTGAACCTCGCAAAAAGCGCCGAACGCTTCGACATCTTCGCGGACGGCGCGGCGGGTCGTGGCGTAGGGTGCGATTGGGGCACAGATAGCGATGCCGCCGTTCTTGGTGATCTCGCTGGCCACATAGCCGATGCGGCGGATGTTCAGGTCGCGGTGCTCTTTCGAGAAGCCCAGTTCCGATGACAGGTTCTTACGAACAATGTCACCATCCAGCAGGGTCACCGGACGACCGCCCATCTCCATCAGCTTTACCATAAGCGCGTTGGCGATGGTCGATTTGCCCGAGCCGGAGAAACCGGTGAAGAATACGGTAAAACCCTGCTGACTGCGCGGCGGTTTGGTCTTGCGCAGTTCGGTCACAACCTCAGGGAAGCTGAACCATTCGGGGATTTCCAGGCCTTCGGCCAGACGGCGGCGCAGTTCTGTGCCGGAGATGTTCAGGATCGTGACGTTGTCTTTGTCTGCGATCTCGTCATTCGGTTCGTATTGAGCGCGTTCCTGCACAAAGACCATGTGCTTGAAATCGACCATTTCGACGCCGATTTCATCCTGGAACTGGCGGAACAAATCCTGTGCGTCGTAGGGGCCATAGAAATCTTCGCCGGCTGAGTTCTTGCCGGGGCCTGCGTGGTCACGGCCGACAATGAAATGCGTGCAGCCGTGGTTGGCGCGGATCAACCCGTGCCACACCGCCTCGCGCGGGCCTGCCATACGCATCGCCAGGTTCAGCAGTGACATCGAAGTTGTCGAGGCCGGGTACTTGTCCAGAACAGCCTCATAGCAACGTACGCGGGTAAAGTGGTCCACGTCGCCCGGCTTGGTCATACCAACAACCGGATGGATCAGCAGGTTGGCCTGCGCCTCTTTGGCGGCGCGGAAGGTCAGTTCCTGATGCGCGCGGTGCAGCGGGTTGCGGGTTTGGAACGCAACAATACGGCGCCAACCCAGCTTGCGGAAATAGGCGCGCAGCTCGTTCGGTGTGTCGCGGCGAGCGCGGAAGTCATAGTGAACGGGCTGTTGGATACCAACAACAGGACCGCCCAAGTAAACCTTGCCCGCAGTGTTGTGCAGGTAGTTGACCGCCGGGTGAGCATCGTCATCTGCGCCAAAGACCTTTTCCGCCTCGCGCGCCTTGTTCGGCGTCCAGCGGTCGGTCACAGTCATGGTGCCCAAAATGACACCTTCTTGGTCGCGCAGTGCAATGTCCTGACCCAGTTTGATGCCCTCAGCGAAGTCTTCGCTGACATCCAACGTGATTGGCATCGGCCAAAGGGTGCCGTCGGCCAGGCGCATGTTTTCGACGACATTGTCGTAATCGGCCTCGCTTAGGAACCCTTTCAGCGGGTTGAACCCGCCATTCATCAGCAGTTCCAGATCACAGATCTGACGAGGGCTCAGGTCCCAGCTTGTCAGGTCGGCAGCTTCTACTTTCAGTTTCTGTGCGGACTCGTACGAAACATAAAGTTCAGAGATCGGCGCCAGATTGCTTAACATCGTCATGGGAATTCTCTTGTCGAAGGATGGATTGGCCAGTGATTCAGGGGCGTTTGCCGGGCATGTGCCCCGGCGGCCGGGTGAAGTCCAGATGGATTTATGAAACAAAGGACGATATGCGCGGTTTTTCTCCGGATTGGAAGGATTTTCCACATTTTGACGCGAAACCCGACGACAATCCCTTGGATCAAGGCCAAATAGACCGGTTTGAATGAGTGTGTTCTCAGGCGGCAATCTTGGGGCTGAGGTCGGATGCACGTTCGACCGGCAGGGCAGAAATTGGCCTTGTTACCCCACGCAACTGGAAGGGGCGCAGATCGTTCTGCCAACCGTCATGCCCCGCTGCCTTCAGCAGATCGCCCGAAACCAAAAGCTCGACACCCAACCCCTTGGTCTCGGCCTCCAATCGGCTGGCGACATTCACGGCGTCGCCGATAATCGTGCGGCTTGCAGTGCCCACGGCGCCGATTTCGCCCAGAACCAGATCGCCCAGATGTAACCCCATTCCAATGCGGATAAGCGGGCTGCCCTCGGTTTCGAGTTGCTCGTTGAACCGTTGCAATGCGCGGCTGACATTGGCTGCAGCTTTCATCCCGGCCCGTGCTGAACTTGCAGCATCGGTGGTTTCAAACACTGCCAGCAGCCCGTCACCCATATACTTGTCGACCACACCCCCATCCGAGGTGATGGCTGGTACGATGGCGTCAAAGAACCGGTTGAGCAGGAAAACGATGTCATAGGGCAACTGCCCGGTGGTCAGTGCCGTGAACCCACGCATGTCCAGAAACAGCACCGCCAGTTTACGTTCCTGCCCCTGACTGGCATGGGCGCGATTGCGACCGCTACCGGGATTGTACATCCGAAAGGCCGTGATTGGCTCGGTCGGGCGGATCTGACAGGCCAGGCGTGCGCCTTCGGGTGCTTTTACGGCAGCCAAGCTGCGGGCCTCGATCTCACTGGGGACGGGGAGCTGATCTGCACCATTCTCGACAATAACGCGACAGGTGGTGCAGCGCCCCTTGCCACCACATAGCGCAGTGTGGGGAATGCCGTTGGCCTGAGAAATCTCAAGCAGAGTCATGCCTTTTTCGGCCACAATTTCGGGGCCTTCCACATATTTGATGCGCACCGAATGCCGGCGTCGCAAAATTTTGCGCACCAGAAACACAAGCAATGTAGCGCCAACCGCCAGCCCGAATGCAAGCAGCGTATCTTGCCTCACACCCATCAGAGCCTGAAATGCCTCGGGCGATGGCCAGTTGTAATGTTCTATATACTGATCGCGCAGAAACGGGTCGGCGAAATCAGCCCAGATGCGTCGGCCCTCTGTCAAAAGACCTGCCAGAGCGAAAGACGGAATGAACACGGCGAGCCCGATCAAATAAGGTAGCGTCCTTTGCCACCAGGATGTCAGGCGCAGCCACATGTGAAGACCGATGCAACTGTGGACCCAAACCACCAGCAAAAGCAGGCTTTGTGTCCAGATTGCATAGCTGGGCCACATTAGCGCGATGATATAACCCATCTCATCATTAACCCCGAAAACTGAATGTGCGTATCGGGTGTGAACAAGGTGCGAGATCAGTTGCAGTGGAATCACAAATCCAAGCACCACCTGTAGCCCCAGACTGAAAGGCATTCGCATGGTTCTGCGCTGAGCTAACGAATACAGCGCCAGCCCAAAATGCACGAGCAAGGCCAGATATAGAATCGCGCTGCCGATGTTATTGCGCGTAATGACATGGCGGCCTTTCTGCATTCCGTGGAGATAATCAGTATGAAACAGTCCCAGACCGATATTGATGAAGTGAAAGAAGGCAAAGATGAACAGGATCAGGCCGCTCATGATCCTCAGCCGGGTAGCCCACCCGCCTTGCCATAGTACGCTTTTCACTCGGTTCACCTGTGTTCGTTTTGCTCGCATCTCAGAGTCTGTAACGGCGCAGAGCGGGGGTCAAGCGAAGCCTCTATGCCCCGGCAACCAGGGATGCGGATCCCCATCCAGGCACACTACCTCTGGCGAGGTGCTAAACAAAACCGCATGACTGAGTTCTGGCCGGGATCGCGAGCTGTATAGCAAGCCGTCGGCGCCTTTGGCGCGGGCGTCATCCGAAAATAGCCAGGTGGGTGAGGCGCCTTCTTTTTCGTGGGTATCCTGCCACACGACCGAGGCTTCGCTGCGCCCCCGCAGATCTACCAGCCGAGCGCCGGTGATCCGGCATTTTTGAAGAATGCGTGGTGGATCGGATGGGCAGACATAGCGTTTGATGGCTACTTCGGCACCCTCAGCGCTCAGCGAAGAATAAAGCGCGAATTGGCCCGTATAATGAAAACGCCCCTCTGGCGCCCGTGCTGGGGCCAAAGGGGCGTCTATCTGTGAGAGGAACAGAATTCTCCAGATCGGGCCGGAGAATTCGATCACCTGATTAATCCTGCTCGGCCAGGAACCGTTCAGCATCCAGCGCGGCCATACAGCCCATCCCGGCGCTGGTAACGGCTTGACGGTAGATGTGATCTGTCAGGTCTCCGGCAGCAAAGACACCTGGAATGGAGGTTTCTGTGGAGCCCGGTTTGGTGATCACATAGCCGCCCATATGGGTTTCCAGCGAGTCCTTGACCAGCTCATTCGCGGGTGCGTGGCCGATGGCGATGAAAACACCTTTACAGGGGATTTCGCGAATCTCACCGGTTTTCACATTCTTGACGCGCACGCCTTCGACACCCAAAGGCGCATCGGTTCCGATGACCTCGTCCAGTTCGTGGAACCACAGGGGCTCGATCTTGTCGTTCTTCATCAGCCGATCCTGCAGAATCTTTTCGGCGCGCAATTCATCGCGGCGATGGATCAAGGTGACCTTGCTGGCAAAGTTGGTCAGAAACAGCGCCTCTTCCACGGCGGTATTGCCGCCGCCGATTACAACGATCTCCTGCCCGCGATAGAAGAACCCGTCGCATGTGGCGCAGGCGGAAACGCCAAAGCCTTTGAACTTCTCTTCCGAGGACAATCCCAGCCATTTCGCCCGCGCGCCAGTGGCCAGAATGACCGCATCGGCGGTGTAGATGGTGCCGCTGTCGCCCTTTGCGGTGAACGGGCGTTTCGAGACATCCAGATCGCTGATGATGTCGCCGATGATCTCGCACCCCATCGCGGCGGCATGCTCCTGCATCTTGATCATCAGATCAGGCCCCTGGACTTCGGTAAAACCGGGATAGTTCTCGACCTCGGTGGTGGTCGTCAGCTGTCCGCCCGGCTCGATGCCCTGAACCAGGATCGGTTCCAGCATCGCACGGCTGGCATATACGCCCGCAGTATAACCGGCAGGCCCTGACCCGATTATCAGAACCCTGGTGTGTTTCGTTTCGGCCATGATACCCCCAACTCGATCTGCCTGATACGGGCCTGCGGCCCCTTGGCGAATGGATATAGCGACCCCCTTGAGGCGCTTAAAGCCCCTTCGTGCCGTATCGGAGAATCCGTTTCACAACTCGCGCTAGAAAAATACCTGGAAAACCAAAGAATATTGCGCAAACGCGAAACATTATTGCGCATCCCTTGGGTGCTGATATAACAACCGAAAATTCAGGAGCTTTTTATGGTCGCGACACGGCTGGACGAGATTGACCGCAAGATTCTGGCAGAATTGCAGGCAGACGGTCGCATGACCAATGTAGAGCTCGCGAAACGTGTGGGAATTTCCGCGCCTCCGTGCCTGCGGCGCGTGCGTACTTTGGAGGACTCGGGCCTTATCCGCGGATACCATGCGGAAGTGAATGCGCGTGAGCTGGGTTTTGAGGTTCAGGTCTTTGCAAGCGTCGGATTGGAAAGCCAAGCCGAAGCCGAACTCAGCGCATTCGAGGAACGCTGCCGCGAATGGCCACTTGTCCGTGAATGCCACATGCTGAACGGCGAAGTGGATTTTATTCTGAAATGCGTCGCTCCTGATCTCAGCAGCTTTCAGCAGTTTTTAACAGGCGAGTTGCTGACCACGCCAAACGTAGCCAGCGTTAAAACCTCACTTGTGATACGCGGCGCTAAGGACGAGCCCGGTGTACCGTTTGACGTCCTGGAAGAACGAATGAACCGGACGGCGTAAAGCGCATCCTTTTGTGACGGCTGGTGCACGGCGGCAGAATCGCCGTGACAACCAGAAACAACACCCAACTAATTAAAATCTGCATAAAGCCCCCACTTTGCAGTACTGGTTAAAACTCAGGCAGTGATTGCGTCCACCTCTCCATCTCCGGCACGCGGTAACTGCAGCGGGCCAAAGTCATTCAGCGATTCGACATGCTCGAACAAGTTCAAATAGATTGAGCGAAGCGAATGGCTGATCATCCGAACCGCATTTACGCCTGGATGATATGATTCAAACTGTAATCCGTCTACCTTGATAACCGAATGGCGTTTCAGACAGATGTGAAACAATTCGATTGGGGTAGGCGGTAGCATCTCGATGACGCCCATCCCGTCTTGAAACTCGTGTGCGGGCGTCAAAACAGGAGATCCGCCATACAAGTGCCGCAGATGTGCTGGGGTGCCTAACAGACGCGCAGCCGGACCGACAGTCACGCCTGACATCGGTTTTTGCATTCCGAAGGTATCCGCCATGATGCGTGTCAGCGGGCGCGTGCGACCACGCGAGTCTTCGCGCCCGGGGATCAAAGTAACCGAGCCCTTCCAGACCACGGTTTCCGAAGTTCCATTCTGGGTCAAAACCGTATCGCCAGGTAAAAGATCTTCGATCGCTATCGGCCCGTTTTCGGTTTCGACAAGCGAACCCCGCGTAAAGGCACAAAACGCATCCTCGAACATGGGCAGCGCTGGCGCGATGTGGCGGGTTTGGGATACCTCGCCATTGCTCAACAATGAACTGACCTCATAGCGCCGCAGCTGCGCTTTTTGTTTTGTTGTATTTCTTGGAATCTCGCGCAGCATTGTCGACGTATCGACGGCGTTTCTGGCGGCGCGGGCCAAAGAATGTGGAATAGTCATACTAATTCCGTCCCCTCAAACATCCGCTCAGGAAGGCTGAACCCCCGTACAGGCCCGCCTGATCGGTTTTCTTTGTCTTGAATGCTATGGCGACTTCGAGACGTCGGCTGTAACGGCCGCGCGGTGCGATGGAATTTCGCAAACTCTTGGTCAACACATTGACCCCCCAGACAAACTCACAACTCGCAGACGAAAATTGTCTACGCACACAAACTCCTAAACACATTCACAGAAAGCGTCTGTGAAGCGCCACACACCGGATCGGAGCACCCCCGCTGTGTGTCTTGACCCTCAAAGCCGGCAGAATGGCTTTGGTAGGCCTGTCTAATCAGCGTCGCGAAGCCAAACGGCGCGCCACACTGGCAGAACGGCTGGAAACCCGCTTCCACGGCATCTCCAGTTTTTGCTCTCTGGACGCTTTCAGAACAGCGCTGAGAAAGCGGGATCTTTGTTTCATCCTGTTGTCCTACTCGTTCAAGGCTTAGTGCCTAACGACCCAATCTGAGCCTAACGTGTCGCCATATTGAGGCGGCCATAAGGCTGACGCGGGTTGAATCTGGGACAAAAGAAAGTTGGTTGTTTCCTTTTCTTAATCTAGCCGCGCTCACATTCGGAAATATGCAGATAACCATCTGAGAGAGGGCAATAAAACCTAATTTTGGCGACTCATATAGACACAACAAATGTGGCGAAAAAGCGGCGATTTCGCCACAATCAGGACGCGCGTCACAGTTTGATTGCGGAAATCAGGCGGCCGTAGTCGGCTTCTTTTGCATGAACCGATCGGCGGTACGAATAGAATCTGTTCGGGTCCGAATAGGTGCAATGACGAATCCACTCTGCATGCCCGACACCAGCCTGACGTAACCGGTGCAGCCCATAGGACGGGAGGTCAAATTGCATCCGATCACCCGTTCCATTTGCGAAGAATCGCAGGTTTTCTGATGATTCAGTGGCAAATTCTTCTAGGAACTCGGGTCCGACCTCATACGCAGTTTGAGAGATTGTGGGCCCTATGACAGCCACTGTATTCTCGCGCCGTGCTCCTAGCGCCTCCATGGAGTCCAACGTGGCCTCAAGCACACCGTCTAGCGCGCCGCGCCAACCCGCATGTGCAGCTCCTATCACTTTTGCGTGGGTGTCGGCAAAAAGAACAGGTTGGCAATCCGCCGTGAGGATGGTCAGCGCCAGCCCGGGATAGGCCGTAACCAACGCGTCTGCTTTAGGCTTTTCCCCGTCGATTGGACCATCAACAGTTATGACCGTCGGTGAATGCACCTGATGCACCCCGATAAGGGATCCGGGATCGACCTCCATCGCATCCGCTACGCGGTTACGGTTTATCGCGACAGCCTCGGTCTGGTCAGATGATCCATGACCGCAGTTGAGCCCTGAAAATACCCCGGATGAGGCCCCGCCTCGGCGGCAGAAAAAACCATGGCGTACGGATGACAAGAGATCCGAAGTCAGAATTTCCAGCGTCATGATTCCAGTCCCGGTGGTAATGCGGCATAAGATGGGTACAGGCCCAGTACTTTGAACAGGTTTCCCATTTCCTCTGGGTGCGTCAACCGGCGATGTGCGGCTACTAACGCCTCAAGCTTGGACCCGCTGAGTGGTTTCGCCAATGCTTGCGCCCGCGCAGTGATGCCCAGCCGTTCCAGAAAAACGCCTTGGGGTGTCAGGCGCGAATGGGCGCAGCCTGCCGCTCGCGCTGCGCTCGCTAGAGGTTCGAAGTCCACATGGGCGGTCAGATCAGCTTGTCCGGGGCTGGAAAGCGGGTCTATCGGCTTGTGGGCATGTAGCGCCTGAAAAGTATCCCCAAGCGAATGCCAGTCGCCATAATCCAGGATCAGTCCGGCCCCGCCATGTGTCGCGATCCGTCCGGCGATCACAGTGATGATCGGTATGGCCGAAGGGCAAAGCTCGACCAGATCCCCATCCTGCGTGTCCTCAAGCCGGTTCTTCAAAGCGATCTGTGGCGACCGCGGCCCCAGGCCAAAAGCCAGTGATTCGTCCTTCATCCCGATCAAACGTTCCCGCCAATCGCTGTCATCGCGGATGAATTGGCGAATGGGCAGGGCGTCAAAGAACTCGTTTGCCACCAGAAAAAGCGGGGAATCGGGTAGATCGGTGACCGATGTAATCCAGCGTGGAGCATAGGCATCCAGCGTCTTTGCCTGAATGGCGCGCAGGGTTGGTGAGGCCTCAAGCAGTACAATATCTGCCGCCGGGTGAAAGCCATCCACGCCCTGTGTTGCACGCAGCATGTCAGCCATCAGCGTTCCGCGCCCGGGACCCAGCTCCGCTAGCGTGAAACGGCCCGGACGCCCCTGGTCAATCCAGCATTGCGCAAGGCTGAGCCCGATTAGTTCGCCAAACATCTGGCTGATTTCCGGGGCGGTGATGAAATCGCCCTGCGGGCCAAGGGGGTCGCGGGTGGAGTAATATCCCAGTGTCGGGTGCAGCAGGCATTCGGTCATATAGTCGGCTACACTCATCGGGCCGTCTTGTGCGATACGTGCCTGTAAGAGGTTGGCGAGGGTCATCACTTGGCCTTAGCGCGTGATGCCAGCCAAAGGCCAAAGGCAATCATTGGCAAAGACAGTAACTGGCCCATGGTCAGGCCGTAGCCGCCCATTTGCCAGGCAAGTCCAAGCGGATTTCCGGCCGAAACAAACTGTGCATCGGGTTGCCGGAAAAACTCGACAATGAAACGCGATGCGCCATAGCCCGCCATAAACACGCCTGTGACCAGACCGGGCCGTAGGAAAGCGTGGCGCCGATAGGCCAACCACAAGAGCAAGGCACCCAGCAGCAACCCCTCAAGCGCGGCTTCGTAAAGCTGAGAGGGGTGGCGGGCGCAAAGACCAATAACCGTCGGGCAGTTTTGGGCGGCAGGACCAGGGAATACAAAGGCCCAGGGCAGGTCGCTGGGCCTTCCCCACAGTTCGGCGTTGATGAAATTCGCGACACGACCCAATAACAGCCCAGGCGGCACGGTATGCGCGATCAGATCAGCAAGCGGCAAAATCGAAATTTGGTGACGTCTTGCATAGATATATGAGGCCACGACGACGCCTAGCAATCCACCGTGGAAGGCCATGCCGCCCTGCCAGACCATCAGAATTTCGATCGGGTTCGAAAGGTAATAGGCTGGTTGATAAAACAGCACGAACCCAAGTCGCCCGCCCAGAATCACGCCCAGAATGATCCAGGTGATCAGATCCTCAAGCTGGGCGGGTTGCATAGGTGGCGCCTTGTCGGGCCACAGGGCGGGGCGCTTTAGGGCGATCACCCCCAGGCGCCATGCAATCACAATCCCAGCGATATAGGCGAGGGCGTACCATCTAAGTGCGAACTCCATCCCGAACAGCGAGATCGAGAAAAGTTCGGGCGACAGATCGGGGAAATTCAGAACAGCCTGCATGTGCGTCTCATTGCCCGGGCTTTGAGGGTTAAGTCAACCTTGAGCCTGCGCCAATCATTCCCCATATAGAGACCAACCGCCAAATCGGAGGATAACCATGCAAACCCGCAACAAGATTCTGGATGATGTTTCCCAACTCATGACCAACGCCATGGGTGTTGCCCAAGGCGCAAAGGACGAGGCGGAGAACGCCATGAAGTCGATGATCGACCGTTGGCTGGCTGATCGCGATTTCGTCACACGCGAAGAATTCGACGCTGTCCGTGCCATGGCTCAGAAAGCGCGCGAGGAAAACACAGCGCTCGAGGCGCGCATTGCAGCGTTGGAAGCCAAGCTGGGCGAATAATCCCCCGCGAAATTTTCGAAAAAAGACAAACGCCGCGCAATCCGGTTCTGGGTTGTGCGGTGTTGTGCATCATGCCGTCTTGCGGGAATTAATCAAGACAAAGCTGCATCTGATGCCAATATTTTGATCCCCGTTGCCAGCTATCCACAACTTATTGCTGTTATCCCCAAAAATGGGGGTTGTCAGGCCATCACCCACAGCGCACCATATTTAGTACAGGCCTATGGGGGAAGCCCGGCTTGTAGAGCAGGCAACTAGCGCTGGGGCGCTGCCAGCCCCGAAGTGCTAGAAATTAGTGAGGTGGCATTATGGCCCTTTCCGAGCAGTTTCTTGAAGAAGACCTTCATCCAATCGACATTGTTGAACATCTTGCCGAACATCACGATTGGGACTTTGATCGGATCGGGGATGATCAGATCGCAATGGCTGTCGAAGGACAGTGGCGCACCTACTCGATTACGCTAGCCTGGTCGAATTATGACGAAACGCTGCGTATGGTATGCTCGTTCGAGATGGAGCCACCTGAGGCGCGCGAGACCGAGCTTTATGAACTGCTGAACAAGATGAACGATCAGTGCTGGGCCGGGGCCTTCACATACTGGGCCAATCAGAAGCTGATGGTTTACCGGTACGGTCTGGTTCTTGCGGGTGGTCAGATGGCCAGCCCGGAACAGATTGATACGATGATCACTGCAGCGGTCCTGAGCGCCGAGCGTTATTATCCCGCGATCCAACTGGTCACATGGGGCAACCGTACCCCGGAAGACGCGATGCAAGTCGCCATTGCAGAGGCCTACGGCCGCGCGTAAAGCTTTGCCCCGAGCCAAATAAGCGGAGGGGCAATCATGGACATGTCACGCGTCGCCGAACAGGGGCTGGTGCTTTTGGGATGCGGAAAGATGGGATCGGCCATGCTTGCCGGGTGGTTAGAGCATGGCCTTCCTGCCTCGTCAGTCTGGGTGATTGACCCTTTCCCGTCGGATTGGCTGAAATCGTCGGGCGTCAACATCAATACCCCGCTACCCGAGGGGCCTGCAGTTGTGCTGGTCGCGGTAAAGCCGCAGATGATGGGCGATGCGCTGCCCGCAATTACAGCCTTGGGCAGCGGGCGCAGCCTGTTCGTGTCGGTCGCGGCGGGCACCTCAATCTCCACATTCGAAGAGGTGTTGGGCCAGAAAACACCAATCGTGCGTGCCATGCCGAACACCCCGGCGGCGATCCGACAGGGAATCACAGCGTTGATTGGAAATTCTGCTGTTTCGGATGCGGATCTGGCCCTAGCCGAAAACCTGCTATCTGCGGTCGGTGAGACGGTCAGATTGCAGGATGAGGCGCAGATTGATGCCGTTACCGGGCTGAGCGGGTCCGGCCCTGCATATGTATTCCACCTTATAGAAACGCTCGCTGCTGCGGGTCAGGCTCAGGGCCTGCCACATGATTTGGCGATGAGGCTGGCCAAGTCCACGGTCGCCGGGGCAGGGGCCTTGGCCATGGCGTCTGACGAGGACCCTTCGCAACTGCGCGTCAATGTCACTTCGCCTAATGGAACCACGCAGGCCGCGCTTGAGGTCCTGATGCACGACGAATTCGGTTTTCCCGACCTGCTGCACCGCGCTGTTAAAGCCGCAACCGATCGGTCCAAGGAGCTGTCTCGTGGGTGAAATTACATTCGACGATTTTCTCAAGGTCGACATTCGCGTCGGCGAGGTTATCCGCGCCGAGCCCTTCCCAGAAGCGCGCAAGCCAGCGATCAAGATGTGGATCGATTTTGGACGAGACATCGGCGAGCGGAAAACTTCGGCCCAGATCACTGCGCATTATGATCCCGCCTCATTGGTGGGCAAGCAGGTGATGGCGGTGGTAAATTTCCCTCCGCGCCAGATCGGCAAGTTCATGTCCGAAGTGCTTGTTTTGGGATTGCCCGATGAGACTGGTGAGATCGTCCTGATCGGGCCGGATGGCAAGGTTCCAACCGGTGGGCGGATGCACTGATGCGTGTGTTCATTGCCCGACCGATGACCGCCTCTGTCGCAGCACGTGCACGCGCAGAGTTTGACGCAGAGATGCGCAGTGAAACCTTGCCGATGTCACCCGAGGAAATGGGGCATGCGCTGTCCGAATTCGATGTGGTGGTGCCGACCTTGGGCGACCTGTTTTCTGCCCAGATCTTTGCTGAGGTGCCGGAACCGCGGTGCAAACTGCTGGCAAACTTTGGGGTTGGGTATAATCACATAGATGTGGAGGCGGCCCGTCAGGCCGGAATCGCGGTGACCAATACGCCTGGCGCTGTCACTGACGCTACGGCCGATATTGCCATGACATTGCTGCTGTCCACGGCCCGCCGCGCCGGAGAAGGCGAACGGCTGGTACGTTCAAACCTTTGGCAGGGCTGGCACCCGACACAGATGTTGGGCCATCACGTGACCGGCAAACGGGTCGGCATTGTGGGCATGGGGCGCATTGGGCAAGCCATCGCGCGACGTTGCCACTATGGGTTTGGTATGCACGTCGCCTATCAATCGCGCAGTCCAAAGGAGTTAGAGTTTCCGGCGGATTATGTCCCAGACCTCAAAGCTTTGGCTGCCGGTGTCGATTTCCTGATCCTGGCTGTGCCGGGCGGTGCCGAAACCCGGCATCTGATCAATGCGCAGGTGCTGCAGGCGATGAACGCTGCTGCCATCCTGATCAATATTTCTCGGGGAGAGGTAGCGGATGAATCGGCCCTGATTTCGGCGTTGCAGGAAAAGCAAATCGCGGGTGCGGGTCTGGATGTCTACGAATTCGAACCTGCAGTGCCGCAAGCTCTGATAGATTTGCAGAACGTGACCCTGCTGCCCCACCTGGGTACCGCGACTGAGGAGGTCCGCAGCGATATGGGGCACATGGCGCTAGATAATGTTGCGGCCTTTGTTCAGGGGCGTCCGCTGCCAAATCCGGTTTAGGTGCCCACGGCCTCGCGCCAATGCCTGCGGCACAGCGAGACATAGGTTTCGTTGCCACCAATTTGAACCTGAGCACCCTGGGTGATGGGATTTCCATTCTCGTCCTGACGAATCACCATTGTTGCCTTGCGGCCGCATTCGCAGATCGTGCGAACCTCACGCATCTCATCCGCCAGCGCCAGCAAGGCGGCCGACCCGGGAAACAGCCGGCCCTGAAAATCGACCCGCAACCCATAGGCCAGCACCGGCACGTTCAGGTCATCTACGGCGCGGGCCAGTTGCCAGACCTGATCTTCGGTCAGGAACTGGGCTTCGTCGATAAAGACACATGCAATTTTGCCTTGCGCCAGACGGGCTTCGATCATGGCGAAAACATCATCATCGGTGTCAAAAGTATCAGCCTCGGATGATATCCCAATCCGCGAGGCAATTTTCCCAGCACCGGCGCGCCCATCCAATGCAGCCGTCATCAGGTAAGTATCCATGCCGCGCTCGCGATAATTATGCGAGGCCTGCAGCAACACGGTCGATTTGCCCGCGTTCATAGTCGAGTAGTTGAAGTAAAGTTTTGCCATGGCTCGGGTCTAATTCGCCAGCCCCGCCTGGGCAAGCCATCTCATGTGGCGAAATGAGCGACGCCGCCGTTGTCCAGTTAGGGGATGAGCTCACGCTCTTTGGGGATGGAGCCCCTGCACTCACAACAGCGACGCCTTCGGCCTATAAGCGGCCTAAACGAAGCGGGGCTAATATGTGCCCCGCTATCACTCGCTACCGGCATTATTGCCGCCACTCACTCACAAAACCCTCGCATATCTGAGGGATAGCCAACATATCGCATTTCAATTATGAATCAGGTATGGGAAATTTCATTTCCCTTTCCCCCGCAATGGCAGATGTAGTGGGGAAGGCAGGTAGCAAAGGTAAAAACATGGCAGATATCGGGGCCTATCTCAAAAAGCACACCGAAGCGTTGGTCAAGGACGTTGGAATTGAGTCCGCGTGCGAGATCACGGGTAAATCCAAAGCCACGCTTGGCCGATATTATTCAGATAAT
Organism: Ruegeria sp. CDSC052; assembly: GCF_059610685.1. Classification (NCBI taxonomy): domain Bacteria; kingdom Pseudomonadati; phylum Pseudomonadota; class Alphaproteobacteria; order Rhodobacterales; family Roseobacteraceae; genus Ruegeria; species Ruegeria sp. CDSC052. The sequence goes on from NZ_JBXWOB010000005.1 coordinate 57,064, forward strand.
GCAGAGCATGCTGATCGGTTCATGCCGGTTGATGCGGTTGCACGCCTTGAAGCGGTGGCCAACTTTCCGCATGTGACGTCGGCGTTGGCCGACCTCAAGAACATTACGCTGTCATATGATGGCCGCAACACGGACGCTCCTCGCACCGGAGGTGTGAATTCGGATGTCATCGCGTTGAGCCAACGCTTTGCCATGCTTATGACCGAATATCAGTCAGCTATCGAAGACGGTATCATCACGGTGAACGAGGCCAAACGCCTGTTGAAGGAAACCAGCCTGCTGCAGCATGTTCTGATCGAGATGAAGCTGCACCTGGAAGAAGAAAGCGTGAGCTGAGGCAAGGGAAGTTGCGTGTCTTGATCCAGTTTGGTGTGCGTACCGATACTCATGACATGCTAGGTCAAACTTGACCCGATCTGAACGCTCGCATGCTGGGGCTTTTGCCGCTTGCCGCTGGACGGGGTGATGCCAGTGCTGAAACAAGGATCAAACAACCAAGCAGGGTAGAATAAGCCCGGCTTTCTTGTACGAATTTGTGGTTGCGCGGAGTGTTGTCTTAACCGTGCCGTTTCACGATTACCGAACCCACGGAATACCCTGCTCCGAAGGAACAGATAAGGCCGATCTCGCCATCGGTGAAATCGTCAGAGTATTTCGAAAATGCGATGATCGACCCAGCCGAGGACGTGTTCGCATAGTCTTGCAGGATGTTTGGCTGCTCTCCGGGGGCGGGTTCGCGGCCCATGACTTTTTTACCGATGAAATCATTCATCGTTTTGTTCGCCTGATGCAGCCAAAGACGTTTGAGATCGGCGTTGCTGATCCCTTCGGCGTCCATGTGATCGGCAATGTGCTTGCTGACCATTGGAAGAACCTCTTTGAACACTTTACGGCCGTTTTGCATGAACTGCATATCGCGGCGGTCGGTCAATCCCTCTGGCCGAGTGCGACGCAGGAAGCCATTATTGTTTCGGATGTTGTTGGAAAAATCCGTGGCGCAGCTGGTCGACAAAATCTCGAAATGCGGTCCGGTCGCATCCTCGATCCGTTCGATCACGGTGGCCGTTGCCACGTCACCAAAAATAAAGTGGCAATCTCGGTCACGCCATTCCAGGTGGCCCGTGCAAATCTCGGGGTTTACCACAAGCGCACATTTTACCGAACCGGACCTGACCATATCCGCCGCCGCCTGAATGCCGAACGTGGCCGAAGAACAGGCAACGTTCATGTCGAATCCGAACCCTTTGCATCCCAGCGCCTGCTGGATCTCGATCGCGATTGCAGGATAAGCCCGTTCATGGTTCGAAGCCGCGCAGATTACCAGATCAACATCGTCCCCGTTGCGCCCAGCCTGTGCCAGCGCTTTCTTGCAGGCGTCAACGGCCATTTCGGTCATGATGCCAGGTTCATCGTCAGAGCGCTGACGAAACAGCGGGTGCATCACGTCGGGATCCAGAACGCCCGCTTTGTCCATCACATAGCGGTTCTCGATTCCGGAGGCCTTCAGAATGAACTCTTCAGACGAATGCTGCATCGGTTCAACGTCACCAGCGGCAATCGCATCTGCGTTCTGGGTGTTCATCTTGTCGGCATATGCATTGAAGGCCGAAACGAGCTCGGCATTCGTAATGACATTATCTGGCGTGAAAACACCCGAGCCGGTGATTGCTGGCGTATACATGTTGGGTCCTGGATTTCTGGATTCACCCAAAATGCCGTTATGATTGGTATTGTTCAAGAGAGATTGACCCGAGGGAATGTTAAGCTTGGTTGGAAATTGAGCTTCAGTTCTTGAATAGTTCGTTTTTCGAAGTATATACGCGTCAAATTCTGCAAGGAATCATCCCATGGCCCATGATCATAACACTCTGTTGCATCGCTTAAGCCCCGAGATGCAGGCGATGATGGGTGTGTATGCGCTCTATTGGAAGCTCGAGGAGAGCTTCGATGCCATCGAAATAGAGCTGAGCCATCAGGAATGCCATATGGTGATCAAATTGGATCAGCCCAGGCGCATGGGCGTTTTAGCGGCTGACATGCTGTCAGTTCCTTCGACAATCACGTCGACCGCCGATGCCTTGGAAAAAGCGGGCTATCTGAGGCGCGAACGCGACCCTGAGGACCGCCGGGCATGGCTTTTGGTTTTGACCGAAAAAGGCACAGAAACACGCCAGATGCTTGTGGCCCAAGCGGGCGCCCTGTTTCAGCGCGCGTCCGGACTGACCAAAGATGAAACGGCAGAATTCGCAAGACTGGCCCGGAAGATCCGGGAAAACATACTGAAAACTGGAATTCCCGAGGGACTGAAGAAATGAAACTGATCTCTGCTTTGGGCGTGGCCCTGACCATTCTCTCCAGCTCAATCATGGCTGAAGAAGCTGCCAAGCCGGTAAAGCTGATGGTGGTAAAGGAAACCACACCTGGGTTCACACGTCAGTTCTTTGGTCGCGTCGCTGCGCGGCAAACGGTTGATCTGGCCTTTCAGGTGGCTGGACAGATCATTGAAATGCCAGTGGCTGAAGGATTTGTCATCCCCAAGGGTGAGCTGATCGCCGAGCTGGATCGCGAGCCGTTCCAGCGCCGCTATGATCGTGCCGTTCTGCAGAAAGATCAGGCGGATCGGACCCTGGCCCGCCTGTCTCGGCTGCGGGGAACTGCGGCCAGCCAAGTGGCTGTGGACGACTCTGAGACTGCGGCGCAACTGGCTGATATCGCTGTGCGTGACGCGCTATACGACCTGGAACAGGCGACATTGACGGCACCGTTTAACGCGCTGGTGTCCAGCCGGGCGGTCGAGGCCTTTACCACTGTTTCCGCAGGTACCCCGATCGTGCGCATCCATGATATGTCCGAACTTCGGATTGAGGTCGACGTACCCGAAATTTTGTTTCAACGGTCAGGCCAGCAGGATGACATCACCATCACCGCGAAATTTCCGGTGAGCGACGAAGTCTTCCCGCTTCAGATCCGCGAATTCGATGCTGAATCTTCAAGTGTCGGTCAAACCTTCCGCATCCAATTTGGCCTGACACCGCCTGAAGGGCTGCAAATTCTGCCTGGTTCGTCGGCTACTGTGACCGTTCGGGTCAAGGACCAGAAACGGGGGATCTTTGTTCCGCCTACAGCCATTGTGGCCGATGTCGAAGGGGCGCTGGGCGTAATGGTGTTTTCTCCGACTGGGGCTGACCAAGGGACACTGCGCCGCGTCCCCGTTACCATCGAGCCCACGGAAACCGGTGATGTCAACGTACTGGACGGCCTAAGTGACGGGGAAGAAATCGTTGTCGCCGGCGGCGACGTTTTGATTGACGGTCAGGTGGTGCGCCGCTTTACCGGCCTTGCCAACTAAGGGGCGGATTGATGAACATCGCACGCGCATCCATTGATCGCCCTATCTATACATGGCTGGTCATCCTGATCGCCTTGTTCGGCGGCATCTGGGGATTTCTGTCGCTTGGCCGTCTGGAAGATCCAGCCTTCACAATCAAAAACGCCGTCATCGCTACCCAGTATCCGGGGGCAACGGCTGAACAAGTGGCGCTGGAGGTTTCAGAGCCACTGGAATCCGCCATCCAGCAGATGGGCGAGGTCAAGACAATCACATCAATGAACCAGCCCGGTTTTTCGCTGATCGAGGTCGAGATTAACTCAGCCTATGATGGGACCGAGCTACCGGAGATCTGGACCAAATTGCGCGCCAAAGTCCGTGACGCCTCACGGGAGCTGCCATCGGGGGTGGGTGAACCGCTGGTCAATGACGGGTTTGGCGATGTGTTTGGCTTGTTTTATGCGGTCACGGCCGAGGGCTTCTCGGACGCTGAAAAACATGAGCTTTCCACATTTCTTCGGCGCGAACTACTGACGGTTGACGGTGTCGCGGATGTCGAGGTGATGGGGCTGCCGCAAGAGGCGATCTTTATCGAACCCGACCTGTCTATTTCGGTGAACCAGAACGTGCCTCTGCAGGCGCTTACCGACGCGATTACAAATGCGGACTCGGTAAACTCGTCGGGGTCATTGCGATCAGAAGATGGCCGGACCGCGATATTAACCGCCGAAGGGTCCGATACGGTTTCCGCCATAGCTGGCCTTTCTGTTGGATCGCAGGGCCAGGTTATCAACCTGTTCGATATGTCGAATGTACATCGTGGTCGCCTAACCGATCCCAATGTCATCATCCGGTTCAACGGGACCGAAGCCTTCACTCTGGGTATCGCTGGGCTTTCGACTGATAATATCGTTGAGGTCGGCAAGCGTGCTGACGCGAAATTTGCCGAGTTGGATTCTCAGATCCCCTATGGTGTCGAAATCCTGCCGATTTACCAGCAGCACGTCGTTGTTGAGCAGGCATCGAACGATTTTCTGGTGAACCTCGCGCTGTCGGTCTCTATTGTTGTTGCGGTTTTGGCGCTGTTCATGGGTTGGCGCGCGGCTGTGGTTGTGGGAACAACTCTGTTGCTGACCGTGGTTGGCACGTTGTTGTTCATGGCATTGTTCTCGATCGAGATGGAACGAATTTCGCTGGGCGCTTTGATCATCGCGATGGGTATGTTGGTGGACAACGCCATTGTGGTGGCCGAAGGAATGCAGATTGCAATGCTGCGCGGCAAGAACTCGCGCGATGCGGCGGATGAGGCTGCGGCCAAAACGCAAATCCCGCTGTTGGGAGCAACGGTGATTGGCATCATGGCTTTTGCCGGGATTGGTCTTAGCCCTGATGCGACGGGTGAGTTCTTGTTTTCGCTATTTGCTGTTATCGGGATATCGCTGCTGCTGAGCTGGACCCTGGCGCTGACGGTGACTCCGATGCTTGGGCACTATTTCTTCAAGCAGGGCAAAGAAGGTGAAATTGATGCCTATGGCGGGATCATGTTCCGTGTTTATGGCGCGATCCTAAACTGGGCGCTGCGGTTCCGTTGGATGGTGATTGCAATGCTGGTGGGCATTACGGTGGTCTGTTTCGCAGGATTTGGCTTGGTCAAACAACAGTTCTTTCCAGACTCGAATACACCGCTGTTTTTCGTGCATTACAACCTGCCGCAGGGCACACCCATTGCGCGCACCGCCGAGGATATGGCTGTTTTCGAAAACTGGCTGGCGGATCGGGACGATGTGGTATCTGTCACGACATTTGTTGGGCAAGGAGCAACTCGTTTTTTGTTGACCTACTCTTCGGAAAAACCGAACCCCAGCTACGGTCACATGATCATCCGGACGGAAACATTGGATGACATTCCGGCTTTGCGGGCGGATCTCGAGGCGTTTGGCTCGGCGCAGTTCCCCGAAGGCAAGTTCCGCACCAAGCGGCTGGTCTTTGGTCCTGGCGGCGGTGATCCAATTCAGGCCCGTTTCTCGGGAAGCGATCCGGCGGTGCTTCGGCAACTTGCGAATGAGGCTGTGCAGACGATGCGCGCGGCCTCGCCCAATGCGCTGAACGTCTATCACGACTGGCGCGAACAAGGGCTGGCTGTCCAGCCAATTTATGCGACCGAACGGGCGCAGACCGCTGGGGTGTCGCGCGAAGATATCGCGGCGACTCTGCAATTCTCGACCGATGGGATCACCGGTGGTGTGTTCCGCGAGCGCGACCGCCTGATTCCGATCATCTTGCGCCGCCCGGTGGACGGGGATTATTCGATCGTGGATCAGGTTGTATTCTCGGACCAGTCGCAGAAATTCGTACCGATCGAGCAGATGGTCGACAGGTTCGAATATAAGGCACTCAATACGCTGGTTCACCGCCGGGATCGTGTGCTGACCATTACGGTAGGGGCCGACATCCCGCCGGATTTGACAGCTGCGCAGGTTCATTCCGAAGTCCGCACAGCCATCGAAAGCATGGAGCTGCCAGCGGGCTATCGACTGGAATGGGGTGGAGAGTTCGAGAATGCTGGCGATGCAAATAAAAGCCTGGGTCGTCAGTTGCCGTTGAGCCTGTTGATCATGGTTCTGATTTCGGTGCTGATATTCAACGCCATTCGTCAGCCGATCATTATCTGGCTGTTGGTACCGATGTCGGTAAACGGAGTGGTGATCGGTCTGCTGGGCACGGGTCTGCCGTTCACATTTACGGCGCTACTGGGACTGCTTAGCCTATCGGGGATGCTGATCAAGAATGGTATCGTTTTGGTCGAAGAGATCGATTTGGTACGTGCAACCGGGCAGGGGCTGCGTGAATCGATCATCGAGGCTTCGGTCTCGCGTTTGCGCCCGGTGATGCTGGCCGCAATCACGACGATTTTGGGTATGGCTCCGTTGTTGACGGATGCGTTCTTCAGGTCGATGGCGGTGACCATCATGGGTGGTCTGGCCTTTGCCACGGTCCTTACCATGGTGGCGGCCCCCGTGTTCTACATGGTGTTCTTCCTGCCGGAGGAACGGCGCAAGAAACCACCGCAGCCGGTTGTCTAAATGAAAAACCCCCGGTCATGGACCGGGGGTTTTGCTTTATTCTGGTGTAGTGGGAGAAGGTCAGCCTTGCAGGGACCTGACCTCGACATCACCTTCGGCCTGCGCCTTTATCGCCAACGCGGCAGCGTGGCTGGCGGCGGCGGTGGTGAAATATGGGATCTTGTCATAGAGCGCGATGGACCGGATGGCCTTGCTGTCCTCGACCGCCTGTGCACCTTCGGTGGTATTCATCACCAACTGTACCTGACCATCTTTAAGCATGTCAGCCACGTCGGGGCGACCTTCGTAGACCTTGTTGACCAGATCACAGGCAATACCGTGCTCGGCCAGCCAGCTTTGCGTTCCGCGGGTGGCGACAAGGGCAAAGCCCTGTGCGGCCAGAACCTGTGCGGCCTCAAGCATGGCAGGCGTCTTGTCGGCATCCTTGATCGAAATAAACGCACGTCCCGAGGATGGCAGCACCATTCCCGCACCCATCTGTGCTTTGAGGAAGGCGCGGGGGAAGTCGCGGTCCCAGCCCATGACTTCTCCGGTCGAGCGCATCTCAGGCCCCAGAATAGTGTCGACGCCGGGGAACCGGGCGAAGGGCAGCACCGCCTCTTTCACCGAGAACCACGGCATATCCGGGTCTGCCAGTGTCATCTGGTCGGCGATCTTGGTGTCGTCCACGGTCTTGTAAGCCGGGCGCAACGGGAAATCCGCGAGCTTCTCGCCGGCCATCACACGCGCTGCGATGGAGGCAATGGCGCTGTCCGTGGCTTTGGCCACAAATGGCACGGTGCGTGAGGCGCGCGGGTTGACTTCGATCAGGTAGATATCGTCATCCTTGATCGCAAATTGTACATTCATCAGGCCGACAACGTTCAACGCCTTGGCCAGCTTGAAAGTCTGATCCTTGATCCGGCTAATCACCTCTTTCGACAGCGAGTAGGGCGGCAGCGAACAGGCGCTATCGCCCGAATGCACGCCAGCCTCTTCGATATGCTGCATGATGCCTGCGACATGTACGTCCGTGCCGTCGCACAGGGCGTCGACATCCAGTTCAACCGCGCCCGCCAAATAGCTGTCCAGCAGCACGGGGCTGTCGCCCGAGACCACCACGGCCTCGTTGATATAGCGCCGCAGCTGGTCCATATCGCGCACGATTTCCATCGCGCGGCCACCCAGTACATAGGACGGGCGGATCACTAGCGGAAAGCCGATATCCTCGGCGATTTTCAGCGCCTGCTCGTCGGTCGAGGCAATGCCGTTATTGGGCTGTTTCAGGCCCAGATCGTTGACTAGCGCCTGGAAGCGTTCACGGTCTTCGGCCAGATCGATGGCGTCCGGCGTGGTGCCGAGGATCGGGATGCCTTCCTCTTCCAGCGCATTTGCCAGTTTCAGCGGGGTCTGACCGCCGAACTGCACGATTACTCCGTGCAACGTGCCGTTTTCTTGTTCCTTCGTCAGGATTTCCATCACGTGCTCGAAGGTCAGAGGCTCGAAATACAACCGATCCGAGGTGTCGTAGTCGGTCGACACGGTCTCGGGGTTGCAGTTGATCATGATGGTCTCATAGCCCGCATCGGTCAGTGCGAAGCAGGCGTGACAACAGCAATAATCGAATTCGATCCCCTGACCGATCCGGTTGGGGCCGCCGCCCAGGATAACAACTTTCTTGCGGTCACTCGGGCGCGCCTCGCACTCAACATCACCCATCATAGGGGCTTCGTAGGTTGAGTACATATAGGGCGTCTGCGCCTCAAACTCGGCAGCGCAAGTGTCGATGCGCTTGAATACTGCGTTAACACCCAGATTGCGGCGGGCGCGGCGTACATTGCCTTCGTCACGGCCTGTCAGGTTGCCCAGGCGCGCATCGGTAAAGCCAAGCATTTTCAGCCTGCGGATGCCTTCTTCGGTCACCGGCAGGCCGTCTTTGCGCAACTGACGCTCGGCCTCGATGATCTCGCGGATGCGGGCCAGGAACCAAGGGTCAAATTTGGTGACCCCAAAAATCTCATCATCGGTCAAACCGTGACGCATGGCCTGCGCGATGGTGCGCAGACGGTCGGGGGTTTGCTTGCTGATCGCTTTGATCACCGCGACTTTGTCACTGACCTCGTCCCAGACACCAACGTTCAGGCCGGGGATTTCTACTTCATCAAAGCCAGTCAGGCCGGATTCCATCGAGGCCAGCGCCTTTTGCATCGATTCGTGGATCGTGCGGCCAATGGACATGGCCTCACCCACCGATTTCATCGCCGTGGTCAGGTAAGGTTCAGAGCCGGGGAACTTTTCGAACGCAAATTTCGGAATTTTTGTCACGACATAGTCGATGGTTGGCTCGAAGGAGGCGGGCGTGACCTTGGTGATGTCATTGTCCAGCTCGTCCAGCGTATAGCCAACAGCCAGCTTGGCCGCGATCTTCGCAATCGGGAACCCGGTCGCCTTGGACGCCAGCGCGGACGAACGCGACACGCGGGGGTTCATCTCGATCACGACCATTCGGCCGTCTTCGGGGTTGATCGCCCATTGTACGTTCGAACCGCCAGTCTCGACCCCAATCTCGCGCAGAACGGCGATGGAGCCGTTGCGCATGATCTGGTATTCTTTGTCGGTCAGTGTCAGGGCAGGGGCCACGGTGATCGAGTCGCCGGTATGCACACCCATCGGATCGATATTCTCAATGGAACAGACGATGATGGCGTTGTCGGCCGTGTCGCGTACCACCTCCATCTCATACTCTTTCCAACCCAGCAGGCTCTCATCGACGAGGATTTGGTTTACCGGCGAGGCATCCATGCCCGAGCGGCAGAAGTGAATATAATCCTCGCGGTTATAAGCCACACCGCCGCCGGTGCCGCCCATGGTAAAGGCGGGGCGAATGATGGCAGGCAGGCCGATGTCTTCCAGATCGCCCAAGGCAATCTGGACGCCAGCATCAAGATCGGTGGAGCCGTCGTCGCGCTTGGGGGCGGTAACGATGGTGGCCTTGGGGTTTTCGATGCCCAGCCGATCCATCGCTTCGCGGAATAGTTTGCGGTCTTCGGCCATTTCGATGGCGTCGCGGGTCGCACCGATCATCTCGACACCGAACTCGTTCAGTACGCCCATCTCTTCCAGTGCAAGTGAGGTGTTCAGTCCGGTCTGCCCACCCATTGTGGGCAACAAGGCGTCGGGGCGTTCCTTCTCGATGATCTTGGCGACAACTTCGGGCGTGATCGGCTCGATATAAGTGGCATCGGCCAGACCGGGATCGGTCATGATTGTCGCCGGGTTTGAGTTTACCAGAATGACCCGGTATCCTTCTTCGCGCAGGGCTTTACAGGCCTGTGCGCCTGAATAGTCGAATTCGCAGGCCTGACCGATGACAATGGGGCCCGCCCCGATGATCATGATCGACTGGATGTCGGTTCTTCTCGGCATAGCCTGTTTCCTTCGGTTAACTGCGAGTCAGGGCACCGCCCGCGTGCCCAAATTGTTCTGCGTTATAGGGACCGCGCCAAAAGGTTCAAGAGGTATCGGAAACAGGGGCGAAATTGCCGCTTTCCCCTCTTTCCCTTACCGCCGTATTGTCTATACCGCGCAGCACGACAAATGAGGATGCACGTGCGTATTCGTTTTGATCAGGGGCCGGCCGGATCGGGAACTTATTTCGAACGGCCAGACCGGGTGATCCGCGCAGACAAAGCGGAAGACGTGCCACAGGCGTTGGCGGCGCTGGATGAGGCACGCGCGGATGGGGCCTGGCTGGCCGGTTATGCAAGCTATGAGCTTGGATATGCGTTGGAACCCCGCCTGTTGGACCGGATGCCTACTGACCGCCGCCTGCCACTGCTGTGTTTCGGTGCCTATGATGCGCCAGGCCAGTGCGATCTGCCCGCACCCCTAGGCGGTGTTGCCGAATTCACACCGCGCTGGGACGAGGCAAGATATGCAAGCGCCTTTCAGCTGGTCCACGATGCGATCGGGGCAGGGGATATCTATCAGGCCAACCTGACGTTCCCCATTGACCTGACATTGCAAGGGGATAGCGCCGCGCTTTATGCGGCGTTGGCTGTGGGCCAGCCGGTCGGTCACGGAGCGCTGGTTCAGCAGGATGATTTGCCCGATTTGCTCAGCCGCTCGCCAGAGTTGTTCTTTCGCACCGGTGCAGATCGGACGATCGAAACCCGCCCGATGAAGGGCACACAACCCCGCAGCGAAGACATGGCCGAGGACGCGCGCCGCCGCGATTTCTTGTCGAGAGACGAGAAGAACCGCGCTGAAAACCTCATGATCGTTGACCTTCTGCGCAATGACATCAGCCGGGTTGCGCTGCCGGGGTCCGTAAAGGTACCCGAGCTATTCAAGGTCGAAACATATGCAACCGTGCATCAGATGATCTCGCTGGTGCAGGCACAGCTGCATCTTGGGGCAGAACTTTCCGATATCCTAAACGCGTTGTTTCCCTGCGGCTCGATCACAGGCGCGCCCAAAATTCGCGCGATGGAGATTTTGACCGATCTCGAACCCTGGCCACGCGATATCTATTGTGGTGCTATCGGTTGGGCCGCGCCAGACGGGCGATCCGAGTTCAACGTGGCTATTCGCACGCTGATGGTCGAGGGCAACAAGGCCACGCTGAATGTGGGTGGGGGCGTCGTCTGGGACAGCACAGCCCCATCCGAATATGAGGAAGCGCTATGGAAGGCACGTTTCGCCCACCAGCTGACCCTGACTTCCGTCTGATCGAAACGCTGGCATTCCGGCCAGAGAGCGGGTTTGTGCGTGTTGGAAAACACCTAGCCCGGATGGAGCGTTCGGCACGGGCATTGGGGCTTCCTTTCGATGCAGGGCGCGCGATTGCAACGCTTGACCAAGTTGCGGGTTCAACCTCGTTGCGCTGTCGATTGACGATGGACATCAGTGGCGGGTTTGGCGTGACAACTGGTGCACTGGCGGATAACCCGTCCGTCTGGCGGGTCGCAGTTTCCAATACGAGGCTTGCCGCCTCTGATATCTGGTTGCAGCACAAGACGACGCAGCGCGATGTTTATGACCGGGCCCGGGCGGCACTGCCCGAGGGCGTAGATGAGTGGCTGTTTCTGAATGAGCGTGACGAAGTGTGCGAGGGCACCATTACTAACATCTTTCTGGACATGCCCGATGGTCGTTGCCTGACGCCGCCCTTGTCCTCCGGCTTGCTTCCCGGAATTTTGCGCGAAGACTTGCTGGAAAATAATAAAGTCAGCGAGGCGGTGCTGACCATGACCGACCTGCAAAGCGCGGAATGGTTCTGGATGGGCAATTCCTTGCGAGGCCTGATCTGGGCAGAATTGGCGGTACTGTGAACAGGCAAACCGATTGGGCTGAAGCCGCAGCACCTTCCCGTTGGTTGCGACTGGAATTCGGTTTGTTCTTCATCGCCGTACCTGTGCTGATTGCCGTACTTTTCCCGCCCAACTGGATGTTTCCATCGCTGTTTACCTTTACGGCCATCGGGATCGTGTTGTTGCATTTCACGCACGGATTTGCCTGGGCGGAATTGCGATATAGCTGGCGCAACTGGTCCTGGCCCGAAGTCGCCGGCTTTGCTGTGGGAATGACACTGTTTTGTGTTGCGCTAGTACGACTGACCCGTCCCGAAGCTGCCTTTTTCCTGTTGCACAACCAACCCGAGCTGCTGGCGATGATTTGGGTGTTTTACCCATTCGTTTCCGCCCTGCCGCAAGAGCTGCTGTTCCGGTCGCTGTTCTTTCGTCGCTACCACGCAATCCTGCCCAATGGACGCACAGCTTATCTGCTGAATGCATCGCTCTTCTCGCTTGCGCATCTGATGTATTGGAGCTGGATCGTAGCTCTGATGACATTTGCCGGAGGGTTGCTGTTCACCTGGGCCTATCGCAAACGCGGATCGTTTTTCTATGCGGTTCTGCTGCATGCCATCGCGGGGAACATCATCTTTGCGGTGGGTCTGGGCATCTATTTCTACTCAGGCAACGTGCAAAGGCCGTTTTGACGGTGCGACTTGCCTTGACTTTCCCAGTCTGACGCGGTGTATCGGCCCGACCAATTCTGCGCCCGAAGGGATATGATCCATGCACGCCTATCGCAGCCACACCTGCGCCGCTCTGACTGCCGCCAATGTCGGTGAAACCGTTCGCCTGTCTGGCTGGGTGCATCGGGTCCGAGATCACGGCGGCGTTCTATTCATCGACCTTCGCGATCATTTCGGCGTCACACAGATTTTGTGCGACGGCGACAGCGCGGCATTCGCCGAACTGGAAAAAGTCCGCTCGGAATGGTGTATCCGTATCGATGGCACAGTCAAAGCGCGCGCCGCCGATCTGGTGAACGCGAAATTGCCCACGGGCGAGATCGAAGTTTACGTGCGCGAGTTGGAAGTACTGGGCGCCGCTGACGAGCTGCCCCTGATGGTGTTCGGCGATCAGGAATACCCTGAGGAAACGCGCCTGCGCTATCGTTACCTGGACCTGCGCCGCGAGGCGATGCAGAACAACATGACCCTGCGTTCGGACGTTGTCGCCTCGATGCGCAAACGCATGTGGGATCAGGGCTTCCGCGAGTATCAGACGCCGATCATCACCGCATCTTCGCCTGAAGGCGCGCGCGACTTCCTTGTGCCGTCGCGTTTGCACCCGGGCAAGTTCTACGCGCTGCCACAGGCCCCACAGCAGTTCAAACAGCTGATCATGGTGTCGGGCTTCGACAAGTATTTTCAGATCGCGCCCTGCTTCCGTGACGAAGACCCGCGTGCCGACCGCTCGCCCACCGATTTCTACCAGCTTGACCTTGAGATGTCGTTTGTCGAACAGCAGGACGTGTTCGACACGATCCAGCCGGTTCTGACCGGTGTGTTCGAAGAGTTCGGCGGCGGCCGTAAAGTCGATCAGGACTGGCCGCAGATTTCCTACAAAGATGCGGCGCTGTGGTATGGCAGCGACAAGCCCGATCTGCGGAACCCTATCAAAATGCAAGTGGTCTCTGACCACTTCCGCGGGTCTGGCTTCGCGATTTTCGCGAAGCTGCTGGAGCAGGAAGGCACCGAAATCCGCGCCATCCCCGCGCCGACCGGTGGTAGCCGTAAGTTCTGCGACCGCATGAACGCCTTTGCTCAGAAAGAGGGTCTGCCCGGCATGGGCTATATCTTCTGGCGCGATCAGGGCGAAGGGATGGAGGCCGCCGGTCCACTGGCCAAAAACATTGGTCCTGAACGGACCGAGGCGATCCGCCAGCAACTGGGTCTGGGCGTCGGAGACGCTGCGTTCTTCCTGGGCGGCAAACCGAAAGCCTTTGAAAAGGTGGCCGGCAGGGCGCGCGATGTGATCGGTGATGAACTGAACCTGACCGAGAAAGACCGCTTTGCCTTTGCCTGGATCGTCGATTTCCCGATCTATGAGCAAGACGAAGAAACCGGTGCGATCGACTTTGAACACAACCCCTTCTCGATGCCGCAGGGCGGGATGGAGGCGCTGAACGGCAATCCTCTGGACGTGCGCGGTTATCAATATGACCTGGCCTGTAACGGATACGAGCTGGTCTCGGGCGCGATCCGGAACCACAAGCCCGAGATCATGCTGAAGGCTTTTGAGCTGGCTGGCTACGGCGCGGATGAGGTGAAATCCCGCTTTGGCGCGCTGTTCAACGCCTTCCACTATGGCGCCCCGCCGCACGGTGGCTGTGCAGCTGGTATCGACCGGATCGTGATGCTTTTGGCCGATGAAGCCAATATCCGCGAAGTCATGATGTTCCCGATGAACCAGCGTGCCGAGGATCTGATGATGCAGGCACCGTCCGACCCGGCCTCGGACCAGCTGATGGAGTTGGGCCTGCGGATTATCCCTCAGGACTGATAGAAAACCTGCCACAGTCGCCTGTGGCGGTTTTTTTCTGTTTTCAACCCATTTCCAATTCTCTGTTAGCGGGTTTACAGGAAATGGTCCTTTTTCCTCTCGCGGCTGTTCCGAATGTCACGCGCGCTGACGCGTGTCTGTCTGTATGCCCACAGACAAAGGAGCGATGCGGTAATTAGATATGCGGTTGTCACTTCAGATAGCCTCGCGCTGTTCCAGACGGGCCTGCACTATTCCCGCAACTTGGGCTGTCAGAGCGGTGATGGGCATACCTGCGGCGCGTGAGGCTGCCAACTGCTGGGCGGCTTCGGCCAGAACCGTATCTTCCGCATCACGGGCAACGCCGCGCAGGAATTGGGCCGCATAGTCCAGTGACCGGTGGTCATTCGGTCCGGCCAGAACATCGGCGATATGTGCCATGTCGTCCTGATAGGCCATAGGATCGGGGCATATCACCTCATCCCGAACGGCGTGGAGCGTGGAGGGGCGGCGGTCTTCAGGTAGACAATTCAGAATAGACGACTGGAAATAGGACAGTGAGTTAAGCGGTTTGGCAAGAAACCCGTCCGCGCCAACCTCTGTCGCAAGGGTTTCTGAATTGTCGTCGCCTGACATGCCCAGGATCGCTCCGATCCGGGGCGTAGTCATGGCCAATTCGGCAATCAGATCAGCACCAGAGCCATCGGGTAGTCCCATATCCACCAAGATCACAGAAGGCCGATAGATTTGAAGATGGCGTCGGGCGGATTTCAGGCAATCGGCCCGCCTGATCCGCGCACCCGAATGCAAACACATTAACCGGATAGCGTCGCAGGCATAGCGGCTGTCCTCAACAACCAAAATGGTTTGTCCCAGCAGCGGCCGCGTGGCCGTTGGCTGTGCGGGTGCGGTGAAGGGGCTCGAATCGTCCATGGCAGAACTCCTATTCAGCAGATGCTTCACGCTAGGAACTTCTGGCTAACACGGGGTTAACGGCAATTTGGCGCACTTGTCCTTTGCCTGATCTGTCCCCATAACCGCTGCAACGCAGAAGGTAGGAGAGTTCCATGATTGGCCGCTTAAACCACGTTGCCATTGCCGTCCCTGATCTTGTGGCGGCGTCTGAACAGTACCGCAGCGCTTTAGGTGCCAAGGTTGGCGCGCCGCAGGATGAACCTGATCACGGCGTTACTGTGGTGTTCATTGAATTGCCCAACACCAAGATCGAGTTGCTTTATCCTCTGGGCGATGACAGCCCGATCAACGGTTTTCTAGAGAAGAACCCCGCCGGCGGAATCCATCATGTCTGCTATGAGGTGGAGGATATCATTGCCGCGCGTGATCACCTGAAAGAAACCGGCGCCCGGGTGCTGGGTAGCGGTGAACCCAAGATCGGCGCGCACGGGAAACCGGTTCTTTTCCTGCATCCCAAAGATTTCAACGGCTGTCTGGTCGAGTTGGAACAAGTATAGACACCGGAGGTGTACACATGACGATCACTGCAGGACTGGTTCTGTTTGCCGTCATCTGGTTCATGACGCTTTTGGTGATTCTGCCGATCCGCATCAAGACCCAGGGTGATTTGGGCGAGGTCGTTCCCGGCACCCATTCAGGGGCCCCGGAAGTGCATCACATGAAGAAAAAGCTATGGATCACCACCGGGGTGTCGGTCGTGCTCTGGGCTATCATTGCAGGGATCATTATTTCGGGCGTGATTTCGGTACGGGATTTCGATTGGCTAAATCAAATGGAACCGCGAAACTAGGCGTCAGGGCGTTGGCCCTGACAGCTTATGAAAGATATGCGTGAATGTAGCAGCTCCGATAATCGGGATCACAAGATTCACCAGCGGAATAGACAGTGGGATGGCCATCAACGTGCCCGCAAGCCAAATTGTTGACGAATGTTGTGCCCGCAGTTTTCGCGCGCCCTCACGCCCGATACGGCGCATGGCTGCCAGCGTAAAATACTCACGCCCCAGCAGAAATCCGTTCATCGCCCAAAAGATAAACGGGGCCAGTGGCGTGAAGATCGCATAAAGGATCAGCGCCAGAAGGTTGGCCACAATCAGCACACCCATAAAACCAAGCGCGTCAGTGATCGCATCGCCTATTGGGATGCGTGGAACCGCAGGCAGGCTCGGATAATGCCTGTCCTCAACAGCTTGTGCAACATCGTCCAGAAACACAGACGTGATGGCTGAGGCGACGGGAATCATCAGAAACACTGGCAGGATCAGCACCAGGAAAATGCCGGAATAGCTGAGGACGTCATTCAGCCAGGGAACTGCACCAATGAATGGCAGCGATATCTCGTCCCCTGACAGCCGGTTGATCAGCCAAATTGCACCGGCGCAGGCTGCGATCAGCATAAGAATGGTCAGACCAATGCCCCGAAGCAGGACCCCGCGGAATTTCGGGTCTCCGATCTGACCAAGCGCTGAAAAAAAGGCGTTGAGGATGATCATTCTGTGACCCATTCGGTCAGGGCATCAACATCCGGGCGGGGGCGTTCGGGCGGGGTCGAGCCCTCGGTCGCGATATGGATCAAACCGGCAACACTCTCGTTATCCCGTAATCCAAACGCCTTGCGACAGAATTCTGGATCGTGGGTTTGCCAGCCAGACAACCAATTCGCGCCCCATCCTGCGGTCAAAGCAGCGTTCAGCAAAGCAAGGCAAACAGCCCCAGCTGAATAGGTCTGCTCGATGGCTGGAATCTTTTCCGAAGGCTTCTGAACCTCGATCACAGCGACGGCGAGATGGCCTAAATCAAACTGTCCGCGCGCTTTTTCAATGTCTTGAGGGGATTTGCCAAGCGCCTCACCGCATTCCTGCGTTAGCCCCGACAGGCGCCCCATTGCGCCTTTTTCAAGCACGATGAACCGCCAGGGTTCCAGTTTTCCGTGATCCGGGCTGCGGGCTGCTGCGGTCAGCAGGGGCATCAGCTGCTCACGGTCGGGGGCTGGTTCAATCAACGTTTTGGCTGGGCGCGACCGACGGGTCTGCAGAAACTCAAAAGCGGCCGGATTCTTCAAGGACATATGTTAACTTCCTTTACATAGGCTGTCTGTATCTGGTTGAACGTCTGGCGAGTTTCAAGTGCAATCGGCTGGACCAGTTGGATCAATTTCATTCCCCGCCCAACCGTGCAAGGGTCTTTGTTAACAGAAGGTGCCAATGGGAAAACCGAAACTAAGAAATCTTCCAGACCTGCGCGACCGTGTTGCACCGAATGCTGAGATTGCGGTCAGGGTTACCCCGAAAGCCGCAGCAGACAGGATTTTGGTTCGGGACGGAACGATCAGAATATATATCACTGCACCGCCCGAAAACGGCAGGGCAAATGAAGCCACACGTGAGCTTCTGGCGGTGGCGCTGGGGGTTGCTCCGTCCGAACTGATCCTGAAGCGCGGCCAGACATCGCGCGAGAAAGTCTTTGTGTGTCAGGCCTGACCGGGGGTTTCGCGAATTTGGTAAACACCTTCGGGCAGATCCAGTGCCGCAGCCAGATCACGAACCTGTTCGGGCGAAAGCGTAATCTTCTGAACCTGGTCAGTGCGCGGATCCAGTTGTTCCAGCGTTACGCATTCTGCAAAATTGTTAATAACCACATCCTCGTTCAAAGGCATTTCGCCTTCGTCCACCAGGGTTATGACCGTCGAGTCGAATTCATGCTCAATCGAAAACATGTGTCCAGCTTGCCGGGCGGAACATTGCAATGCAACCCGTTCTTGGGAAATCGTCCGGTGGCGAACCGCCTTGTGTCGGGCTATGTTCGACGAAAAGGCATGACCGGACCAAAGGAAATAGTATGCGTCGCCTGATCTTGATGATATTTGGTCTGGTTCTGTCGGCCTGTGACACCGGTTCGTTACGCGTTCAGCCGGTAGAGGAATGGCAACAACCTTCAACTGATTTTCAGGTCGATGTGCTGACCTTTCGCGAAATCAGTCAAAGGGTCGGGGATGTGGCGCGCGCAGAGTGCAAGCGGCGCAGTAATGTCAGCAACTGCGATTTTTCGATCGTGGTTGATCTGAACCCTCGCGCACCAGCAAATGCTTTTCAAACCTTGGATGACGACAATCAACCAGTCATAATCTTCACCCGCGCGATGATTCAATCGGTGGAAAACGCCGATGAACTGGCCTTTGTGATGGGGCATGAATCTGCTCATCACATCCTGCGCCATATTCCCCGCCAGTCCGAAAACTCACGAGAAAGCGCCGCGATTTTTGGCGAGCTTGCACGCATAGCGGGGGCAAATGACGCCGATCTTGAACAGGCGCAGAAGCTGGGCGCGCAGGTGGGTGCCCAGATATATGTCAAGGACTTTGAACTGGAAGCGGACCGGTTGGGAACGATCATCACGCACCGGGCAGGTTATAATCCCTTGTTAGGAGCCCGCTATTTTGCCCGAATTCCTGACCCGGGCGATCGTTTTCTAGGCACCCATCCACCGAATGCTCAGCGCGTCGAAATTGTTTTGGAAACCTCACGGCAGCTTGGGCTGACACAATGACGGGACTGAAACGGTTGGGGGTTGTCTTGACGGACCGCGGATCGAAATATGCCGTGTCCGGCGCTTTGGTCAGTTCCCGGGACGAGGTGGCAGCTGTCCTGCAGGACCTGAAATCTGACAAAAGCTATGCCAAGGCCACGCACAATACCTGGGCCGCAATCCTGCTTACTGGTGCGCTCAAGGCGGATGACGGGGAAAGCGGTGCCGGAATGGTGATTCTGCGCATGCTGGAAAGGGCCGAACTGAGCGGTCATATCGTCATTGTCACTCGATGGTATGGCGGAAAAAAGCTGGGCGGTGATCGATTCCGACGGGTGCAGGATGCAACACGGGCTTATCTGGACGAACTGGAA
This sequence comes from Ruegeria sp. CDSC052, assembly GCF_059610685.1. Classification (NCBI taxonomy): domain Bacteria; kingdom Pseudomonadati; phylum Pseudomonadota; class Alphaproteobacteria; order Rhodobacterales; family Roseobacteraceae; genus Ruegeria; species Ruegeria sp. CDSC052. Next base: position 76,162 of record NZ_JBXWOB010000005.1, read on the forward strand.
TTGGGACTTTGACCTGCGTCAAGGCTTGGGCTGTTTCGTATTGCTAGTCTGATCGGACAAAGCGAAACGGAAAGGAATGCCAATGCCCGATCGCGAAACGCTTAGGCATCATGCTGGTCTTTTTGACCGTATGGCTGGCAAGCTGGGGGTGGATCTGCAGGAATCTGCAATCGCTGGACATATATCGGTGGATCAGATTACCGATGCGGTTCTGCGATGCACCGATTGCCCGAACCCGGGCCATTGCCAATCATTTTTGAATCAACCGGTTCTGGCAGCGCAGACCCCCGAATATTGCCGGAACCAGGATTTGTTAAGCAAGTTGATCCCTTAGGAGGGCCGCAATGCCGCGCCTTGGACACCTCATGACCCATTTGCGCCTTGTGTTGAGGATGGGGCAAGCGACGGGTACGGATATTGTGCGGGCCCACAATAAAGGTCGGCTAAGTCAGGAAGACTGGGCTGAAATGATCCGCCTGTGTCAGGGATGTGGCTGGGCGGCTGCCTGCCCGGATTGGATGGAAAGACATCCAGATGTTGCAGGAGCACCGCAAACCTGCCCGAACAAACATCAATTCGCCGCGTTGAAAGTAATACAAATGCAGGAATTGGGATGAAACACGCTGTACTGGGCGACGTGGAAAAGCACTTTTGGCTAACTCGATCCGTTGCCCGATGCCTTAAGATCTCGTTGACCGAAGCCATGTCCGACGGGCGGTTGAGCCCGGATGAATACGCCGAGATGGTAACGCGTTGCCGGGCCTCGGACTGTCACGAGAAATGCACGATATGGCTGGCGGCGCAGCAATCTGATCCCCGTTCAGCGCCCGGGTTCTGCGTAAATAGCCAGGTTTTCAACCGGCTGAAGTGATCAGATCTTGGAATGTGTCCCGTCGCAAAACGGAGGGTTAGCGCAGTTTTTACAGCCGCAGAAGAAGAGTTTCTTGCTGGTATCAGCCGTGAACTTGACCGGTTCAAAGCCGGTTCCTTTGTGAGATCCATCACAAAATGGCTGCCGATTGGACCGGCCGCACGAGCACCAGAAATAGCTTTTTCCTTCGGTTACTTCGATTGGATAGGGCGCTTTTTGCGCAATGACTGGACCTTCTGGCATCTGGTTTCTCCGTTCGCTGACTTTCCCCAGTCTATCGCCTGAACAGATGTGCCGAAAGCAGTAGCTGCCACGCGGCACCCATTCCATAGGCAATCCCCCCGGCATGGTTTTGCCTGCTTTCGCAAACGCGCTGTTGATTTTATTGCAAAATTACCAACCACACCGTATTGTGAAGTCGGCCCCATGTTCAGGGCAATAACAGAAATTAATTAGAGGAATGACGGACATGAAACTCAAATTTGCTGCCGTTAGTGCGTTTGCCCTGGTTCTGGCTGCTTGCTCGCAACAGGAAGAGCCGACACCGGTATACATTACCCCAGATTATGACAAATACGGCACGCCGAGCTGCCCGGCAGGGACAGATCTGGCGACGACCGAAGCAGGTCAGACCGTATGTAATCCGACTGCTCAATAAGATTTTCGCGGGCGGATTCCGACATAGCCGCCCGCACAATCGAACAAAAAAGCCGCCCTATGGGTGGCTTTTTTATTGCCTGTCATACGGTGTTCGGGTTTCTGTTTGACCTATTGAATTACCGAGGTCGCATGAGAAAACTTGTCACCCATCTAAAGGACCGCATCCGCTGGAGCTGGCAGGGATTGGCTGCCACTTGGCACGGTGAATACTCGTTCCGGGCTTGGGTCTGCGCTAATCTTGTTTCTGCGGGTCTGGCCCTGTGGCTGCCCCTGAGCGATGGCGTTCGGGCTCTGATACTGGTGATCGGTCTGTTGGTTCTGGTGGCCGAACTGTTCAACACGGCGATCGAACGGGCGGTGGATCATACTTCGACCGCACACAATCTATTGGCCGGGCAAGCCAAAGACGCCGCCAGCGCTGCGGTGGCACTGACTGCTTTGGCTGGCGGATTGGCCTGGGTTATCGGGCTGTTGAGCCTTTTCTGACTGCCGCTGGGTCGGTCAATTCAGTTAGATGTGGTTAGCGAAGCTTGCCCCATAGATCATATTCCCCGGCCTCGTCCACCTCGACCGAGACAATGTCGCCCGGTTTCAGGGCCTCATACCCTTCGTCGATGAACAGGTTGCCGTCGATCTCGGGCGCGTCGGCGGTGGTGCGGCAGGTCGCGGCCTCATCATCGATCTCATCCACGATGACCTGCAGGGTCTGGCCGACCTTTGCGGCCAGTTTGGCCTCGGAAATCGCCTGAGCCTTTTCCATGAACCTCTCCCAGCGGTCCTGTTTGACCTCGGCGGGCACATGGTCAGGAAGATCGTTAGAGCGGGCTCCGTCGACGTTTTCGTACTGAAAACAACCGACGCGATCCAACTGCGCCTCATCCATCCAGTCCAGCAGGGTCTGGAACTCGGCCTCGGTCTCGCCGGGGTAGCCCACGATAAAGGTGGAACGAAGCGTGATATCAGGACAGGTCGCGCGCCAGGCGGCAATCTCGTCCAGTGTTCTGGCGGCCGCAGCAGGGCGGGCCATGCGTTTCAAAACATCCGGGTGTGCGTGCTGGAAGGGAATGTCCAGATAGGGCAGGACGTTACTGCCCGCATCCGCCATCAGGGGGATCAGCTCACGCACATGCGGGTAGGGATAGACATAGTGCAGGCGAATCCACGCATCCAGCTGTCCCAATTCGCGCGCAAGATCGGTGATATGGCTGCGGACCTCACGGTCTTTCCAGGGGTTCACATCGTATTTCCGGTCCAACCCATAGGCCGAGGTGTCCTGCGAAATCACCAGCAATTCGCGCACACCGTTATCGACCAGCTTTTCCGCCTCGCGCAGAACAGCATGCGCCGGACGGCTGGCCAGTTTGCCGCGCATGTCCGGGATGATGCAGAACTTGCATTTGTGGTTACAGCCCTCGGATATCTTGAGATAGCTGTAGTGGCGCGGCGTCAGTTGAACGTTGGCCGCAGGCAGCAGATCCACGAAGGGGTCGGGATCAGGTGGCACGGCCTTGTGTACCGCATCCAGCACCTGCTCGTACTGATGTGGTCCGGTGACGGCCATGATACGGGGGTGATGTTCGCGGATGTAGTCGGGTTCGGCCCCTAGACATCCGGTTACGATAACCTTGCCGTTTTCTACCAAAGCCTCGCCGATGGCATCGAGAGACTCCGCCTTGGCGCTGTCCAGAAATCCGCAGGTATTCACAATCACGGCATCCGCGCCTGAATAGTCCGGCGAGATGCCGTATCCTTCGGCCTTTAGGCGCGTCAGAATCCGCTCGCTGTCGACCAAAGCCTTGGGGCAACCCAGCGATACCATGCCGATGGTCGGCTGGTTCGGACGTGGTGTATCAGTGATCCGGGCAGCAGGTGCCAGGTCGGGGCGGAGGTTTGGCGGGTTTGTGGTCATGGCGCGGCATATAGTGGGGAAAGCTTCCCCTTGCAAATGCGCTGCCGTCTTTGAATGATCTTTTTATAGCGTGCCAAATAAGTCGGAGAGCAGAAAATGAAATGGCTAATGCGCATCCTGTTCCTTTTGGTGGCTGTGGTCGGTCTTGTCATCGGCGCACTGCTGCTGATGCCGGGCGACAAGTTGGCGACCATTCTGGCCGAGCAGGTCAAGGCACAAACCGGGCGTGATCTGAAACTGTCGGGGGGCGTTAAGCTGTCCTTCTGGCCTGTGCTGGGCATGGAAACCGGGGCGGTTTCCTTCGGAAATGCCTCGTGGGCGGGGTCTGAGCCGATGCTGAGCGCCGAAAGCCTGGCGGTTGGGGTCGATACCTTGGCCATTTTGTCCGGCGATGTGCTGATCAAACGGATTATTGCCGAGAATCCGACCCTCAGACTTGAACTGTCAGACGGGCGCGGAAACTGGGAGTTTGACACGGCCGTCGCCCCGACAGCCAGCGGCTCGGGTGGATCAAAACCGGCCGATGCATCGCGTGCGGTGACACTGGAGCATCTGAAACTGACTCAGGCGCGTCTGATCTTTGTTGAAAATGGATCGGCCCGATTTGATGTCGCAGATGTGGATTTGTCTGCCAGTTGGCCAGCAGTCTCGGCCCCCATGGTTCTGGATGCACAAATGCCGGTTCCGGGCGGTGAGGCCCGCGTGGATATCAAGATACCCGACTTGCCGGCCTATGCCACGGGCGCGGCATCCGAGATTGAACTTGCACTTGCGGCCCCTGGTGGTGACATCGGATTTGACGGGCGCGTCAACCTTGCCGGAGAGATGGACGGCAAGCTGCAGTTGAAAACCAAAGACACGGAAAAAATGCTGGCCGCGTTCGGTCAGGAGGGCGTTGGAGTGCCGCACGGGTTGGGCCGCGCTGCGAATGTGTCGGGGCAAATGACTTATACCAGAGATGGCCGCATATCTGTGCGCGATCTGGTGGCTTCACTCGACAGTAACCGTTTTACAGGCGAAGTTGATATTGTAATTTCCAACCCGCCACAGATCACTGCTCGGTTGGATGCCAGTGATCTTGATCTTTCTCGCTATAATCAAAGTGGTCAGACGGTCTCGTCCAGTTCCAGCGGTTCCGGCGCGGGTGCTGCCTCGGAGGGGTGGTCAAGGGAACCGATCGACGCCTCGGCGCTGGCTTTGGCCAATGGTGAAATTCGACTGACAGCCAAATCTATCGCGCTGCCCGAGCTGACGCTTGGCCCCAGCGACCTGACAATGCGGCTGGACCGGTCTCGGGCTGCATTGGAGATGAACCCGGCAACCTTGTTTTCCGGAACGCTGAACGGGCAGGTGGTGGCCAATAATCGGAATGGGTTGTCCGTTGGCGGCAAGATAAAGGCCAAGGGCATTGACCTCAAACAAGCTCTGACAGCCTTGGTCGGGGTCGAGCGGCTGTCCGGGACCGGGTCAGGATCATTCGAGTTTCTGGGCGTTGGCCAGAATGAGAATCAGATCATGCGTTCTCTCAGCGGTAAGGGCCGCTTGGATGTAGGAAAGGGGCTGATATCGGGCTTTGACCTTGATCGTCTGATGGGACGAGGCAAAGGATCGGGTGGCACCACCGTGTTCAACAGCCTGACGGGTAGCTTCACCATTGATCAGGGCGTTTTGCAGAACAACGATTTGTTGATGTCGCTGGACAATTTCCGCGCGGATGGCAAAGGAAAAGTCGGGATCGGAGCGCGCAATATCGACTATCTGTTCACGCCGGTCGCTCTGCGTGCGAATTCGGGAGAGGGCCTGTCGGTTCCGGTGCGTATCGTTGGACCATGGAGCAATCCGTCGATCAAGCCGGACCTGACCAAGGTGATCGAAGCGGCCGCCGGAGGAAAGGTCAAAGAGCTTGAGGATGATGTCAAAAAGAAAGTCATCGACAAGATAGGCGGCGATACCGGTACGGCCGGGACTGACGGGGACAGCGTCGAGGATGCGCTGAAGAACAAGCTTGAGGACGAGGCCAAGAAAGGACTGCTTAAGCTGTTTGGCGGAAATTGAAGTGTCGGGGCCAGCGCCCCGACACCAACGCTCAGATGGTCTGGTCGTAATCTCCGACACCCGGTTCGGTTCGGATAACCGCGTCGATATCCGCAAAAATGGCACGCATCTCTTCTTCGCTTTCGCTGCTTTCGCAGACGACCACCAGATTGGGCGTATTCGACGAGGCGCGGACCAACCCCCAGCTGCCATTGTCCAGAATGACTCGGGCACCGTTGACAGTGACCACTTCTTTGATCGGGCGACCTGCTAGCGTCTCTCCGGCCTCGGATTTGGCGACCAGCTTTGCGACCAAACGGTCGAGTATGTCGTATTTTTCGATATCCGCTGCATAGGGGGACATGGTCGGTGTCGACCATGTTTTCGGTAGTGCCTTTCGCAGGTCGGACATGCTTTGGTCCGGGTTGCGGTCCATCAGTTTACAGATCTCAACCGCGACGCGCATGCCGCAATCATAGCCACGGCCAATCGGTTCGGCCAAAAAGTAATGCCCCGACTTTTCGAACCCAGCCAGCGCGTTGATCTCTTTGACTCGCCGCTTCATGTGGCTGTGGCCGGTTTTCCAATAATCTGCCTTGACCCCGCGGGCCTTCAACTCGGGGTCGCTGGCAAAAAGGCCGGTTGATTTCACGTCGGCGACAAAGGTGGCATTGGGGTAAATCTTGGCCAGATCGCGGGCCATGATCACGCCGACCTTATCAGCAAAAATCTCCTCCCCCTCGTCATCCACAACGCCACAGCGGTCACCGTCACCATCGAACCCCAGCGCCATGTCGGCACCGCTGGCTTTCACGGTATCGGACATGTCGTGCAGCATTTCCATCGCTTCTGGGTTCGGGTTGTAATGCGGGAAGGTATAGTCCAGCTGGTTATGGCTGGGCACGACTTCGACCCCCATGCGTTCAAAGATTTCCGGGGCAAAGGCGGATGCTGTGCCGTTCCCTGTGGCACAGACCACTTTGAGAGGTCGGGATATTCTGAAATCGCCGACCAGATCGTCGATATAGGCCTCTTTCACGCCATCAACGAATTCGTAGGACCCGCCAGGGTGGGTCTGCCCTTCGCCATTCAGAACAATGTCTCGCAGTTCCGACATCTCGTCCGGGCCATGGGTCAGGGGACGTTCAAACCCCATCTTGACCCCGGTCCAGCCATTTGGATTGTGGCTGGCCGTGACCATGGCCACCGCTGGAACGTCCAGATGGAACTGAGCGAAATAGGCCATCGGGCTAAGCGCCGGACCGATATCCTTTACCTGAATTCCCGCCTGCATCAGGCCCAGGATCAGGGCATTTTTAATGGCCAGAGAATAATCACGATAATCATTGGCTACAGCAATCACGGGTTCAATCCCACGCTTGCGCATCTGTGTGCCCAGACCCAACCCCAGTGCGGTCATGCCCGGCAGGTTGATCTCTTCTGGATATTTCCAGCGGGCATCATATTCGCGAAAGCCGGTTGGCTTGATCATTGCGTCGCGCAGAAAGCTCCAGGTGTTCGGAGTCACCTCGGGGTTGGGTTTGGTCATGGGAATACTCTTGTTCAGATCTGGATAGGGTTGGCCTTGGCCAACGCATCAAAACGCATCAATGTATCGATGAGCTGCGGCATCTGGTCCAATGGGATCATATTAGGACCGTCGGAAGGTGCAGTATCAGGGTCCTGATGGGTTTCGATAAAAACCGCACCGATGCCAAGCGAAACCGCAGCGCGGGCCATCACAGGCGCGAATTCTCGCTGCCCACCAGTTGAACCACCTTTGCCGCCAGGCTGCTGTACCGAGTGTGTGGCATCCATTACGACCGGGTATCCCGTTTTGGCCATCTGCGGCAGGCCGCGCATGTCAGCGACCAACGTATTATATCCAAACGAAGTTCCGCGTTCTGTCAGTAGGATGTTTGTGTTCCCAGTGCTTTCGACCTTGCTCACGATGTTGCCCATCTCCCATGGGGCCAAAAACTGTCCTTTTTTGACATTAACCGCCTTGCCGGTTTCGCCAGCTGCGAGCAGCATATCTGTTTGTCGGCATAGAAAGGCAGGGATTTGCAGCACGTCCACAGCCTCGGCCGCAATCGCGCACTGGGCTTCGGTATGTACGTCAGTCAGCACTGGAATACCCAAGGTTTTGCGGATGTCATCCAGAACCTTGAGCCCTGTGTCTATTCCCATACCTCGCGCACCCGACAGCGAAGTTCGGTTCGCCTTGTCGTACGAGGCTTTAAAGACGTACTGCGCCCCGGCGGCGTCGCAGGCCTCTTTCATTTTTCCTGCGATCATTTGGGCATGATCGGCAGTTTCCAGTTGGCAGGGACCGGCGATGATCGTCAGCGGAAGATCATTGCCGACCGTGAGATCGGAGATTTTTACATGTTTCATGTGTCTTACGAGGATACCTGTTCACGAAGGACCGACGCGGTAAGCGAGATCATCAGGTAGATACCAGCAAACAACAGGAAAGCCAAAATCGTATTTTCGAACTTGCGCGGATAGCTGGGTTCCTGACTGGGAACAGGATTGACGGAAACCGTCAGATACCGAACCTGACGATTGGCTTCGGTCCTGGTTGTCTCCATATGCTGCATAGCTGATTGCAGGATCATATCCCGAGCGGCCAGATCGGCCTGTGCCATCTGAATCCGAACACTCAGCCTGGCCAGCGAATTCTCGCCGGCAGAGACATCCAGCATTTCGGCGTTCAATTCCTCCAGCACAACCGTAAGCCGTGCGATGTCGGCCTGTGCGCCATCCACCTTGGCTTTGTTTGGGCGGCGATTGTCCAACAAGGCTGCAAGCTGCAGTTCTTTGTCCTGAATAAGCGTCTCGATTTCGTTTATGCGGCCCCGCAACCCGGCAATGACGCTTTCAGGGTCAAGGATTGCGCCTTGCAGCTGAAGCTCGATCAGGTCTTCCTGAGCTTTCTTGCGTTCTTCCTGAGCGCTTACAAACCCTTCCCGGGCATCTTTCATCTGGTCTTCGCGTTTCTTTTCGGTCAGCGCGTTTACCCGTTGCTCGGCATAGGAAATCAGTTCTCGTGAAAACGCGGCCGAAGTCTGGGGGTCAGGTGTCGCCACCTCCATCCGGATCAGGCCATCGGTCGGGTCATATCCGACCGTGATCATGCGTTTGTACAGCTTGTAAGCCTCTTCGAGACTGGCGTCTGGGGACAATCGCTGAATGGGGTCGATCCAGTCCTGTTTGAACACATCGGCGAAACCGGCCTCTGTGTCCAAAAGTTCAAGCGCATCTTTCGATTCCAGAAACTCCTGGGTGGCAACCGAATCCTGCGTGGTCGCAAATTGGGTCCCTGCCAGAAGCCCTCCGATAGAGCCCGCGCCCCCGTCCGCCTGAAGGATAAGAAAGGCAGAGTTGCTGGCGTACATTGGGGTCGCGATCCGATAGAAATAGAGACCCACGACAAAGGTAGGTAGCAGGACAAAGACCGCAAGCCGCGCAAACAGAGCGAACAGTTTGCGACGGCGGCGGCGGGCGATGTCCCTCTGAATCTGTCCGATTTCACGTTCACGCCGCTCAGCCGGGCTCATCTCGGGTCCGGGCAAGTTCTCTGGTGCATCTTTCACGGTCTGGGGCAGGTGGATCGTGATGCGATCATTCGTCTGCTCGTCCGAAGTTTTCTTTTCCGAGGCAAGGTTCAGCAGACTGGAGCGTTCAAACGGATCAATTCCCTTTTTGCGCAACAACCGAACTGCATCATAGTCCGAAGTCGCCGCAAGACCGTTTTTCTGGGCAAGACGACGTGCCATCCGCAGTTGGCGGCCGGTCAGTCCTTCGCGTTTGATAGCGTCGATCTCGGTCCCTACTGGCGGTTCATTTTCTGGGCCGGGCGCCTTTGTGGCCTGGCGAATACGCGAGATCGCGTCTTCGCGCGTTTCGGCATTTCCCGCAGACCGCCGTTTGCGGCGCCAGTTGTATTTATCAGCCCTGGGTTTGGTAGTCATATAACTGCTTTGCCTCTTCCAAGGTTTCGAACAAGTGAAGCTGACCATCCACTAATACCGCCGCCTGACGCGCGAATTTTTCAAGCAGGGCCGGGTTGTGAGAGACGATGACCAGTGTTGTCGTGCGCAGCCGTTCCTGCAGAATGTCGCCTGCCTTTTTGTTGAATTCAACATCCGTTGTGGCCGGCATCCCTTCGTCGATGAGGTACATGTCGAAATCCAGAGCCAGCATCAACGCGAATGTGAACCGCGACCGCATACCGGATGAATAGGTCGCCAGCGGTTGATTGAAATATTCACCCAGGCCACACAGCCAACTGCAATATGCCTCGACATAGTCCGGGTCCATACCATAGATCTTGGCGATATAGCGCGAGTTCTCCAGAGCCGACAGCTTGTTTGAAACTCCGCCGGTAAATCCCATCGGAAAAGAGACGCGGCAGGATTTGCGAATGACCCCTTCGTCGGGTTTCTCTAGTCCGGCCATCATGTTGATCAGGGTGGTTTTCCCGGTACCGTTCGGGGCCAGAATACCGATGGATGTGCCAAGTTCGACGCGAAAAGACACTCTGTCCAGAATCACCTTTCGGCGCGTCCCGGTCCAAAAGGACTTGCTGACATTTTCAAACTCAAGCATCCAAGGCCTGCGGGTTTATCTTGTTGTTGCGCCGTTCGGATCGGCGAAAGAACGGTACCTCTACGGCGCCATATAGGCCACATTATGTCGAATTATGAAACAAATGATCAATGCGTTCCGGGGGTCGTTTTTGGTAATGTGACTTTTGCATCTGTTGGCGTCTGGATGTGTGTTACCTATCTTGCTTTCAGAACACCAACCATCTGATGCGGCACTGATTGCGATCTCATGAACCCACTCGAAAAAGAAATAGAGGCCTGCCGTATTTGTGCTGACCGATTTGCGGCAACTGAAACCGCGCATGAACCAAGACCCATTGTCTGGTTCCGCAAAGACACGCCCATTTTAGTCTGTGGTCAGGCTCCGGGGGCACGAGTGCATGCGTCGGGTCGCCCTTTTACCGACCCTTCCGGTGATCGGCTTCGGGCGTGGTTGGGTGTTGATGAGGAGCTGTTTTATGACCGTTCACGTGTCTCGATCGTTCCAATGGCGTTTTGCTTTCCCGGCTATGATGCGCGCAAGGCAGATTTGCCTCCTCCGCCAGTATGCGGTCAGACTTGGCATGATCGGGTCATGGCGGATCTTGGGCCTGTGCCGTTGACCATTCTTGTCGGGGGGCACGCCCATAGATATCACCTGAAGTCACGTGGGTCAGTCACCGAAACCGTCCGCAACTGGCGGGACTATGCGCCGCGGATCTTTGCCTTGCCTCATCCGTCCTGGCGGAATACGGCATGGATGAAGAAAAATCCGTGGTTCGAAGCCGATCTGTTGCCGGTTTTGCGTGCACGGGTGCAAGAGGTTCTGAATGACTGAGATTTCGGCTCTGGACGCCGCCCATGCCGCGGCTGAGGCCGCTCCGCAGGATGATGCGGCCCGTCTGCGTTTCTTTGAGCGGCTGGCTGACAGTGAGCTGTTCCTGATGCTGACGGAAGAGGCAAAGAACGAGAATATTTCGCCCGAATTGTTCGACGTGGCAGACGGGCGTTTTGTGCTGGCATTCGATCGCGAAGACCGGCTGGCCCGCTTCGCAGACCGCCCGGTGCCCTATGTTGCGCTGTCGGGGCGGGTTTTATCGTCTATGTTGTCGGGGCAGGGGATCGGGCTGGGGTTGAACCTCGAGGTTGCCCCGTCCTCGATGTTGATCCCGCCCGAGGCATTGGGCTGGTTGATGGAAACTTTGCAGCATGGTCCCGAAGAGGTGCAACAGCACCTGTCCGAGTTCCTGGCTCCATCGGGGTTGCCCGACGAACTGCTGACAGCTTTGGACGCCAAGCTGGCTACGGCCATTGGGTTGGCGCAAGCCGCCTATCTTGTCAGCACCAAAACGGCTGAAGGTAGGTTCGGGCATTTGCTGGGTTTTGTCGATGCCGTCGAAGGGGCAGAGACAGCTCTGGCTAAGGCCGCGTCCGAAGCGCTTACCTTTTCCGGGGTCGAAGCTGGGGCAATGGACGTAGGTTTTTTCAAATCAAGTGACACGGCCGCAGCGTCTTTGGCGCGGGTGGGTTTGCGGTACGATCTGCCGCAGCCTGAGGCGCGTGTGAATGCGCATATCGCTCCTGGGCGCGATCGGGACAAACCGCCTTTGCTTAAGTAATGGCGGAATGGGGCTTCGCAGATTGATCCGCGAAGCCCGGTTTGTTTACTCGGCTGCCGGCTCCAGCTTGTCCTGTGTACGCGTTTCAAAGTCGCCGGCCTCGTGGCGTTCGTGAAGCTGTGTATGCTTTTCGCCGAAGGCACGATTGACCATGCGACCGCGTTTCACGGCGGGACGGGCGTCAATCTCCTTGGCCCAGCGCATGACGTTCTTGTAGGATTCGACGTCCAGGAACTCGGCTGCGCTGTACAGGCGCCCAAGAACCAGTTGTCCGTACCAGGGCCAGATCGCGATATCGGCGATAGAGTAATCCTCGCCTGCGATATAGGTTTTCTCGGACAGCTCCCGATCCAGAACATCCAGCTGCCGCTTGGTTTCCATGGCAAAGCGGTTGATGGGATATTCCCATTTCTCGGGCGCATAGGCGTAGAAATGGCCAAACCCGCCACCCAGATATGGTGCACTGCCCATTTGCCAGAAAACCCAGTTCATCACCTCTGTCCGTTCGGGCCCGGATTCGGGTAGGAAAGCGTTGAACCTTTCAGCCAGGTGAAACAGAATCGAGGCACTTTCGAACACGCGCACAGGTTTTTCACCGGACCGATCCCACAGGGCAGGGATCTTAGAGTTCGGGTTGGCCTCTACAAAGCCCGAACTAAACTGATCTCCCTCGCCGATGTTGATCAGCCAGGCGTTATACTCGGCCTCTTCATGGCCTAGCGCCAGAAGCTCTTCCAGCATGACGGTTACTTTTACCCCGTTCGGAGTAGCAAGCGAATAGAGCTGCAGAGGATGGCGCCCAGCAGGCAAATCCTTGTCATGAGTTGCCCCCGCAATCGGGCGGTTGATATTAGCGAATTGTCCGCCGTTTTGGCTATCCCATGTCCAGACCATCGGGGGCGTATAGGTCGATTGCTCGCTCATTTCTTGCCTTTCTCAGCAAAGTTCGGGTGAATTATCCGTTCGCTTCAACAGCTAATATTGCAAAGGGCAAAGTCCAACCCTGCCCGTTGGGAAGATTTTGTAACATTCAGTGCAAAAGACTTCACGTTTTCTCATTCGATGTCACAGCGACGCGAGCGGGACTGCGTTCGATCGAGGAATCACCTATTCTCTGCACAGCCCCGTATTCCGGGCCGATCACCCATCCAATAAAAAAGGACCGCCCTTATGAAACGATTTGCCTGGACCTTAGCTGCGACCTTGGCATTTGCCATGCCTGCCCTTGCAGGTGATCAGTATGTGGACGGCACCGGCTATGCGGTGTCGGGATATGACGTGGTTGCCTATCGCAGTCTGGATCAGGTTGCTGTCGGTCAATCACAGCCCGAAGCCGTTCGCGGAAGGTCAGATATTACGGCCGAATACAACGGCGTTACCTGGGCATTCTCGACCGAAGAGAACCGGGACAAGTTCCTGGAAAACCCTGCTTATTATGCGCCGCAATATGACGGTCACTGCGCCTATGGCGTGTCACGCGGTGGCAAGGTGCCTGCGAACCCGAACTTGTGGCGGATTGTTGATGACAAGCTGTATCTGAACATTACCGATGTGGTTGTCGGGTTCTTTGAAGAAGATATTCCCGGCAATATCAATCTGGCTGAAGGAAACTGGCCGGGCATCGAGGCCGACGGGGCCTCCAGCAGCGTGATCCCGAAGTTTACCTCCGAAGGCCCGGTCGCAAACTGAGAGTTCTGCAACGGATGCAAAGCCCGGCATTGATTTGCCGGGCTTTTTGTTTGTCATCCGGCCAACCAGTACTCATCCTGCGTTTGCTGGTCGGCGTTGAATCTGATCCGCACGCTGCGGGCGCCCGGAAATTTCTTGGTCGCAAGCGCAACGGGTACGACAACTTCGCCAGTGCCCGCATCTTTGGACTGAAAGCTCAGAATCTCTGTCTTGACGCGCTTGGAGCCAGCGAGAACACTCGTCGGCAATGCGACGCGGTTAGCACCTTCGCAGACAGGTGCGGAAATGAAATAAGTCAGGTTGCGGCCATGCAAGCCGACAGCGTCCGGAATGTGGTCAGCATCTTGCAGGCGATCCGCATCTTGACTGTCCACCGGGGTGTCCTGCAAGTGGGGCAGCGCCGTATTCAGCATTGCACGACAGGCATCAATATCTTGGGTTTCCAGCTGAATAACGCGTTTGCGCAATCGGGGGCGGCGTGGTTTCCCCGCCGCCGAGCCCGCCAGACCTTTCCCAGCCAGCCCCTCGCTGCGCAGCAAATCATAGGCCGCCTTGGCGTTGGCCAAGGCCGCACCGTCTCCGCCATTCTTGTCGGGGTGGGCTTCGAATGCGATGTTGCGCCAGGCTTCTCGAATGTCATCTGAACTGGCGCTTTGAGCCAGACCAAGTGTGCCGAAGGCATTGGCGCGGGCACTAACCTTGTCAAAAGGTTCCATACTAAATTCACTCATAAACAAACTATACGGCCCCACAATGAATGGGCGGTTGCTAAAGTCAAATTTGTAACAGAATTGAACGGTTTATCGCGACAATGATTAAGGCTTCAGTTGGATTGTTCAAGTGGCCCAGTCAGGCAGGGTAATCCCAACTTATTCCGCAAAAACACCCGGGGTTTTCGCCTCGGGTGCACAGTCTGAAACAAGCGGATATCAAGCGACGTTCTGAAGCTCGGCCTTTGGTGTGACTCCAAGGGCAAAGCACACATCCCGGGTCAGTTCCGGCCGGTTCAAGGTGTAAAAGTGGAGCTTGTCCACTCCGCCCTCGATCAGGTCTGAACAAAGTTCTGTGCACAATGCGGTGGCCAGCAGGTCTTCGCGGTCGTCACGAATGGCCTTCTCAAAGGCATTCTCGATCCAATCCGGAATATGTGTCCCGCATCTGCGGGCAAAGTTGCGCGCCCCTTTCCAGTTTTCGATCGGCAGGATGCCCGGAACGATGGGCTTGTCGATCCCTGCCTTTTCACAGGCATCGCGGAAACGGAAAAATGTCTCGGCCTCAAAGAAGAACTGAGTCAGGGCTTCGTCGGCCCCAGCGTCCAGCTTGGCCTTTAGCCAGTCGATATCGGCGGCAAAATCCTGTGCTTCCGGGTGTTTGTCCGGATAGGCGCCAACACGGATACTGAACATCTCGGTTTCTGCCAGTGCTTCGATCAATTCGACCGAGTCCGCGAACCCTTCCGGGTGCGGCGCGAACCGATCCTGACCCTTGGGCGGATCACCGCGCAAGGCGACGATGTTCTCCACGCCCGCCCGAGCAAAGGTATCTGCGATTTCCAGTGTTTCCTGACGTGACGCATCCACACAAGTCAGATGTGCAGCAACAGGCAGGCCAGAGGACTTGTGCAATGTGGCCACCGCATCGCGCGTCAGCTCGCGCGTGGTGCCCCCCGCGCCATAGGTGACAGAAACAAAGCGCGGTTCAAGCGGTGCCAGAGTTTGCACCGTATCCCAAAGGCGGAATGAAGCCTCAAGCGTCTGTGGCGGGAAAAATTCAAATGAAACTTCTGGTCTTGTCATCTCGGCCTCACGGGTGAAATCTCTGACCCTTGTGCCAGCTAACGCATTGTGAGACAAACTCATATTATTCAAGAACAACATGAGTTCCACGCAATGCATATCGAATTCCGCCACCTGCGTACGATCAAGGCGATCCATGAATGTGGCGGGCTTGCCCGTGCCGCAGATCAACTGAACATCACTCAATCCGCGTTGAGCCATCAAATCAAAGGCCTAGAGGATCAGGCCGGGGTCGAATTGTTCTTGCGCCGGTCCAAACCGATGAAACTTTCGGCGGCCGGTTTGCGGCTGTTACGCCTGGCCGAGCAGATCCTGCCGCAGGTCGAGGCGACACAGCAGGAGTTCTCTTCTTTGCGCGACGGGCGCACGGGCCGTATGCATATCGCCATTGAATGCCACGCCTGTTTTGAGTGGCTGTTCCCGGTGCTGGAATCCTTTCGTAAATCCTGGGGCGATGTGGATGTCGATATCCGCCCCGGCCTAGCCTTTGATGCCTTGCCGGCTTTGCAAAAAGAAGAGGTCGATCTGGTTGTTTCCTCGGACCCAGAAGATCTGCCCGGTGTCGAATTCATCGAACTCTTTGACTATGACGCGGTGTTTGTCGCGGCTTCGACACACCCGCTTGCCCAGAAAGAGTTCATTGAGGCCGAAGATTTTCGCGGCCAGACCCTGATCACCTACCCGGTCGAACGCACACGGCTGGATGTGTTCAGCCAGTTGCTGATCCCCGCGCGGGTCGAACCGGCCGCGATCCGACAGGTTGAGCTGACCGCAGTGATCCTGTTGCTGGTCGCATCGAACCGGGGGATATCTGTGCTGCCGGACTGGGTCGTGCGTGAGGTGAAGTATAATTCCGACTATGTTACCCGCCCGCTGACTAAGGCGGGCATTACCCGTCGCCTTTATGCTGCAGTGCGCACCGAGGACCTTGAGAAACCCTTTGTGCAAGAGCTGATCAAGCTGGCCAAAACCGAGGCGCGCAAGCTGCAGGAGCAATAGGCACAAAACGCGGGTCTGCTATGCGTATCATTCCTCTTGGCAAGGGCGCATTGCCCCAGTATACGCGCGGTTTGACCGGACAGGAGCCTTTGGACAATGGTTGGCAGTGCAAACCTCAACATCATGATCAAAGCCGCGCGCAAAGCGGGGCGTTCACTGGTCAAGGATTTTCGTGAAGTCGAGAACCTTCAGGTGTCGATGAAAGGCGCCGGGGATTTTGTGTCCAAGGCAGACATTGCAGCCGAGGCGATCCTGAAAGAGGAACTGCTTGGCGCGCGCCCGACCTATGGCTGGCTGGCCGAAGAGGGCGGCGAGATTGCCGGCGAAGATCCCACCCGCCGCTGGATTGTGGATCCGCTGGATGGCACCACGAATTTTCTGCACGGCCTACCGCACTGGGCGATCTCGATCGCGTTGGAACATAAAGGCAAAATTGTTGCCGGTGTGATCTATGACGCCGCCAAGGACGAGATGTTCTTTGCAGAAAATGGCGAAGGCGCATGGATGAACGACACCCGTATCCGCGTTTCGGGTCGTCACCGCATGATCGAGTCGATCTTTTCGACCGGGCTGCCTTTTGGCGGACGGTCTGACTTGCCAGCGACCCTGCAGGATCTGGCACGTCTGATGCCAGTCTGCGCCGGTGTACGTCGGTGGGGCGCGGCAGCGCTGGACATGGCTTATGTTGCTGCTGGCCGGTATGAAGGCTTTTGGGAACGCCGTCTGAATGCCTGGGATGTTGCCGCCGGGATCATCATCGTGAAAGAGGCCGGTGGCTTTGTGCAGGCTTTGAACCCGGAAGGTAACGTGCTGGAGGACGGCGAGGTCATCTGTTCCAACGAGCCCATCTTTGATCAGTTTTCCAAGGTCATCCGGGGCTGAGCCAGCAACAGACAGGTCAAGCAAGCGCGCCCGATTGAGGCGCGCTTTTTCGTTTCAGAGGGTCGCGCGCTGGGCTAGATCCGCCTCTTCAGCCAATCGTGCAGCGACTGAGGCGACTGCAAGATCCTGCAACCCGACCCCGGTTCCATCAAACAGAGTGATCTGATCGTCGCTTGTCCGACCGGGGTGGTCACCATTGATGACGGCGCCGATGGGCGCGATAGCATCCTCGGTCAAGGAGCCAAGGCTGATGGCATGTTGGGCCTCGCCGATTGTCACGGACTGGGCGACCTCGTCGGTAAAGACAGTCGCCGCAGCGACGAGATCCGCGTCAACCTCCTGTTTGCCTTTGGTGTCGGTGCCCATGCAAGCCAGATGCGTGCCGGGCTTGATCCAGTCTTTCATCAAGAGCGGCTCAAAAGCCGAGGTGATGGTGATGATCACATCCGCCTGTGCGCCAAGCTCCTGTTGGCTGACGGCCTCGAATTCCAACCCAACCTCAGTGGCCACAGCTGCAAGGCGGGGCAGCATGTCGGGATGCGGGTTCCAGGCAATGACCTTTTCGAAGTCGCGCTGTTCCGCCGCCGCCCGCAGCTGGAAAGTTGACTGATGTCCGGCCCCGACCATACCAAGTACTCTTGCGTCTTGCCGCGCCAGATGCGCGATCGAAACCGCCGAAGAGGCCGCTGTGCGCACCGCTGTCAGGTAATTGCCCCCGACAAGCGCGGACAATCGCCCGGTATCGGGGTCGAACAGAAACACCGTGGATTGGTGGTTGGTCAGGCCCTTCGCCGCATTGCCCGGCCAGTATCCACCGGATTTGAGGCCCAGCACCTGACCGTCGCGGTCAAATCCCGATTTGAACCCATAGAGAGCGTCGGCATGGCCCAAAGCCTCGCGGATAACGGGAAAGTTCCACGCGCCACCTTTAGCCATCGCACCGAACACAGCCTGTACAGCGTCAAAGGCCTGCTGGCGTCCTACCAGTTTCTCGCACAGATCTTCGCCTACAATCAGCAGGCCGTCGCTTTTCATAACATCCCTCATCTCAATAGGCTTTCCCGCGGGCCGAGACCGGCCACAGGGCTTCGACTTTGCCGCCCCGTACGCCCACATACCAATCATGGACATTGCAGGTGGGGTCACAGTGGCCCGGCACCAACCTCAGCTTGTCATTGACCTTCAGTACGCCGTCTGGATCCCCGATAACCCCATGCTCGTCCGAGCACTTGAGGTATTCGACATCATCACGCCCAAACACAAAGGGCAGGCCGCTATCGACCGATTGCGCCTTGAGGCCGGCGTCGCAGATGGCCTTGTCTGCTTTGGCATGGCTCATGATGCTGGTCAGGATGAACAGCGCATTTTCCCATTCTCCCTGATCAATCCGCTGGCCGTTCTGATCCAGAATCCGCCCATAATCCGCGTCCATGAAGGCGTAAGAGCCGCATTGCAATTCGTTGTAAACGCCCGAGTTACTTTCGAAGTAATAGGAACCGGTGCCTCCGCCCGAAACCAGTTCGCACTCGATCCCTTCTGCTTTCAACCCGGCGACAGCGTCTTCGACCATGGCAATGGCAACATCCAGCTTCTCTTTACGGGCCTCATAGGTATCGAGATGTTGCATCGCACCCTGATAGGCCTGAATGCCGGTGAATTTCAGATTTGGCGCTGCTTGCACAGCTTTGGCAATCTCGATGACCGCCGGTGTCGTGGTTACACCACAGCGCCCTGCGCCGCAGTCGATCTCGATGAACACTTCCAGTTCTGTACCGTGACGCGAAGCGGCAGCCGAAAGGTCGGAGATATTGTCGATATCGTCCACGCAGACAATGATACGTGCGCCGAAATTGGGCAGCCGTGCCAGTCGGTCAAGCTTGGCCGGGTCGCGCACCTGGTTGGATACAAGGATGTCCGTAATGCCGCCACGGGCAAATACCTCGGCTTCCGACACTTTCTGACAGCAGACGCCGACCGAACCGCCCAACCGTTCCTGCAGCTTGGCCACATCGACCGATTTGTGCATCTTGCCATGAACACGATGGCGCATCCCATGGGCCTTTGCGAAATCGCCCATCTTTCGGATGTTGCTCTCTAGCGCGTCCAGATCAAGGATCAGGCAAGGCGTCTGTATCTCGCTTTCGTCCATGCCGATCGCGGCAGGGATGTCGAAGCCGACCTCGAGGTCTTCAAAATTTACGGTCTTGTTCATGTTGTTTCTCCTTACCCTTTCAGCCAGGGCAGTTTGTCCAAGTCTACATTGCCACCGGTCACGATGACGCCAATGCGCTTGCCTCGGAAAACCTCTGGGTTCTTCAAAATGGTTGCCAGAGGAACCGCCGAAGACGGCTCCATCACCACGCGCAGGTGCTTCCAGGTCAGTTTCATCGCTTCGATGATTTCCTCTTCCGAGGCGGTAAAAATATCGGTCACGTGGTTGGATACGAAATGCCAGGTGTTTTCTTTCAGGGGCACCAGCAGCCCATCCGCGACTGTCTTGGGGGCGTCATCTGCGATGATATGACCGGCCTTGAAGGACCGGTAAGCGTCATCCGCCTGTTCCGGTTCCGCTGCATAAATTGCGGTCTCGGGCGCAAGGTTCGAAACCGTCAGACAGGTGCCTGAAATCATGCCGCCACCGCCGATGGGCGCGATAACGGCGTCCATACCACCAGTCTGTTCCAGCAGTTCGGCGGAGCAGGTGGCCTGACCGGTAATCACACGCGGGTCGTTATAGGGGTGAACAAATTCGCCACCGGTTCGGGCCTGAACCTCGGCAAATGTTGCTTCGCGCGAGCTTGTCGAAGGGTCACATTCGGTGATTGTACCGCCATATCGGCGAACTGCATCCTTCTTGGCCTGCGGGGCTGTGCGCGGCATGACCACGTTGCACGGAATACCGCGGCGGCCGGCCGCATAAGACAAAGACAAGGCGTGGTTGCCGCTGGAATGCGTGCAGACACCCTTGGGCATCAAATGGTCTGCAAGGCCGAATACAGCGTTGCAGGCCCCACGCACCTTAAAGGCCCCGGCTTCTTGGAAATTTTCGCATTTGAAGAACAGCTGCGCGCCGGTCAGGTCATTCAGGTGGTCCGAAACCATGACCGGAGTTCGGCGGATATGCGGTTTGATCCGATCATGCGCGACACGCATGTCCTCGATCGTCAGATCCGCGGCAGAGGGGTGATCCAACATTGTCATTCTCCTTACGCCGCGGCATCGGTTCGGTTGCCGGGTGTGGCGCGAAAGTGTTCCTGGGCTGCGGCGACGCCAGAGCCCAACGTGATCGGATAGCTTAGATCGGCCATTGCCATCTCGATCGTACAGAGTCCGGACAGGACCATCGCATCTGTCAGACTGCCCAGATGCCCGATACGGAACGCCTTGCCGTGCAACTGGCCCAGGCCAACACCAAAGGACATCCCGTAGGTGTTAAAGGCATGGTCGGTCAGAATGTTGCTGTCGAACCCTTCGGGCACGTAGATTGCGCTGACCGTGTCCGAGTAAAGGTCTGGCGATTGAGCAACCAGTTCCAGCCCCCAAGCATCGACGGCGCGCCGGACACCCTCGGCAAGCCGATGATGACGGGCGTAAACATTAGGTAAGCCTTCTTCAAACAGCATCTTCAGGCTTTCACGCAGCCCGTAGATCAGTTGCAGAGGTGGTGTGTAGGGAAACCCTCCGGTCGCATTGGCCGCCATCATATCCCGGAAATCGAAAAAGGTCCGGTGCAGCTCTGCGGTTTCCATCGCGTCCAGCGCTTTCTGGCTGACGCAAAGGATGGCCATGCCAGTGGCCAGCATGAATCCCTTCTGCGATCCCGAAACTGCGATGTCGACGCCCCAGCGGTCGAACTCGAACGGTACAGAGGCCAAAGAGCTGACGCAGTCCACCATCAAAAGCGCCGGGTGATTGGCGGCATCCATCGCCCGCCTTACAGCCCCGATATCCGAAAGCACCCCTGTCGCCGTTTCATTATGAGTGACCAGAACGGCGCGAATTTCATGCTCTTTGTCCCCAGTCAGAACCGTCTGAAATTGGTCAGCGGGAGCGCCGCTGCCCCAAGGGCAGTCGATGACCTGAACGTCAAGCCCGTGACGTGTGCACAGATCAATCCAGCGGTGGCTGAAAACGCCATAGCGCGCTATCAGGACCTTATCACCGGGGCTGAGCGTGTTGGTGATTGCAGCCTCCCATCCACCTGTGCCGCTGGCGGGAAAGGTAACGATCTGGGCCGCAGCGGTATCAAAGACCTTCTTGGTGTCTTCCAGTACGGGTGCAAATGTCTGGACAAAGTCCGGCGCGCGATGATCCTGCGTCTGGACCTGCATGGCCAGGCGCAATCTATCAGGTATGTTGGTCGGGCCGGGAATGAAAACCGGGTTTTGGTTCGACATGGCTTGTTCCTCTGCTTTGGAGATAAGTGTCCGGGAAAAAGCTGCATTACGCAATTTTCTTGAAAAATATTTTCATTTATTGAGGATAAATATTAAGCTACTGATATATTATACTTTTCCGTTTTTCATTTTTACGTACAAGAAATCCGGACGCGAGAAACTTTGGACAGCTGAAAGGAAATGCCTGGGATGGAAACGCAGAAAAGGCCACGCGGCAGACCAAAATCGCTGTTCAAGGAAAGCTCGGCCGGGACCATGCAATCGCTGGATCGGGCGCTTAGCGTTTTGACCACAGTAGCCAGTCTGGAACGCGCAGCACTCAGCGATTTGGCGCGCGAAGTTGATGTGCCCACGGCCACAACACACCGAATTCTGGTGACGCTGCAGAAGCACGGTTTCGTCGCCTTTGATGAAGAGCGTCAAGAATGGATGATCGGGATCGAGACCTATCGCACCGGAGCGTCCTTTCTACGCCGTAATGGTGTTATCGAAATCGGAAGGCCCATTTTACGCCGGCTGATGCAGGATAGCGGCGAAACGGCGAATCTGGCCGTTCCGGACGGGGCCGAAGTGGTGTTTGTGGGGCAGGTCGAAACGGCCAATCCGATCCGGGCCTTTTTTCCTCCGGGCGCGCGGACACCGATGTATGCCTCGGGCACCGGTAAGGCGATCTTGGCCGCGTTGAACGAGGCTGCATTGATCAAAGCGCTGGGCACGTTGGACACAAAGGTCTTCACGCCTCAAACACTGGTGCCCGGCGATGCACTGCAAAGCGATCTGGATCAGACCCGGGCCCGCGGGTGGTCGCATGATCGGGAGGAACGATACGAGGGGATGTCATGCATCGGTGCGGCCATCTTCAACGACCGGGGGGAACCCTGTGCGGGCATTTCCGTATCTGGCCCTACCGCCCGGTTCAGCACTGAACGCGCGCCGGAATTGGGCCGATTGGTACAAGCCGCCGCGCAAGAGGTTACCTTGCTCAGCGGTGGGCGCTTACCGGCGCGGGATGCGGGGGATGCGGGATTGTGACAGCTTGTATTCGTGCTCTGGATGGGGCGGATGCCCATGGGTGCGGTTCCAATAGTCACTCGCGCCGCGCCGCAACCAAAGGGGTATGCACAAGAGCAAACCAACAAGGAAGCCCCCGGTATGGGCCCAATAGGCGACGCCGCCCTCGTCGGGGTTGCTGGACAGGCTTCCAATGAACTGCATACCCAGCCACACGCCTAGCATGACAAACGCCGGGATCGAGAAGACACGGAAATAGATCACCAGAACAAGCAGGATGTCCACGCGCGCTTTGGGGAACATCAACAAATAGCCACCCATGACGCCAGCTATTGCGCCAGACGCACCAATCGTAGGGACCAGAGATTGTGGCGCTGTGACGACGTGGATCAGACCGGCCCCGATACCGGCGGCAAGATAGAACAGCAGAAAGGGCAGGTGGCCCATCTCGTCTTCGAGGTTGTCGCCGAAGATCCACAGGAACAGCATGTTTCCTGCCAGATGCATCCAGCCGCCATGCAGGAACATCGAGGTCACGAGGGTCTCAAGCGTATAGCCGTCCGTAATCCGGGCGGGCACCACCGCATAGTCGGTATACAGCTGGGTGATCAGCCGCTGGTTCTCCATGCTTCCCGCATAGCTGAGGAAAATCAGGATATTTGCAGCCATCAACAGATAGATGACATACGGTGTGCGTCCCGAAGGGTTATGGTCACGAATTGGAAACATGGTGCGACGCTGGGCGGTTGGCTGCCCAGCGTCAAGGCCTGTTTAGGCCGCACCCCCCAGCAATGCGGCATTCCCACCCGCAGCAGTGGTGTCGACACAGACATGTCGTTCTCCCAGAACGCGGGTGCGATCTGGCTGGCCGGGGATCAGAGGGATGATCGGGCCTGCACGCCGGGACAGATGACGCTCGATTTCCTGACCGGTTGCGTCGTCGCCCCACCACAAAACGCCCGAGAAGCCAGTCAGGTTTTCAAGCCGGTGCAGGTCTAACGCGCCGATAGCAGTGATAGCCCGCCCGCCCAGTGCTTTGACCGCGTTGGCCTGCGCTTGTGCGGCTTCAACTCCGGGACCCATACACAATAGCGGTGCGCGTGAGAATTCACTCAGGCGGTTCGATTCACCCGTCGGACCGGGCAGCAACCGCGCCTTGATCTCAGCAGATTTTCCTTCTGGCAATGGTAGATCGGTCATATCGGTGGACCATTGCTCGGGACTGACCTGCCGGTCCGGGGCGCAGAAACGGGTCAGGTAGTTCGGCCCGCCCGCCTTTGGGCCGGTCCCCGACAGACCCTCGCCGCCAAAGGGTTGCGATCCAACTATGGCGCCGATCTGGTTGCGATTGACGTAGATGTTTCCGGCATGAACAGCTTCGGTGATGTGCTGAACGCGGTCGTCGATCCGTGTGTGCAGGCCAAAGGTCAGCCCGTATCCTGTGGTGTTGATATCGGCGATGATCTGATCCAACTCCGAGGAATTGAACCGCACTACATGCAGGACGGGGCCAAACACCTCGCGCTCCAACTCGGCAATGCCGGGGATTTCGATAAGGGTTGGGGCGATGAACGTGCCGTCGCCAGGGACGGACATCTCTTTCAGGACACGCCCTTCGGACCGTGCCAATGCGATGTGATCAGCGATTCCAAGGCGGGCATCTTCGTCGATCACGGGGCCGCAATCGGTTGAAATCAACCAGGGATCGCCAACCAGCAGCGCGTCCATGGCCCCTGTCAGCATAGTCAGAAGATCATCGGCAATGTCTTCTTGGACATAAAGACAGCGCAACGCCGAGCACCTTTGTCCCGCTGATTGGAATGCGCTTTCGATGATCGACTGAACCGCCTGTTCGGGCAGGGCGGTGCTGTCCACGATCATCGCATTCAGACCACCGGTTTCCGCGATCAGAGGCGTTCCCGGTCGCAAGTTTCCGGCCATGGCTGTACGGATTTTCAGGGCGGTCCCGGTCGAGCCGGTAAAGGCCACTCCCGACACCCTCGGGTCCGAGGTCAGGGCTGCGCCCACCGATGGACCGCCCGGCAGCAACTGTAGCGCGCTGCGTGGCACTCCGGCCTCGTGCAGCAATTCAACGGCGCGATGCGCGATCAATGGTGTCTGCGGTGCGGGCTTTGCCAATACCGCATTCCCAGTGGCCAAAGCGGCGGATAATTGACCGGTGAAAATGGCCAGCGGAAAGTTCCACGGGCTGATACAGGTGAACACACCCGCTGGTTCTGCGTCGGGTATATTCGCCGCATAATAGCGCAGGAAATCTACCGCCTCGCGCAGTTCGGCGACTGCATCGGGCAGGGACTTACCAGCCTCACGGGCCAGCAGGGCGAAAAGTTCACCGAAATGGGTCTCGTAAAGGTCGGCGGCGGCATTCAGAACCTGCGAGCGTTGATCTGCCACTACCTGCCAGGGGGTGGCTGCAGTCAAAGCAAGCTCGACATCTTGTGCGCTGGCCGGGGCAACGGCACCGGGGCGATCCCGCGACTGTGCGGGGTTGACGATGGGCTGATCGTCATCGGGCCGCGCATCGCCGGACAACAACGGGCGCGCATACCAGTGATGCGTCCGAAACGCGTCCCGCGCGGCGTTGACCCGGTCCAAAGTGGGAATGTGCCGCAGGTCAAACCCCTGCGAATTGGGCCGCTCGGGTTGAAACAGCTCGGGTCCGGTTGGAATGGCGCGCGCCGGTTCGAGGAGAGTGAGAAACGGATCGGCCGCAACCTCCTCTGGGGGAACAGTATCATCCACGATTTGGTTCACGAATGAAGAGTTTGCACCATTCTCAAGCAGTCGCCGCACCAGGTAGGCCAGCAAGTCACGATGGGCCCCGACAGGCGCATATATGCGGCAGCGTGTGTTGTTTGCGTTCTTAACCAGATGGTGCAGGGTTTCTCCCATCCCGTGCAGCCGCTGAAATTCGAAAGGCTGATCAGTTGCCATTTGCAGAATTGTACTGACCGTATGGGCGTTATGGGTGGCAAACTGCGGATAGATCCTGTCGGTCATGCCCAGCAATTTTCGCGCATTAGCAATATAGGAGACATCGGTCACGGCCTTGCTGGTAAACACCGGAAAACCCTCTACGCCTTCAACCTGAGCGCGCTTGATTTCGGTATCCCAATAGGCGCCTTTGACCAGCCGCACCATCAGTTTGCGGTCATAGCGCTCGGCCATTCCATAGAGCGCGTCCAGAGCGATTCCAGCACGCGGACCATAGGCCTGAACCACAATTCCGAACCCGTCCCATCCTGCGAGTGCAGGCTCGGCCATCACCGCTTCGATGACCTGCAGGGACAGCGACAGGCGGTCGGCCTCTTCGGCGTCGATGTTCAGGCCCATGCCAGCGGCTTTGGCCAAAAGGCACAGAGCGCGCAGGCGCGGGACAAGCTCGGCCATCACTCGCTGTTCCTGGGCCAACTCATACCGGGGGTGCAGTGCTGACAGCTTTACCGAGATGCCTGGATTGGCGCGAATGTCATCATGGGTGCAGGCCTCTGCAATGGCGGTGATGGCACGGGAATAAGACAAATGATATCGGGCCGCGTCGGCCTCGGTCCGTGCGGCTTCACCCAGCATATCGTAGGAATAGGTATAGCCCTTGGCCTCCATCCCGCTGGCACGTTCCATGGCCGACTGGATGGTCTCGCCCAGCACGAACTGACGACCCATTTCCTTCATTGCGCGCCCGACGGCCGTGCGGATAACCGGTTCACCCAGTCTTTTGATCGCACCTCGCAGGGCACTGACAGGCGAGGGCTTGCCGTCGTCGAGGACTTTACCGGTCAGCATCAGCGCCCAAGTCGAGGCATTCACCAGCGGCGAGGAGGATTGCCCAAGATGCTTGCCCCAGTCGGACGGCGCGATCTTGTCTTCGATGAGAGCATCGATCGTGTCGGCATCCGGCACGCGCAGCAGCGCTTCGGCCAGACACATCAGCGCCACGCCCTCATCGGTAGACAGGCCATATTCGGCCAGAAACACCTCCATCATGCCCGGCGATGTACTGGATCGAATATCACGCACAAGCTGGGCGGCTGCCGCACAGATTTGGGCGCGATCAGTTTCAGACAGCGCGGCATGATCGATAAGATTGTCGAGAACGGCGGTTTGATCAGCGTAGGTTTGGCTGTCGATATGGGTGCTCAGGCTGTGTGACATGAATCCTCCAGGCTTTTGTTGAATATAATGTCGATTTCTCAGGACGATTGCCGTATTTTTTAATTCATCTGGTCGGATGGACTGTTTTTAGGGGATAATGCCGTGCAAATGAGCTTTCCGGATTTGGATCGGTTTGATCGAGCGATCTTGGCGATTCTCTCAGAGGATGGGCGCATATCAGTTGCCGACCTAGCGCGGCGGATCGGGCTGTCGAAATCCCCAACCCAGGCACGTCTAAAGCGACTTGAGGCTAGCGGGGTGATCACCGGGTATCGCGCCTTACTGGACCCGATCCGACTGGGGCTGGACCATGTGGCTTTTGTCGAGGTGCGCCTGACCGACACGAGAGAGAAGGCACTGGCCGAGTTTAACACCGCAGTCCGCAAGGTGCCCGAAATCGAGCAAGCCCATATGATCGCGTCGAATTTCGACTATCTGCTGAAAATCCGCACTGGTTCAATGTCGGAATACCGCGCCGTTTTGGCTGAGAAGATATCCTCGCTTCCGCATGTGGCGAATACCTCGACCTTTGTGGCGATGGAGGCAGTTAAGGAAACCGTTGTTTCAGGCGCTTTGGACAGGGTGGGTTGACGAATTGCGCGAGCGCGTCACCATACGCGTATGAAGCGTTTTGTGTTCCCTCTGCTAGTGTTGGCGGCCCCTCCGGGTGTCGCCTGGTCTGAAGAATGCCCGTCCTCGCCGGATCATACCGAAAGCATCTCGGCCGTAATCGCGCAAATTCAGGATGTTGGAAACGAGGCCGAAGCCCAGACATTTTCCAATCAATTATGGGAGTTCTGGACCGATGCGCCCGACGCTGTTGCGCAGGCCGTTCTGGACCGGGGCATGACCCGCCGCAGTGGCTGGGACCTTCGGGGCGCCATCGAGGAGTTTGACAAGCTCATCGAATACTGCCCGCACTATGCCGAGGGGTACAATCAGCGCGCCTTTGCATATTATCTTAGCCAGGATTTCGCATCTGCACTGCCGGATCTGGACAAGGCGATCGAGCTGTCTCCGAACCATGTCGCGGCGATCAGCGGGCGCGCCCTGACACTGCTTGGCTTGCATCGGATCGATGAAGCCCGTGCGGCACTGTCACATGCCTTGGAGCTTAACCCCTGGCTGTCCGAGCGCCACCTGATGGCTCCGGGCGGACCGTTGGAGCCGCCGGGTAAGGATATCTGAGGAAAAGACGTCCCCGACCCATATGACCGGGGACAATCTGGAACAGCTTAACCGACCAGCCCGTTATCGGTGCGCTTGATCGTGATCACCGATGAGCGCGGCGTGCCACCATCCGGCCATTCGCTGCCGGGATGCTGAATGCCGACAAACATGGTGCGCAGATCGCTGGACCAAGCCAGCCCCGTGACCTCACATCCTTTCGGACCGGTCATGAAACGGGCGATTTCGCCAGTGACCGGATCGCCGACCAGCATCTGGTTGTTGCCGTGGCCTGCAAAGTCTTCTTCGTTGTCGTCGTTGCCGTCGGTCTGGATCCAGACCAGACCAGTCGAGTCAATGGTCATTCCGTCGGGTGAGTTGAACAGGTTGCCCTCGTTCACATTGGCCGACCCGGCGCGGGCGTCAGAGTGCACCGTCGGATTTCCCGCCATGACATAGAGATCCCAGACGAACGCGTCGGCTGCGTGATCGTCATCGGCGGGTTTCCAGCGGACAATCTGGCCATATTTGTTGGCCTCACGCGGGTTGGGGCCGTTGGTCGACGTATCATCACCCCCGGCATTTGGTTTCACGCCGCGGTTCTTGTTGTTGGTTAGGCAGCAATAGGCTTCGACCGCTACCGGGCTGGACGCCACCCATTCAGGGCGATCCATGGTCGTGCCACCCGCCTTGGATGCCGCCAATCGGGTGAAGATCGCAATATCCGCCGCATCCATGCCGGTTGCATCCGGCGTCAGCGGCAGCCAGGTGCCTGTCATGTCGTCATCGAATTTCGCCACATAAAGCGTGCCGTCGTTCAACAGATTCTGGGTTTCGCCGCCGGGCTGATAGGTGCCGTTCGAGACGAATTTGTACAGATACTCGCCCCGCTCATCATCACCCATATAGACAACCACGCGGCCATCAGCGGCCAGAGTCACCTCGGCATTCTCATGCTTGAAACGGCCAAGACCGGTGTGTTTGACCGGGGTGCTGTCCGGTTTGGTCGGGTCGATTTCAACGATCCATCCCACTCGGTGCGGCTCGTTTGGGTTTTTGGAGGTGTCGAACCGCGGATCGAACAGTTCGTAGCCATTCCAGCTTTCGGCTTTGACGCCATAGCGCTTGAAGCCGTCCGCGACCTTTTGATCGTAGCTGGCGTTTTCGTCGCTGGACCCGAAATAGCCGTTAAAGTTCTCTTCGCAGGTCAGATACGTGCCCCAGGGCGTCTTGCCTGCACCACAGTTGTTCATGGTGCCCAGCGAGGTTGTGCCGGTCGGGTCGGCCTCGGTCTTCAGCAGGTCGTGGCCGGCAGCGGGGCCGACGATGTTCATCTCAGTGTTGTGGTGGATGCGCCGGTTGAACGGGCTGTCCTTGACCACGGACCAACCTTCGCGGCCTTCGGTGATTTCCATCACGGTCACACCCTGCAGGTTCTGCAGTTTGCGCACGTCGTCAGCACTGGCCGGAACACCTTCCTGCGCAGCGGGCAGGTTGATCTTGCCGTTGGGATATTCGTGATTGATCGCGATCAGCTGGTGGCCCTGGAACGTGAATGTATGCATCCCGTCTGTATTCTCGCCAAATATTCGGTCCGAGCTCTCGACCGGACCTCCCTCGGCGATGTCATAGCCATCGGCATCCGAAAACAGCGGATCGCCCCAGCGCATCAAGATTTTCCACTCAAACCCTTCAGGCACATGGACGGTGCCATCAGTTTGTGCGGGAATCGGGGTGAAGGCGAACCGGGATGCTGCCTGTGCCTGCGCCGAGGTCGAACCAAGTAGGCCAGTACCCATCGCAGCCGCGCCAGAGCCAAAGGCCACGACACCCGCCAGAAATCCACGGCGGGAAATTGCGCTTTCGACAACGCGGTCAAAGTCGTTTTCTTCGGGGCGGGGGAAATGCAGCTCGTCCCAATCGTCGGCGGAAAGTGTGGTAGGGTCAACGTCTTTCATGGATTGCTCCTGGCTGTCTGTGAAAAGTCGATGAAACGGATTTAGGGGGCATTTGTGACAGGGTAATAACAGCACCATTAACAATGGTGCCGGGATACTCAGGAAACAGATAAACTTTGGATGCGTTAGGATACGCCGATTGGATCAGTCCGTCAAAACGGGCTGATGACATCTTGTTTTTATTGGTTTTTTGCCAGGAAAAGCGGTCAGGTAAGGCGCTGACCGTCCGCAGTGAACCGATAGGCCTTGTCCGGTGAATAGGCGAAACGCAATTCCTGCCCTTCGGATATCGCATGCTGGCCAAACAGCCGGGCGGTTATGGCGTGTTCATTGATCTGCGCGATGACATTTGTGTCTCCGCCCAACTTTTCGACATGGCTGACACGCGCGGTGAGTGGTCCGTCATCTGCAACAAACAGGTCCTCGGGCCGGATGCCAATCGTGTTCTGACCGCTTTCGTTCAGCAACCCCTGCGGCAAGAAATTCATTGACGGAGAGCCGAGGAACCCTGCTACGAACTGGTTCGCGGGATTGTTATACAGTTCCATCGGGCTGCCGATCTGTTCTACCCGGCCGTCACGCAGAACAACGATCTTGTCGGCCAGGGTCATGGCTTCGGTCTGGTCGTGGGTAACATAGATCATCGAGGCGTCCAGTGCTCGGTGCAGGTTGGCGATCTCGATTCGCGTATTCATGCGAAGCGCGGCATCCAGATTGGACAGAGGCTCATCAAACAGGAACAGTTTGGGTTCGCGCACGATGGCGCGGCCAATGGCAACCCGCTGACGCTGACCGCCTGACAGTTCGGACGGGAAGCGGTCCAGATAGGGTTCCAGGTTCAGCATCCGGCTGGCTTTGGCCACGCGGCCTTCGATTTCCGATTTGGGCTGCTTTTCCTGCTTCAGTGCAAGGGTCATATTGCCCCGAACGCTGAGGTGGGGATAGAGCGCATAGCTTTGGAATACCATCGCAATGCCGCGCTTGGATGGCGGCACCAGATTGACCTGCTGCCCGCCAATGTTGATCTCACCGGACGATGCATCCTCGAGCCCGGCAATCACCCGCAACAGGGTGGATTTGCCACAGCCCGAAGGGCCGACAAAGACGACAAACTCGCCGTCTTCGACTTCAAGCGTGATGTCTTTTAGGACATGCACATTGCCGAAGGATTTATTGATTTTGTTCAGCGTCAGGGCGGTCATGTCGCTTGCTCCTCAAAGGAAACGGGCTGGCCAGTGCGGATGCTTTCATCTGCGGCCAGGCAAATGGCAAGGGATTGGACAGCGTCATTCATATGACGCGTCAGGTCTATGTCTTCGGCGATGGCGCGCAGCATATAGCCCTGTTCGGCATCGCATAGTTCCTGGTGACCGGGTTCACCGGGCATGTCGATTGTGTGGTCGCCTTGCGGTGTGTGGACTAGCAGACCGCCAACCTTTGTGTGGCCGTCGATATCCGCCGAGGCGCCCTTGTTCCCGTCGGTGATCGAGACCGAACCGTTGGGCGACACTATATCTTTCACGAAGAATGCGGTTTCCGACATCATCGGGCCCCAGCCGGCCTCATACCAGCCGACCGAGCCGTCATTGAAAACCACCTGAAATTGCCCGTAATTGTACATGTCGGGCGCGATCTCATCGGACAGCCGCAGACCCATTCCGTGGACACGGACGGGCCGGGCATCAGTGATCTGGCACATCACATCGACATAGTGAACGCCGCAATCCACGATGGGCGAGGTGGTCTGCATCAACGCTTTATGCGTCTCCCATTCCGCACCGTTGGATTGCTGGTTCAGGTTCAGGCGGAATACATAAGGCCCACCCAGTTTGCGGGCCTCGGCAATCAGCCGCACCCACGAGGGGTGGTGGCGCAGGATGTAGCCAACAACCAGCTTGCGGTTCAGTCGGATGGCGGTTTCGACCACGCGCCGCGCATCAGCGACATTGGTGGCCAGCGGTTTCTCTACAAAGACATGCGCCCCGGCTTCCATCGCCGCACAGGCATAATCCGCATGGCTGTCGGAATAGGTGGCGATCACGACCAGATCCGGGTTTGTTTTGGCCAGCGCGGTTTCGAAATCGGAATAGGCCGGGTATTCGGCAAGATCAGGGTACTCAACGTGCCCCGAGCGGTTCACCAACGCCACGATCTGGGCGTCGGGGTGATGGTGATGGGCCAGCGCGTGGCTGAACCCCATATTGCCAAGACCTGCGATCAGAACACGTGTCATTTGACAGCCCCTGACGTGATGCCGCGGATCAGCTGGCGTGAGAATATGACATAGAGAACCAGGACCGGCAGGATTGCCATCGACAAGGCTGACAGGACCGCGTTCCAGTCGGTGACAAATTGACCGATAAAGACCTGGCTGCCCAGCGTCAGGGTCTTGGTCTCCTCAGCCGGGGCCAGGATCAGCGGGAACCACAGATCGTTCCAGATCGGGATCATGTTGAACACCGCCACCGTCGCCATGGCGGGCCGCACCAGTGGCAGCACCAGTCGGAAGAAGATCGTATATTCCGACAGCCCGTCGATGCGCCCGGCGTTTTTCAGATCGTCACTGACCTGCCGCATGAATTCGGACAGGATGAACACTGCCAGCGGCAAACCCTGTGCCGTATAGACCAGGATCAGCGCCCAAAGTGAGTTCACCAACCCGGTCGCCACCATCATCTCAAGGATTGCGACAGTGCCGATGCGGATCGGAATCATGATCCCCAGTGCCAGATACAGGCCCATCAGCAGGTTGCCTTTGAACTGGTACTCGGACAGCGCATAGGCCGCCATGGCACCGAACAGCAGGATAAAGAACAACGACGCCACGGTGACGATCATCGAGTTCTGAAAGTAAAGGAAGAAATCCCCCTGCTTCATCACCGTCTCATAGCCGATCAGCGAAAAACTGTCTGCGTTGGGCAGGGCCAGCGGTTCGCGAAAGATCGACCGGCGGGTTTTGAAGCTGTTGATCAGGATCACAAAGACCGGGAACAGAGCGATCAGCGTATACAGGATCAGCCCAGCGTGCATCGCTACGGTGTTGAGGGGGTTATGGCGTGCTTTGTTCATCACTTGGCCCTCACAGTTGATACCGGCGCATCCGGGTCTGGATGCCGAACAGATAGATACAGACGCCCACCAGGATGATTGCGAACATGGCCCCGGCGATGGCGGACCCCATATGCGGGTCGCCCAGCTGCAACTGGAAGCCAAAGAAGGTGCGGTACATGAAGGTGCCCAGAATATCGGTTGAGAAATCCGGCCCCGCCAGCGCGCCTTGTGAGGCATAGATCAGGTCGAATGCGTTGAAATTTCCCACAAAGGTCAGGATCGAGATGATCCCGATCGAGGGCAGGATCAGCGGTAGTTTGATCTTCCAGAAGGCCG
Source organism: Ruegeria sp. CDSC052 (assembly GCF_059610685.1). Taxonomy (NCBI): domain Bacteria; kingdom Pseudomonadati; phylum Pseudomonadota; class Alphaproteobacteria; order Rhodobacterales; family Roseobacteraceae; genus Ruegeria; species Ruegeria sp. CDSC052. The sequence continues at coordinate 109,306 of NZ_JBXWOB010000005.1, forward strand.
AGGCCCCGGTGATGCCGTCGATCTCTCCGGCCTCAAGGATTTCTTCGGGGATGGTCAGCAGGGCGGCATAGATCAGCATCATCGGGATGCCTACGAACTGCCAGACCGAGATCAGCGCCAGCGTGGTCAGTGCGTATTCCTCTTTGCCCAGCCACGGTGCAAAGAGGGACTTAAGCCCAACAGCATCCAGCATCGAAGGCGCAATGCCCCAGATCGGCGACAGGATCAGTTTCCAGGCAAAGCCCACGATTACAAAGCTGAGGATCGTAGGAATAAAGATCGCCGAGCGATAGAGGGCCGCAAACCGTAGACGGGGGTGGCTGAGAAGGGCGGCCAGCGCGATGCCGATCGGGTTCTGAACCAACATATGGATCAGGAAGAACCAAAAATTATTACCCAGAGCATTCCAGAACTGATCCGACCAGTTGGGATCGAAAAACAGCGTCCGGAAATTCTGCAATCCGACAAACACGCGAGCCTGATCAACCTCTGTATACAGTGCAAGGCGCAGTGTGTTGAACAGCGGGAAAATCATCACAGCGGTATAGACGAGTACGGCAGGTGCCAGAAATACAACGATATGCCAGCGGATGCGGGGGCGGGTCATGGGATTGCTTTCAAAGGGGTGTCGGAGTTACCCGGGCGGTCGGCACCGCCCGGGTATGGATCAGCTTACTGATGCGGAGCGTACCAGGAGGCCAGGCCTTCCTGCAGTTCGGCACCCAGTTCCTCGGGGGATTTTGCGCCTTTGATGGCGGCAACCGAAGCGCCCCAGGTATCGTTTTCAAGGTTCGGTGTGCCACGCGACAGGATTTGATAGGTCGAGCGGATGGTCGATTCACACTCTTCGCGCCAGCCTACGATTTCCTTGGCCAGCGGGTCCTGCAGCTCGACCGGAGTGTTCGAGAGCGGGAAGAAGCCAGGCAGGGCGTTGCCGAAGATTTCGGCGAATTCCGGGCTTGCGACCCAGGCCAGGAACGTCTCGGCAGCTTCGGGATTCGCGGTGGCCGCATTCATACCAATGCCAATGTCGGTGTGGTCCGAGATATAGCAGGTATCGCCCGCATTCTGGACTGGCGGCTTAAAGGCGCCCATTTCGAAATCGGCCTGCGCATTGAAGCCCGAAATTTCCCAGGATCCCGCAGGGTAGACGGCTGCGCGACCCAAGGTAAAGATGTTCTGGCTGTCGGGATAGGTCTGCGCCTCATATCCATCACCCAGATAAGCGCCCCAACGGGCCAGGGTGGCATAGGGGGCGGTCCAGGCTTCATCGGTCAGCTTTTGCTCGCCCGCGATCAGCGCCTGGCGGCCCTCTTCGCCTTTCCAATAGTTCGGGCCGATGTTGTTATAACCCATAGTGGCGGCTTCCCACTGGTCGTTGGTGCCCATCGCCATCGGGATATAAGTGCCGTCTTCCTTGATCTTGTCGAGGGCGGCAAAGAACTCGTCCTCGGTTGTGGGAACTTCGATACCCAGTTCGGCAAACGCGTCCTTGTTATAGATGAACCCGTGGATCACCGACGCCATCGGAACGCAGAAACTGGCCGAGCCGTCATCCGTTTGCCAGGCCGACTTGGCGACATCCGAGAAGTTGTTCATCGCTTCGACACCCGACAGGTCGCTCAGGTGGCCGGCCTCATAGAGGGCCAGTGATGCATCGAAAGGACGGCAGGTGATCAGATCGCCAGCCGAGCCCGCATCCAGTTTCGAGTTCAGGACAGCGTTGTATTCTGCCGGGGCCGAGGGTGTAAATTGCACTTTGATGCCGGGGTGTTTGGCCTCAAACGCAGGGATGATCTGGTCCTGCCATAGGGTCAGGTCGTCATTTCGCCAGCTCTCGATGGTCAGGGTCACATCATCCGCATAGGCAGCCGACGCCATCAGCGTCGTGCCTAGCAGAGCAAGTTTCAAGCTATTCTTAGTCATCCATATTCTCCCGATTGATGGTTATTATTCTATGGCCAGTGCGGCCGTTAGGATTCCGTCTGATGTTCGTAGGCGTTCGGTGGCTTCGGATGCCGAAACACCTTTTGCGGCGACAAGCACGGCGGGCTTCACATCACCGCGCGTTGCTTCCAGTGCGCGCTTTGCTGCGTCTGTGTCCACCTCGGCAATGCGGGTGACGATTCCGGCCGCGCGGGCGCGCAGTTTGTCATTGTCTGCGCGCAGGTTGACCATCATGCCGCCATGTACGTGGCCAAGGTCCAGCGCCATCAGCGACGACAGCATATTCAAGGCGATCTTTTGTGCCGTTCCCGCGCCCATCCGAGTTGATCCAGAGATCAATTCGGGCGGTGTGGCAAGCAGGATCGGGATGTTGGCCTGTATCAGCAGGGGGCTGTTGGCGTTATTGGCGATGCCGATCAAGGTCGCGCCTTTTGCACGGGCGATGCCTGCGGCTGTCATCGTGTAGGGGGTCGACCCGCTTGCGGATACGGCGATCACCGTGTCCTGGGCTGACAAACTGTTCAGCGCTTCACGCAGGTCACCGTCGGCGTCTTCGGAATCACCCGGCATCTCGACACCCGTCGGAAGACCACCAGCCATATGGATTCGCAACTGGTCTGGCGTGATCGAGAATGTTCCGCCCAGCTCTTGCGCGTCAGCCGCCGCCATCAAACCGGACGAGCCTGCCGCAACATAGTGCAACATGCCGCCCGACCGGAGCGTCCTGGCCATCGCAGCGGCGCCCAATGCAATAGCCTGTGTGGCCGAGCGCACCGCCGCTGCCGCAGCGATCTGCCCCTCGGCCAGCAACAGCGCCGACCCTGTCAGGTCTTCGCGGCTCAGGCTGGCGGCGTCGCGGTGCAGTTGTTCGGTTGACGGCAGCGTCAAGAGAATCCCCTCCCAGGTTTCCCGATTACAATACCTATTTAATACCACCTGTCCAACATTTTCTTTTCGGTATTATTTGGGTGCTGATTTTAAAGGAAAAATCGAGATATTGGCGAAAATAGCATAAAACGAGGCTTTTCTAATCGAAATAGGTATTGTATTGGTATTGTCATGACTGAGTCCCTGAATAATGCTGTGCTGGCCATTGATGGCGGTGGAACGCGCTGTCGTGTGGCCTGTGAAGTTGCTGGAATCGCTCACAGCGTTGAAGTTGGCGCTGCAAACGTCTCGACTGATTTTCAGGCTGGCGTTTCACAGATAAAGCTGGGGTTAGACCGGCTGTCTGGCAAGCTTGGCATCGGGGTTGAGGGCTTGTTGGCAAGTCCTGCCTTTGTTGGTTTGGCTGGGGTCACGGATCAGGCGATCGCAACTCGTTTGAGGGATGCGCTTGGTCTAAAGCACGCCCGGATAGAGGATGATCGTCCCGCAGCCTTGCGCGGGGCGCTGGGTGCGCAGGACGGGCTGATTGCCCATTGTGGTACAGGCTCATTTCTGGCCAGACAAACTGGTAGAGACATGCGCTTTGCCGGTGGCTGGGGCTCGGTCTTGGGGGATGAAGCCTCGGCCCAGTGGGTTGGAAGGATGGCATTGTCCTTGGCATTGCGTGCGTTTGATGGAACGCAGGCCCGTTCGGACCTTTTGACCACTTTGCTGTCCGAGCATGACGGACCTGCCGGGATCGTTCGCTTTGCGGGGGCTGCAGACCCTGCGCAGTTTGGTGCGATTGCACCAAAAGTGACCATGGCTGCCCAAGATGACGACGTGGTTGCGCAACAAATCATGCGGGCAGGTGCTGCCTATCTGGCGGATACCGCCATGCATTTGGGGTGGAACCCGGGAACCGCGCTGTGCCTGACGGGCGGTATTGGTGGTCAATACGCGTCGTATCTGCCCGAAAACATGCAATCCGACCTGCGCGCGCCGTTAGGAGAACCGCTCGACGGGGCGCTCGCCTTGGCAAAGGAGGTCGAACATGAGCATTGCTGATTTTCTGCGTTCGGATTCCTGGCTGACCGCTGATAATGGGCCGAGATATGTCCAACTGCGGCGAAGGCTGCAGGAGGGCATTGATACGGGTGTTCTGCCCCCCAAATCGTCGCTTCCTTCCGAGAGAGAACTTGTCGAGATCACGGACCTTTCGCGCGTCACCGTGAGAAAGGCGATTCAAGAGCTTGTCCAAGAGGGCGTGATCGAACAGCGCCAGGGCTCGGGCTCGTTCATCCGCGAGCGCATCCCACGGGTCGAACAATCGCTGACACATCTGACTTCGTTCACCGAAGACATGTCCAGCCGTGGAATGAAAACCGCGTCGAAATGGCTGGAGCGGGGGGTCTTTGCGCCGACCCAAGAAGAGATTGCCGCCTTGAGCTTGTCCGAGGGTGAGCAAATCTCTCGTATCTACCGATTGCGCGAAGCCGATGGCCGTCCATTGGCGCTGGAAAAAGCGGCGTTACCTTTGGATATCCTGCCGAACCCGATCGAGGTGACCACCTCTCTGTACGAGGTCTTGGATCGGCTGGGCCGCCGTCCTGTTCGGGCGGTTCAGAAGATCTCGGCCCTGAATTTGGCCGCGCGTGAGGCTGAACTTCTTGATGTTCCCGAGGGAGCCGCCGGGCTGAATATTGAACGTGTTTCTTTTCTCAGAAACGGACGCGTCGCCGAACTGACACGCTCGCTTTATCGCGGCGATGCGTATGATTTTGTCGCTGAATTGCGGTTGTAACCTGAAAGGACGGAACTAGATGTCCGTAGAACTCTCGAAGATGCGTCAGGAAATTCTGGAAATTCCTGATGCCGTAGACCGATTGCTAAGCAATGGGGCTGACAATATCCGCCACGCTGCCCAGTTGGCGCGCGACGCAGACCCGCGTTTTCTGGTCTCGGTGGCGCGAGGATCTTCGGATCACGCCTGCACCTATCTGAAATATGCATGCGAACTATTGCTGAACCTTCCTGTTGCCTCGGTCGGGCCCTCGGTCAACTCGATCTATGGTGCCGAGCTTCGGGCGCAGGGTGCGTTGAGCATATCGGTGTCGCAATCTGGTCAAAGCCCGGATATCGTTGGCATGACGCGCGCGCTGAAACGATCTGGTGCCGTGACGGTCGCCATTACGAACAATACGGAATCCCACCTGGCAGATGCCACGGACGCCGTCCTGCCTCTTCATGCGGGACCGGAATTGAGTGTGGCAGCAACCAAGACCTTTGTGACGTCTCTGGTGGCGGGGCTGTGGTTGCTGGCGGAAATCGCGGATGAGGCAGAGCTGAAGCAGGCCATATGGTCACTGCCCGGGTATCTTGGGAAGGCTGCCCAATGCGACTGGACCCCGGCCGCCAATGCGATTTCCGGCCGGTCCCTTTTTACCTTGGGTCGCGGTCCATCGCTGGCGATCTCGAATGAAGCGGCGCTGAAAATCAAAGAGACCTGCCAGATCCACGCCGAGAGCTATTCGACTGCAGAAGTTCTGCACGGGCCGGTCTCAATCGTTGAAGAAGGGTTTCCAACCATTGTGTTCGCTGCCAGTGATGCCGCTGAACAAACAACGGCAGAAGCGGCTGATGCGTTGGCGGCAAAAGGGGCTACCGTTTTTGCCACAACCTCGGCGGTGAAACGGGCGCAGCCTCTGCCGGTCGTCAGAACGGACCATTGGCTGACCGATCCCATCAGCGCCATCACATCGTTCTACAGCATGGTTGAATCGGTCGCCTGCAATCGCGGAATTGACCCTGATGCCCCGCGTCACCTTAAGAAAGTTACGGAAACTGTATGACCTCTGAGACGGTTGTATTCAGAAACGGCGCCTATTTCGACGGCACACACCTGCTGGAGGGGCAGGCGGTTGTGTTTCGCCAAGGTAATTTGTCCGAGATCACCCCGGCAGACGGAACCAAAATCGCCGGGCAGCAGGTCGATCTGAACGGTGATATTCTCTGCCCCGGATTTGTGGACCTACAGGTCAATGGCGGCGGAAGTGTCATGTTCAACGATGACCCTTCTGTCGAGACTATCCAGCGCATTTCTCAAGCGCATAGAAAGCTTGGAGTCGCATCCTTTTTGCCCACCCTGATTACCGACACTGCGGCCAAGACCCAGCAGGCAATAGAGGCCGCGATCAAGGCTGTGGATGTCGGTGTTCCCGGTGTCGCTGGACTGCATCTGGAGGGACCGCATCTTTCGTTGGCGCGACAAGGGGCGCATGACGCCGCGCTGATCCGCCCGATGGATGAAGAGGATCTGACCACCCTGATAGCCGCGGCCAGCCGATTGCCTTGCCTTAAAGTAACCCTGGCGCCAGAAGCTGTGTCTGAGCGACAGGTTACCTCTTTGGCTGAGGCCGGAATTCTGGTGTCTCTGGGTCATAGCGATGCGGATTTTGCGACCTGTCAACGTTATGCTGCGGCGGGCGCGCGCTGTGTCACACATCTGTTCAACGCCATGAGCCAGCTTGGAAACCGCGAGCCTGGTCTTGTGGGGGCGGCGCTGGCCAATGCGGGTTTGTCTGCGGGTCTGATTGCAGACAGTATACACGTACACCCTGAGGTCATGCGGGCGGCATGGGCGGCAAAGACCGGCCCGGCCCGGATATTTCTGGTCAGCGATGCCATGGCTGTTGCCGGAACAGAGGATGCCGAATTCAACCTTGAAGGGCGCCGTATTACCAGAACGGATGGCCGCCTGACGCTTGAAAATGGAACGCTGGCAGGGGCTGACCTGGATCTGACGACGGCTGTTCGCATCCTTGTCAAAAATGTCGGTGTCCCGCTGAAGGATGCGCTGAGCGCCGCAACGACCTATCCTGCGAAGTTGATTGGCTTGGCCGAATCTTCCAGTAAGAATCTGGCATCCATGATCCGTATTTCGGCGGATCTTGAAACTTGCGAATGGGCGAATGCCGCGCGTTGAATAAGCCGCGCGCTGCCGAAACGACCCCGGGATTACCGATGCGCCGGGGTCCGTCCCCGGGTGTCATATGATTTTGAATTTCGCGTGCGAACTGTGCTTGACGACACCTTGGGCATGGCATAAACCAGCCACCGCTGAGCGGGCGTCGTATACTGGCTATTACCTCAGCCTTCCAAGCTGATGAAGCGGGTTCGATTCCCGCCGCCCGCTCCAAATCAGCCCCAAAAGTCTGCGTCAAATAGCCTTTCGTTTGGGCCATTCGGCTGCACCGCTTGACCCGGCGGGTTGTAGACGCCAAGAAGCGGGATACCGGAATTCGAACACGATGTAAGGGCCTGACATGGCAAAACCCGTCTCAGCCAGTCCAGCAGCAAAACCCGCACCCGGTGCGGCTGAGGAACGGGCCAGGTCCAGGAAAATCGGTGTTCTGGCTTCGCTCTGGCCATTCATGAAGCCTTATCGATTGCAAATGATTGGGGCCTCTTTGGCCTTGGTTCTGACCGCCAGCATGACGCTGACATTGCCTTTGGCTGTCCGCCGTGTGGTCGACAACTTTCGGATCGAAGACGGAGAGCTACTGGATTGGTACTTTCTGGCGGCGCTGGGCATCGCCGCGATTCTGGCCGTCGGAACAGGTATCCGCTACGCGCTTGTTACGCGCCTGGGCGAACGCGTTGTCGCCGATATCCGCAAAGCCGTTTTTGATCGCGTCATCGGGATGAGCCCCGAATTCTATGAACGTATCATGACGGGTGAGGTGCTGAGCCGGATCACGACCGACACCACGCTGATTCAATCCGTGCTGGGCTCGTCAGTCTCGATCGCTCTACGCAATATGTTGATGTTTCTGGGCGGGCTTGTGCTGATGCTGCTGACCTCGGCCAAGCTGACCGGGATGGTCTTGCTGCTGATTCCGCTGGTTGTAGTTCCGATACTGGTATTGGGGCGGCGCCTGCGGGTTATTAGCCGGGAAAACCAAGACTGGATCGCAGCCTCATCGGGCAACGCCGGTGAAGCGCTGAGCGCAGTTCAAACCGTTCAGGCCTTTACCCATGAGCAGGCCAGCCGAAATCAGTTCGGTGAGATGACCGAAACGTCCTATACTGTCTCGCTGCGCCGAATTCAGACCCGGGCCGTGCTGACCGTCATCGTTATATTCCTGGTGTTTTCCGGAATCGTGGGCGTGTTGTGGATGGGGGCGAATGATGTCCGCAACGGTGTCATGACCGAGGGCGTTCTGATCCAGTTCGTGATCTATTCGATCATCATGGCCGGTTCGGTTGCGGCCCTGTCCGAAATCTGGAGCGAATTGCAGCGTGCGGCCGGTGCGACCGAGCGGTTGGTCGAGCTGTTGAATGCTCAGGACACCGTGAACGATCCCGGCCAGGCGCAAGCTTTCCCCGCGCCCGTGCGCGGCAAGATTCGGTTCGACGATGTGACTTTCCGCTACCCGGCGCGTCCGGATGTCGTGGCGTTGAATGAACTGTCGCTGACAGTCAACCCCGGGGAAACCGTCGCATTTGTCGGCCCCTCGGGGGCCGGAAAAACAACCGTGATCCAGATGATTCAGCGATTCTATGATCCTGACTCGGGACGCGTTTGTTTGGATGGTATTGACCTGCGAGATTTGGATCGTTCCAATTTCCGCCGTCATATGGCACTTGTGCCTCAGGATCCCACGATATTCGCAGCATCGGCGCGCGAAAATATCCGATTTGGGCGGCTCGATGCGACGGATGCCGAGGTTGAAGACGCAGCCCGCGCAGCTGCGGCCCACGAATTCATCTCGACGCTGCCCGAAGGCTATGACAGCTTTGTAGGAGAGCGAGGCGTCATGCTGTCCGGGGGACAAAAACAGCGGATCGCCATCGCCCGCGCCATTTTGCGCGATGCTCCGATCCTGTTGTTGGATGAGGCGACATCGGCATTGGACGCTGAAAGCGAGCGCGCTGTGCAAGGGGCTGTCGACAGGTTGCGTGCAGGGCGGACGACGCTGATTGTTGCGCACAGATTGGCAACCGTGAAAAAAGCCGACCGCATCATCGTCCTGGAGAACGGGCAGATCGTTGCGCAGGGAACGCATGACGATCTGGTATCGCAGGATGGGCTGTACGCGCGTTTGGCACGGTTGCAATTTACCGATGGTGTTGCAGCAGAGTAACCTGATGGCGAGATATTTTGTTTTGCGCCCCAGCGTCATTCTACATTCTGGGTTGTTCTGCCGTTAAGCCCTTACTTGCACATGAGCGGGTTTTACTTTCATCCTAGATGAGAGCCTGCGCGTGACGCAGTAAAAGTACAGGGAGGAACTAATGGCATTCGCGGGATTAGACGATAAGGCAAGAATAGAAAATGAAATGCCGTGGGAGGATCGAGACGTACCGGTAACCTTTCATCAGTTACTTTCTCGAACGGCGGCCAAGTTCCCCGACCACAAGGCCATTAGCTTTCAGCTGTTTTCCGGCCCAACCGATAAGGCCGAGACACTGACGTGGTCTGATCTGCTGGGTAAGGTCAATCAGGCCGCCAATCTTTTCAGATCTCTGGGTATCGGTGAAAACGATGTGGTGGCCTATGTGCTGCCCAACTGCAACGAAACTCTGGTGACCCTCATGGGAGGGGCCGTCGCAGGGATCGTGAACCCGATCAACCCGTTGTTGGAGCCCGAGCAAATCGCAGCAATTTTGCGCGAGACGAAAGCCAAGGTTGTTGTGACGCTAAAGTCATTTCCCAAAGCCGATGTTGCACAGAAGGTGGAAGAGGCCGTACGCCACGCGCCCGGTGTGAACACAATTTTGGAAATCGACCTGAATCGCTATCTGACGCCTCCGAAATCGTGGATCGTGCCCCTTGTGCGTCCCAAAATGGGCGACAAGGCTAAATTGGCTCATGCGGACTATTTGAATTTCAGCAAAGAGCTGGCGAAACAGCCCAAGACACTGACATTCGAAGACAGTAAATCAGACCGTGTTGCGTGCTATTTCCATACTGGTGGTACAACCGGCATGCCCAAGGTTGCACAACACAAATATTCCGGCCTGATCTATAATGGCTGGTGTGGTGGCACCTTGTTGTTCGACGAAAACGATGTGGTCATGTGCCCACTGCCCATGTTCCACGTCTTTGCTGTGCATGTGATCGTCATGGCTGCGGTGAGTTCGGGTGCGCATGTGGTCTTCCCGACGCCTCAAGGATATCGCGGGGATGGCGTTTTCGACAATTTCTGGAAACTGATCGAGCGTTGGAAAGTCAGCTTTATCATCACGGTTCCGACAGCGATCTCTGCCAAAATGCAGCGCCCTGTCGACGCTGATATCTCGTCAGTGAAAACGGCCTTCTCAGGCTCGGCTCCTTTGCCGGTTGAACTGTTCCGTCGCTTTGAAGAGGCCACCGGCGTCACTATAGTCGAAGGCTATGGCCTGACCGAAGCCACCTGCCTTGTGTCGTGCAACCCGGTGGATGGCGAAAAGAAGATCGGTTCGATTGGCGTTCCGTTCCCTTATACGGATGTGAAAATCCTGCAGGATGGGCCCGACGGTCCGACCGAATGTGGAACTGATCAGATTGGTGAGATCTGTATCTCGAACCCCGGCGTATTTGCGGGCAACACGTATACAGAGGTCGAAAAGAACGTGGGCCTGTTCCACTATGACAAATATCTGCGCACCGGTGATTTGGGCCGGTTTGACGATGATGGCTATTTGTGGATCACCGGTCGTGCCAAGGATTTGATCATTCGCGGCGGGCACAATATCGACCCGGCCGAGATCGAAGAGGCGCTGTTGGGGCATGAGGCCGTGGCATTTGCCGGTGCGATCGGTCAACCAGACGCCCATGCGGGTGAAGTGCCCTGTGCCTTTGTCGAACTGGTCTCTGGGGCCAGTGTGACAGAGCAGGAGCTGATGGAATACTGCAGAGTTCACGTTCACGAGCGTGCCGCGCAACCTAAGCACATGACTATTCTGGACGAACTGCCCAAAACGGCAGTGGGCAAAGTCTTTAAGCCCGAGCTACGTAAGCAGGCGATCACACGCATCTACAATGGTGCGCTTGAAGACGCAGGCGTTGCTGCGCGTGTGGTTTCGGTTCTGGATGATAAAAAGCGCGGACTTGTCGCGCAGCTTGACGCCAACGGTTCCTCGGACGACGATGTCAGCAAAGTGCTGGGATCGTTCACCCGGCCATGGGAGTGGGCTGCCTGATCGCGGAGGGGCTATGGACTATGAACGTCTGATCGATGAAGAAACCTGGGCGTTCATAAGACGAACGGCTGAAAGCTATCCTGATGACGCGGTCGAATTGTCGATCGAAGATCAGCGCGGCGTCTATGACGTAATGTGCAAGGATTTTCGCCAGCCTCGCCCAATGGGTGTTGAAACAGAAGACAGGTGCGCCGATGGCGTGCCTGTTCGCATTTACACCGCAGGCAATCCAAGCCGGACGGTGATCTATTTCCACGGAGGCGGGTTTGTCGTCGGCGGACTGGACAGTCACGACGATGTCTGTGCCGAACTTTGTGCACAAACTGGGTATCGGGTGATTGCCGTGGATTACCGCCTGAGCCCCGAACATATTCATCCTGCCCAGTTTCACGATAGCTGGGCGGCAACCAACTGGGCGGTGCAAGAGTTCCAGGACCCTTTCGTTCTGGCGGGCGACAGCGCGGGTGGAAATCTGGCCGCCGCAGTTTCACAGCACGGACGGACGCAGTTCGACAATCTTCTTGGTCAGGTCCTCATCTATCCAGGCTTGGGCGGAGATTCGTCCCGTGGTTCCTATAAGGAACATGCCCATGCGCCTTTGCTGACGCTGGAGGATGTAAGTTTTTACGAGAAGGTGCGCTGTGGTGGAGATGTGCCGGAAAACGACCCGACATTCGCTCCATTGCATGACACGGATTTCTCGGGGCTGCCCCCAACCGTGGTGGTAACTGCAGATTGTGATCCCTTACGTGATGATGGTGCGATCTATTGCGAGCAGATCAGGGCTGCAGGTGGGCAGGCTCATTGCATCAATGAACCCGGCCTTGTGCACGGCTATCTGCGGGCGCGCACTATGGTCAAACGTGCGGCGGACAGCTTCGAGAGGATCTCGGTGGCGATAGAGGCGTTGGGCCAGCAGATCTGGCCCTACGACTGATCCCCTACTTCAAGAAGGGCTGACCGTTCATGGTTTCGGCAATCGGGGCACCCAAACGGTCCAGAATCGTGGGCGCCAGCTGTAGCTGGCCGATCACAGCATTCGCATCGGGGCCTTCGGCGTCACCGAAGTAATACAGCGCGGTTTCCTGCTGCAATGCGCCACGCCCACCGTGATGGCCACGATCGTCCTGGCCGTGATCTGCGGTGACGATGACGTCGTAACCCAACTGCCGCCAGCGCGGGATAAACGGGGCCAGCATTTCGTCCATCACGAAACAGGCATGGTCCATCTCTTCACATTCATGAAAGAACCTATGACCCATGCTGTCCAAAGTGCTGGTATGCAGCAATCCATAGTCCAAGCCATGGCGTAGGCAGAGATTGGTCAGCGTTGCGAACAGATCGACGTCACAGGGCGTCATCTGGTTTGCTTTGCCATAGCCTGTCATCGTGTGGAACCGACCATGATTGATCGTTTTGCTGTTGGGCTCGTCATATTCAACATCGCGGACATAGTCGAATGGATGGCGATTAAAGAATTGCGACCAGAAGCTGTGGGCCACAGCCCCAGTCACGCCGCCGGCTTCGCGCACTTGGCTGAAGATGTCCTTCTGACTCAGGCGGAACACGTTGCCATTGCCGGTACAGCCATGCTCCTGCGGTGTTACACCGGTATGGATCGAGGCATAGCAGCTTGCCGAGATTGACGGTAGCACAGCGCGCTTCTTCCAAACGCGCGCCTCGCCGGTGTCGACCCAGCCTTCCAGATTGCCGAACAAGCGACGGAAATTGCGCCATGGAACACCGTCCAGAATGATGAGGAGAAGTTTGCGGTCCATGCTCTGACCCTTTTTCAGATTGCTTCAGCCGACCCTAAAAGATTCGGTGCGGTCTGGCTGCCTGATCCCGCCCCGAATGGCAAAATCCCGACACCTTGATCGAATGGCGCCGGGATTTCATAAACTTACGGGAAGGGCCGGGATCAGTTCCCGGCGCTTTCCATTTTGCGGTGGGCGACGACCTCTTCCAGCCAGCCCAGATGCATTTCGGGGACAGAGCTGAGCAGTAGGTCGGTATAGTCATCAAACGGTGGGCTCAGCACCTGCGACTTGGGGCCGTAGCGGACGACTCGGCCCTGATACATCACCGCAATACTGTCGCTGATCGCGCGCACCGTTGCCAGATCGTGGGTGATGAACAGATAGGCCACATCCTCGATCTTCTGCAGGTCCAGCAGCAGTTTGAGGATACCATCCGCCACCAGCGGATCGAGCGCCGAGGTGACCTCATCACAGATGATCATCTTAGGCTTGGCCGCCAATGAACGCGCAATGCAAACACGCTGTTTCTGGCCGCCAGAAAGTTCCGCCGGATAGCGATCCATGTACTTCTCGCCCAGCTCGATCTCATCCAGCAGTTCCACGATCCGCTTGCGCTTTTCGGCGCCGCGCATGTTGAAGTAGAACTCCAGCGGGCGCCCGATGATCGTTCCAACGGTCTGACGCGGGTTCATCGCCACGTCTGCCATCTGATAGATCATCTGCAATTCGCGCAGGTCTTCACGGCTGCGGCCCTTCAGGTCGCCACTGAGCTTGCGTCCGGCGAAATTGATCTCGCCATCGCGCGGCGGAAGCAGACCGGTGATCACCCGTGCCAGCGTGGACTTGCCAGAACCGGATTCGCCCACAACCGCTAATGTTTGGCCCGGATGAAGCTCGACATTGACGTTGTGCAGCACGTCGAAATTCAGCCCCTTATAGCGCGCAGTGATCCCGTCAACTGTCAGCACTGGTTCGGATGTTGGCTTCTTTTCTTCATGTTCGATGGAGCGGACCGAGACCAGCGCCTTGGTATACTCTTCCTGCGGGTTGTTGATGATCTGATCGGTGTTGCCGTACTCAACCGTGTTACCCATGCGCAGAACCATGATGTCGTCGCTGACTTGTGCAACGACGGCCAGATCGTGGGTGATATAGAGCGCGGCAACGCCGGTATCACGAATGGCTTCCTTAATGGCCATCAGAACATCGATCTGGGTGGTTACATCCAGCGCAGTTGTCGGTTCGTCGAACACCACCAGATCAGGCTCAGGACAAAGCGCCAGTGCTGTCATACACCGCTGTAGCTGACCACCCGAAACTTGGTGCGGATAGCGATCACCAATATTGTCCGGATCGGGAAGCCCCAGCTTGGCGAACAGTTCCCGCGCGCGGGCTTCGGCCTCTTTACGCGAGAACTTCTTGTGCTCCACCGCGGCTTCGATCACCTGATCCATGATCTTCTTGGCTGGGTTGAACGATGCTGCAGCGGATTGCGAAACATATGCTACTTCGCCTCCGCGCAGATTACGGATATCGCTATGCGGGGTTTTCAGGATATCGCGCCCGTTAACCCAAACCTCTCCGCCGGTGAGTTCAACACCACCACGGCCATAGGCCATTGAGGCCAGACCAATGGTGGATTTACCGGCCCCGGATTCACCGATCAGCCCCAACACCTTGCCGCGTTCAAGGTCAAAGCTGACCCCGTGCACGATTTCGATATCATGGGGTTTTTCACCCGGTGGATAGACGGTCGCGCCGATTTTGAGGTCGCGGACCTTGAGAAGGGTATCACTCATCCCCGGCCTCCTTTCAGCGATGTGGTACGGTTCAGGACCCAGTCAGCAACAAGGTTGACCGAGATGGCGAGGGTCGCGATGGCAACAGCCGGATATAGCGCCGCGCCGATGCCATAGACGATACCGTCTTTGTTTTCCTTCACGATTCCACCCCAATCCGCCAGCGGCGGTTGGACGCCCAAACCCAGGAACGAGAGGGTCGAGATAAACAGAACCATAAAGATGAACCGCAATCCGAACTCGGCCACCAGAGGCGACAGAGCATTGGGCAGGATTTCCCGGAAGATGATCCAGATACGACCCTCACCGCGCAGCTTGGCAGCCTCAACATAGTCCATCACATTGATATCCACAGCGACAGATCGCGACAGGCGATAGGGGCGTGTGGCATCCAGCAGGCCCATCACCAGGATCAGGATCGGGACAGTCACCGGGACAATCGCCAGAATGACCAGCGCCAGGATCAGTGTCGGGATCGACATGACCAGGTCAACCGCTCGGCTGAGGACCTGATCGGCCCAGCCACCAAGAACAGCGGCCAGCAAGCCCAGCGTGGTGCCGGTGGCAAAGCTGAGGATTGTGGCAGCAGCAGCGATAAAGATGGTCGTGCGCCCGCCATAGATCATGCGAGTTAGCAGATCGCGCCCGATATTGTCCGTACCCAACAGGTGTTTGGCACTGGACGGTTCCCAGACATCACCGACCACCTCGGCCATGCCGTAAGGAGCGATCAGAGGTGCGGCGAGCGCCACGAAAAAGTACAGCCCGGTGAAAAACAGACCGATCATGGCCGAAATAGGAAGATTCTTCATCATTTCGGGTGCCTCAGTCTTGGATTGGCAAGGATGGACACGATATCGGCAACCATGTTCAGCCCGATATAGACCGCAGCGAAGACAACGCCGCAGGCCAGAACCACAGGCACGTCACGCTTGGTCACCGAGTCCACAAGATATTGCCCCATGCCAGGGTAAACGAACACCACTTCGACCACGACGACGCCCACGACCAGATAGGCCAGGTTCAGCATAACTACGTTGACAATGGGCGAAATCGCGTTGGGGAAGGCATGTCGCGCGATGACCTGAAAACTGGACAAACCTTTCAGCTCAGCCGTTTCGATATAGGCCGACTGCATCAGGTTTAGGATTGCGGCGCGGGTCATCCGCATCATCTGTGCCAATACCACCAGCGTCAGCACAAAGGCCGGCAAGGCGATTGCATAGAGCTTTTCGCCGAAGGACATCGAATCGTTGATCATCGCAAGCGAGGAAAACCAGCCCAGTTTTACGGAAACGAAGTAGATAATCACGTAGCCGATCAGGAATTCGGGGATCGAAACCGTGGTCAAGGTCACAGCTGAGATCAATTTGTCCGGCATACGGTTGCGATAGCGGACGGCCAACAAGCCAAGGAAGATAGCGAGTGGTACGGAGACGACGGCGGCGGCACAAGCCAGGAACAGCGTGTTGCCCAGGCGCTTGCCGATGCTTTCAGCGATATCCAGTTTGTTGGTCATCGATTGACCCAGATCGCCTTGAACGATCCCGCCCAGCCATTCGGCGTATCGGGTCAGGGCAGGGCGGTTCAGCCCCATTTCCTCACGTAAGTTAGCAAGAGCCTCAGGAGTTGCGGACTGTCCCAGGACGGCTTGCGCGGCGTCTCCGGGCAGGGCTTCGGTCAGGCCAAAAATCAGGGCCGAAGCGCCAAACAGCAATAGGAGTCCCAGCGCAAGGCGCTGGGAAACCAATTTGATGATAGGATGCATGATCCGTGGTCCTTATCAGGAGAACCACATCTTGCGGGACATGTTGCCGTTCATCATCTCTTGGGTCGGGTCGCTTTCCCAACCTTCCAGCTGATTGCTGACACCTTCGACGAAATCATTGAACATCGGGCAGATTACGCCGCCTTCGTCGCGGACCATCATGCCCATCTGTTTGTAGATGTCCTTGCGCTTGTCATTGTCCAGCTCGGCGCGGGCTGCAAACAGCATCTCGTCAAAGGCCGGAACCTTGAACCGCGTGTCGTTCCAGTCTGCGGTCGACAGATACGCGGTCGAATACATCTGGTCCTGCACCGGACGGCCACCCCAGTACGAGGCGCAGAACGGCTGTACGTTCCAAACCTCGGACCAGTAACCATCGTTGGGTTCACGCTTGATTTCCAGCGGGATACCAGCCTGAGCCGCGGTCTGCTGGAACAGGGCGGCCGCATCCACCGCACCAGGGAAGGCGCCATCAGCGACCTGCAGAATGATTGGTGAGCCGTCATGACCCGACTTCTTGTAATGCTCAGCTGCTTTTTCGATGCTGAATTCACGCTGCGGGATCGAACCGTCAAACAGCGGGTAGGCCGCGTTGATCGGCATGTCATTCCCAATCGAGCCATAGCCACGCAGAACCTTGTCGACCAGATCCTGACGGTTAATCGCGTGTTTCAGGGCCAAACGCAGTTCATTGTTATCAAACGGTGCCGTGTCGCAATGCATGATAAACACATAGTGGCCACGGCCTGCGGTTGAATGCACAGTCAGGTTCGGTGCGCGACCCAGCAGATCAGCAATCTTGGGCTCGACCCGGTTGATCGCGTGGACCTGACCGGATTGCAGCGCGGCGGTCCGGGCGGTTGCGTCATTGATAACAACCACTTCGACGCTGTCGAAATTGCCGTAATCGCTCCAGTGGTTGGCGAATTTCTTGAACACGTGGCGCACGCCGGGTTCGTTGACTTCCACTTGGTAAGGGCCGGTGCCAACCCCTGCGCCCGGATCTTCCATGCCGCCATCCGGCTGGATGATCAGGTGATAGTCCGCCATCAGATAGGGCAGGTCGGCATTTGGTTCATTCAGCGTAACCTGGAAATTGTCGCCATCAGCCTTCATCGATTCGATGCCGCGCATGATGCCCAGAGCACCGGATTGGGAATCCTCGTTCGAGTGACGCTCCATGGTTTTCAGCACGTCTTCGCTGGTCATGGTCTTGCCGTTGTGGAATTCCACGCCCTGACGCAGTTTGAAGGTCCAGACCCTGGCATCCGCGCTGCCTTCGACGCTTTCTGCAAGGCGCGGTTCGATCGATCCATCGGGCGCAACCTCGACCAGTTGGTCGCCGAACTGCTTGCCGTTCTGGAACGGAACCGAGCTGGCATAGGTGGCCGGGTCAAGCGAGTTGGTGGATTCCCCGCCCTGCAGGCCAAATTTCAGATCACCGCCCTTTTTCGGGCCAGCCGCGCGTGCAGCATCGGCAAACATTGTGCTGGCCATCGCAGCAGACACACCAAGTGCTGCAGCTTTCCCCATAAATTCGCGGCGGGTCAGCTTGCCAGCTGTAACCTGCTTGGCCATGTGAGTGATTTGTTCGTTCATTCAGATATCTCCCAGTGATTTATCTCGTCAGCCCCTGACGGGTTTTTTTATTGACGCGCCAGTCAAGTTAGGCGCAATTCGGTTGGTCGAGCAAGAAAAAAGTCCGGCTCAGACCTGCTTGAATTTCACATATGATTACGCGGTACGGTATCCTCCTTAGTCTTTGAAAATACCATACTGCCGTTTTCAAATGCCTTGAGTTCAGCACAGAGGTAGAAGTTTCCGGCGTCTGACCACATTTCGCAAGATGTTTCTGTACGCAGCTCTGTGCCGTCACGGATTATCTCTTGTGTCCAATGGCAATATCCGCGCGCAGATAAGGGGTCATCAGGGCGAATCGACCAACGTTCAAAGGCTGTTCCGCCATGTGTCAGGCCGTGGTGGTTGTCCGTAACAAGGCCAAAGTCATCTTCGATAATCAGATGAGTTTCCCCCGAATTCATGTCAGTTTCGACCTGTCGAGAGTTCCGGCTGTCTCGGACAGTCGTGATGTCGTGTGCGGCCTCGGCATCCGGGGGAGGGAATACATATGCCTCGCTAGCCGCGTGACGGATGGGCAGCTTGATTTGGCCCTCGGTCAGATGCAGTTCTGCAGACTCGGGCGAAGGCCAGATCAGCGGCCAATAGGCGCTGGATACCGCAATCCGCAAGCGGTGTCCCCTTGGCACCCGATAAGCGATATGGTCCAGATCCAGCGTGACCTCGTATACCTTGCCTGGGACCAATTCGGTCGGTTGCGAATGGGTATCGCGATGGCACAGGTTAAGGACACCGTATGTTATGCGTGTTGTTGCCCCATCGGGATGGACGTGATTCAAGCGCACTGCCATCTGGGCATGGGGACGGTCGGCACTGATGTGCAGGCATATTTGCGGCGCGCCCACGATGTTCAGATCATTGGCCAGTGGGGCGCTGTCGAAACAGGCCGAAAATGCATCATCCACACGCTGATCGCCCGGCATATCCGGCCCCAACCAGATGGCGCAGTATTCTCCGCCTTCCATCCCGCAGGTCTGGGGGGATCGGATGCACGTGTCCAGCGGTCCGGGTTGGTCCAGCCCAACATTAGAAATATTCAGAGTTTGAATAGGAAGATGCGAGGTCGCGCCTTTATCCTCGGTTATCCAGCAACCGGGCCGTTCCTTGTACCAGCGCTGGGGGCGTACCCCATCCATAAGATAGGCGCGATAGTCGGGTTCCTGGTCGACGCCAGTATCCTGGCCTTTCAACCAATGGTCCCACCAACGCAGGGCCTCTTGCAGAAATCCGATTCGGGGCTCCGGAACAGCAAAATGCGGATACTTGTGAACCCATGGTCCGACGATCCCCTTGACCGGAGAATCAAGCTGTTCAACCAATAAAGGCACCGTATTCTTATAGGCATCACCCCAGCCGCCAACAGCCAAAGTCGCCGCCCGGATAGCGCTGAAATCCTCGCAGACTGACCCGTGACGCCAATAGGCATCCCGAGTCTGATGGCGCAACCAGACAGAGGGCAGAAAGGGCTCGTTCTCAAGGCGGTCCAGCCACAGCTCGCGCCAGTTCGGACGCAGGGCCGGATCGGGAGCGCGCGATGAATAAGACCACATGGTCGCGCCCCAGCCGAGATTTTCGTTCAGCAGGCAGCCACCCTTGTAGTGGATGTCGTCCGCATACCGGTCGGCGGTCGAGCACAGCGTGATAATCGCCTTCAGCGCCTCTGGCTGTAGTGCCGCCACCTGCAAAGCATTGAATCCGCCCCAACTGATCCCCATCATTCCTACAGAACCAGAGCACCACGGTTGCTGCGCCAGCCACTCGATAGTTGCAACTGCATCGTCCAGTTCCTGCTGGGTATACTCATCCTCCATCAGCCCTTCGCTGTCACCATTGCCGCGCATGTCCACGCGGATGCAGGCATAACCGCGCTTGGCAAACCAAGGATGGGTCAGGGCGTCTCGTGTCGCAGTGCCGTCGCGCTTGCGATAGGGCAGGAACTCCAGAATGGCAGGTACAGGGTGGCTTTCTGCACGCGACGGCTTCCATATCCGGGCTGAAAGCCGGCACCCATCCGGCATGTGAATGCCGACATCTGGCAGGTCTTCGATGTCGAGTAGCGAATTGTCGGCTGGATTCATTCGGTCAGTCTCGGGGCCAAAAGGGATTTGGTGCAGGTGAAAATCGTCAAATCAGCCTCGGATTGCGACAATAAGGTCCATTACGTTGGTTCCGGTCGGTCCGGTGACGAAAAGAGCATTTGCGCGTTCCAGATAGCTGCCGCTGTCAGCATCCCGCAGCGCCTTTTCCGCACCATCGCCCCAAATGGTCCCGTCAACAATCGCCCCCGCGGCCTGGGTCGGCCCGTCGGTGCCGTCGGTGCCCCCGACAAGCAGCGTCAGCCCAGCAATACCCGCGATTTCTCTGGCCAACGCTAAAGCGAGGGCCTGATTGCGCCCACCCTTGCCTGGATTTCTGGGCAGCACGACAGTTGGCTCTCCACCGAAAACCATGACGCCTTCGGGCATATTGCGCAGCCGTGGCCCCAAACGGGCTGCTATGCTTTTCAGGTCATCGTGCAGGCATTCCTCATTCGCTAAAACGGGTGCGCCCTCGGCCATGGCCAGTCGGGCGGCGGCAGCACGGGCATGCTTGTTCGATGCAACGATGCGCGCAACTCCCTGAAAATCGCGCGGCTCAGGAAGTGCGCCAATGCCCGATCCGATAACGTTCAGGTCATCGCCGGGCACATCGGAAATCGCCAGAACAGTCGCCTTCGCTCCTTTGAACTGGGCCAACAGGCCAGACCCTTTGATTTGGGACAGTTTGCGCCGTTCGGCGTTCATTTCAGAGATATTCAACCCTTCCGACAGCAGTTTTCGGTTCAACTGCTCCAGATTCGCCAGCGTATTGCCGGGTACAAGGTCCTCAGCCAAAGACGAGGCCCCGCCCGAAGCCAGCAGCAGCAAATGCGAAGATGATCCCATCGACTGGACCATCTCACGCAGTGCGCGGCCCGCTTGCAGACTGCGGATATCAGGAACGGGATGAGAGGCCTCGATCACCCTGACATGGTCAGGCAGGGCGTCCCCGTGGCCATCCTTGGTGACAACCAGCGCGGGGAGGGGGCCGAAATGGTCCAGCGCTGCGCGGGTCATCGCCGCCGCAGCTTTGCCGACAGCCAGAATTTGGTTGGGTTGCTCTACATCGTTCAAGGCGGATAACGTCGCCGCATATCCACCAACCGCGTCAACCCCGGCCTGCCATATTCGGGTTGCCTTTTGCCTTTGCTCCATCAGCTTTCGACCCAGATCGTGACCGGGCCGTCATTGACCAGTTCGACGGCCATATCCGCCCCGAATTGACCGGTTTCGACAGGGACGCCAAGACCACTTAGCCGATGCGCGAAAACCTCATACAAGCGTTTTCCAACCTCTGGCGGTGCCGCTTCAGAAAACCCCGGGCGGTTCCCGCGCGAGGTATCAGCGGCAAGTGTGAACTGGCTGATTACTAGGGCCGAGCCGCCCGTATCCAGAACCGACCTGTTCATCTTGCCGGCCTCATCCTTGAATATCCGCAGCTTTGAGACCTTGTCAGCAAGCTGTTCGGCCTTTTGGTCGTCATCCCCCTGCATCGCGCAAACCAGTATCAGCAGGCCCGGACCGGTTTGTCCGATCACCGTACCCTCGACCGAGACTTTTGCCAGCGAGACCCTCTGCAACAGCGCACGCATTTGGTTCCTCCATTTGATGGTCAGTCGACCCACTCGACAAACGCGTCGGGCGCGGCGCGACTGGTTCTAAACCTGTTGGCCGGGTGGTCTTTGTCTGCATAGCCGAAAGAGATCGCACATAGGATCAGACGGTCATCCGGGATGTTGAAATATCGGTGCAGAAAAAGGCCATAGCTGGCCACTGCGGCCTGCGGAATTGTCGCTATGCCCAGAGCCTGCGCCGCCAGGGTGAAGGCCGTAACAAAGCCACCACAATCCATCGCGCCATAAGCGCCGAGTTCCGTTGGGCTGGATATGATTGCACAATGGGGCGCTCCGAAAAGGGCGAAATTCTCCATCATCTGCCGGGTGGACCCGGCGCGATCTCCGCGTTCAACGCCAACGGCTTCGTAAAGGGCCCAGCCGCATTCACGGCGGCGTTCCTGGTAGATGCCCGAATAGGAGGCAGGAAAGGGCAGGTCCGGGGATGGCGTGTCCGCGGTTACCTCATCCTGCAGAGCCTTCCGAAACTTATCGGTCTCTGGCCCGCTGGTGATGGTCACGTTCCAGGGCTGCGCATTGCACCAGCTTGGAACGCGGGCTGCGCTGGTCAGGATCTGATTAATCTGATCCTTTGGCACCGGGTCAGACAGGAAGGCGCGGCAGGAATGCCGTTGATCCAGTAGACTGTTCAGAGCGGATAGTGTCACACAGGCCTCCCCATCGGCGTTGACAGGGCGCAGGATGAGGTCAGACTGGCGGATGTTCAAGTGCTGATGCGGTTAGCCGGTCACGTCATTGCTGACCGGTTGCCACCATGTAACCAACACCGGCAGCTACCAAAAGGCCAAGGCACACGGCGACAGAGATCTTGAGCGCTGACCAGGGACGTTCCCCCTGAACGCGCCCGGTGCGGCCGTTTACTACAAACCTGTACGTCTGCCCCCGATATTTGTAGGCGGCCATCCAGATCGGCAGGAGGACATGCTTGAAGGTCACATCCCGCACATCGGTCTCAACCGCATGAACGCGCTGCCGATCGCCACCAATATCAAAGCGTACATCCCGTTCTATCACGCGGGACATATGTGTGCGGGCTTCGGTGTAGCCGTCATTCAATTCGACTGTATAGGCCTCGGCCCGAAAACCGGCGAGGTACTCAGGCTGATACGGTTCCAACGCGGGTAAATCCCAGGGTTCCAGCGCGTCGGTGTACTTCTTGGGCAAAGACTGGGATGCCAAAACCAGAACGTCATCAAAGAACCGTGCGACCCGGCCCGATTTCGGGGACCATCTCACCTTGGCGACCCTTTGTTGTACACGCTTGCCATCGCGCATGACGCTGCGTGTTTCATAGTAAACTATGCCGCGCTCGCCCCGATATGTGGATTTCGTATCCGCATCGAAGGTCCAGTATGGAACATAGATACCCTGCATCTTGCGCCCTTTGCGGGCATAATCCTTCAACCCGTTTGGGGCGAACCATAACCGTCCCAGCCAGTCTCCCATCGCCTTATGCGCAGTGCGTTCATCCAGCGCAAAGGGCAGCACGCCGCGGGGTTTGATGTGACGGCTGATGCCGGTATCCGTCACTACTGGGGTTGCGCAAAAGGGGCATTCGGCTGCGTGCGTGGCCGGGTCAAATTCAACTTGAGCCGCACAGTTGGGGCAGGTCAGAACACGCGTTTCCTCGATCTCATCGTCAGGCAGCTGATCCGAAAGCGCACTGTTGAAATCCAGCTCTTTCAGGCTGGAACCGCCCCACGGTCCGGCGCCAATTGCCTCTGAGTGACCGCAATGGTCACAGGTGAGCGTACCATCACCGGGATTGAACCGATAATCCGCCCCGCATTGATCGCAGGGAAAGCGGTGTTCGTCTACAATGTTAGGGTCGGTAGGGGCCATTGAAGTCTCGAATTTGCGTTATCGGCCAGAGGACAGGCGCATCCGGTTCAGCACCCCGTCCCGTTTGATGAAATGATGCCAGATGGCAAAGGCAGCGTGACCTAATGCGACGAACAACAGGGCATTGCCCACGGTTTCGTGGACCTCACCAGCAACATGGATACCCCCGAACCAGGCCAACATGCCGAAGATTGGCACCGCGACCATCAGCGCATAAAGCAAGAGATGTCCCAACTTTGCTGCGGTCGCCATCAGGGCCGAGCTCTCCTCAACCGGGGCAGGCGCGCCCTGTCGCCACCGTAGAAGGATGCGGACCAGGATCAGCGCAAAGACGATGCAGCCAAGCCAGACATGAGGGGTGGCCCCTTCTGTCCAGACCGTGTTGCCCTCGAGCCGGGCGTGCAGGGCCCGTCCCATGCCATCGCTGCTGATCCATTCGCCGATGATGATCACAGCGATCAGCCAGTGCAATACGATTTGGGGCTTTGAGTAGCGGTCCAAAGTAGACATTCGTTTGCTCTTTCAGAGAGGTTGCGGATACGCGTTAAACGTTGCTGCCTAAGCTTTCCGTCACTTCAGGCTCCGGGCGGGGGCGGCGGCAAGATCGTGAACAACTGCGCCAGTTCCTGTACCTCACCCGCCTTTTTCCAGCCGTCCTGACCGGCGGTCCAGACATGGGTGTCACGGGTGATCTCTCCCTCTGTCGCCATGCGGCCCATCTTGGCCTTGGAAAATGGCCCGCTGGTTTGCCCGTCAACGGCGATATGCCAGACGTGTTCCACTGGCGGAGGCGGCGGAGGCGCCGTATGCGCCGCAGGTTGCTGGGCAGCGGGGGCGGAACCGCCCCACGGACCGCTCGGCTGACCCGCTGCCATGTTCGACATCTGCTGTGCCATGGCCATGCCCATTCCCATGCCAAGGCCAGCGCCCATGCCACCGCCCTGACCGGGATTGTTGGCCGCGGCTGTCATCGCCTCAGCGGCTGAATACTGGGTGAATTTACCCAGATCACCAGCCAGCCCCATCGATGTCCGCTTGTCCAGCGCCGCTTCAACTGCGGGTGGCAGTGAGATGTTCTCGATATAAAATTCAGGCATCTCCAGCCCGTACCCGTCCAAGACCGGGGTCACTTCTGCCGCGATCAACTTGCCCAGATCGGCGGTATTGGCGGCCATGTCCAGAACCGGAATGCCTGATCCTGCGATGACCCGGCTGAATTCCTGAACGATGATATTGCGCACCTGAAAGCTGATCTCATCCATCGTGAACTCACCATCGGTGCCGACGATTTCGATCATGAATTTTGCTGGGTCTTTGACCCGGGTTGTATAAGTACCGAAAGCGCGAATGCGGGTCGGTCCGAATTCCGGATCGCGCAGCATGATCGGATTCTTGGTGCCCCATTTCAGGTCATTGAAGCGAGTCGTGTTGACGAAATAAATCTCGGATTTGAACGG
This sequence comes from Ruegeria sp. CDSC052, assembly GCF_059610685.1. Lineage (NCBI taxonomy): Bacteria > Pseudomonadati > Pseudomonadota > Alphaproteobacteria > Rhodobacterales > Roseobacteraceae > Ruegeria > Ruegeria sp. CDSC052. The sequence goes on from NZ_JBXWOB010000005.1 coordinate 134,283, forward strand.
AGACTGAAAGCCATGGTCCCAATGCTGCAGTGTCGTCAGGATCGGCATATTGTTGGTCTCAAGCATATAGAGACCGGGGGTGAAAACATCCGCCAGCTGCCCCTCATGCACGAAAACGGCCGCCTGGCCTTCGCGCACGGTCAGTTTGGCGCCGTATTTGATCGCATGGCCCTCGCGTTCGAACCGCCAGACCATCGTATCGCGGGTGTCGTCGACCCAGTGGATGACGTCGATGAACTCGCCGGTCAGAAAATCGAAAATACCCATTTGGGGTCTCCTTATCTTGGGCTCACAGCTGCTGGCCCATCAGTTCGCGCGCAATGATCCGCACCACGGGACGCGCGTCTTCGACAGCCACGCCAGGCTCAAGACGCGGGTCATAGAGCATTGTCAGTAATTTCTCGTCATGGCTGGTCAGCAGCGCAAATTCATCGTCATCATTAAAGATGGATGGTCGCGCAGCGTTGCTGTCATTGGAGAGTCCCAGCCCCTGCGCCATTTCTTCGTGGATGCAACTGCGCCGCAGCATATCAGGCAATTCAGCACGGATCAGCACCACCGCCCGAACAAATCGGTGCAGGGACCGGTTGGTCGGAGACGCGATGACAAAACAGTCAATATTTGAACGCGGGTTTGCAACCAGGTCAAGCAATGGCTGATCGATGCCAGGTACAAGCTGTTTCAGGCGGGAGACCACGTATGCACTGTCATCCTTTCCCGCGAAAAAGACATGGAAATTTGCCTTGCGGGTAACGACAGACATCGGATGACCGGTCACTTTGGACAGCCGCGCGGTAAAGGTCTCGACCTGTTCGGCATCCTTTGCCCGCATTTCGGGGGACACAGACGGGGCGAATTCTGTCTGAACACGGATGGGGGCGGACCATCGGCTAAGCTGGCCCTCGGTCGAGTATGTGGTCGCGGTGACGGCGTGATCTGGATACTCGTTGAAAAAGGCAATCGTCTCGAAATTGCGCTCCAGATCGCTGGCATCATAGGGTGTGTCCGGCCCGCCGCCATCGCTGCGCAGCATACCACGCGTTAGCAGGTCACGTTCTACCCGCTGATAGAACCGCGCCAGATCCTGACTGGCCGCAGATGGAGGTACATAGGCATTAGGGGCAGGCGCTGGGGGGACTACGGGGCGCGGTTGAGTGGCAACCGAAGACGTCAGGGCCTCGTCGCAGTTGGCCAACGCCAGCAATGCGACCAGACCCAATACGGGCTTCAGATATCCCAGTGACCGCACCTTCAATCCACCATTAGCCCGGAACAGCTGTTCCGGCGTTGTCACCGATACCGTCCTTGCGCGCTTTGGCTGCGGCCAAAGTGTCGCGCAGTTCGGTTTCCATCTTCTGCAGCTCTTGCTCGGCAGCGGCGCGTTTGGCCTTGCCTTCATCCGCAATCTCCAGGCTTTCATTGATGGTTCCGATCAGATCGGCATTGGCCTGTTTTACGGCCTCGATATCAAAGACACCGCGCTCCATTTCCTGACGGATCACCTTGTTCGACTCGCGCAGGTTGGCGGCATTCGCAGTCAGAAGGTCGTTGGTTAGGTCATTCGCATCGCGCACGGCGGCGGTGGCCTCGGCGCTGCGCTGAATGGTAACGGCTTGTGCCAGCTGGGTTTCCCAGAGCGGCACGGTGTTCACTAGGGTCGAGTTGATCTTGGTCACCAGGGATTTGTCATTTTCCTGAACCAGACGGATCGAGGGCAGCGACTGCATGGTTACCTGTCGCGTCAGCTTCAGATCATGCACCCGGCGTTCCAGATCATCGCGCGCAGCACGCAAATCGCGCAGCTCCTGCGCTTTCATCACCTGATCCTCTTCGGGCGCGGCCTGAACCTCGGCCTCTTTCTGAGGAATGTCCCGGCTGTCCAGTTCGTTCAACTTCTCTTCGCCCGCAGCGATGTAAAGCGCCAGCTCATCATAAAAGCCCAGCGTCTTTTCATACAGGATGTCAAGGGACTTGATGTCCTTCAACAGCGTATGTTCATGCGAAAGCAAGTCATCCGTGATCCGGTCGATCTGGCCTTGAACCTGTTCGTATTGGGCGGTGAACTTGGCGAACGGGGCGGCCTTGCCCAACAGTTTTTCCCACCAGCTACGCTCGCGCCGCACGTCGAGTTCGCTGACCGAGAATCCACGGATCGTGGTCACGATATGACGCAGGCTGTCACCTGCCGGACCGACATCCTTGTTGCGTACATCCGCCAGCATCGCCTGGCTGATTTCCTGCAACTCGGCCTGCGCACCCGAGCCGAAGGACACGATGGAATTCGTGTTCCCCATGTCGATCTCGCCCATGCGTTTACGAATTTCAGCACCTACAGGCTCGTCGGCCTCTTTCAGAAGGACAACTTCCGCCGTGGGGTCGGGCAGGGCTACGGCGGTCACTTCCTGTACCAGCGTTTCGGCTTCGACCGCCTTGTTCTTTACTTCCTCGGACATGGGGTAATCCTCTCTGTATACTTTGGGCCGGTCAGTCCAACCGAACGCCTTCGCGCTGCAACCGTTCGCGCAGCACGTCAATTTCAACCGTCAGATCGCTGCGGTCATCCAATAGCATCTTACGGGTCCTGGCAGAGAAATTCTGTTCCAGGTCATCCAGTAGAGACGAGTAATTCTGCAGCGACTGTGCATCACGTGTTCTGGCATAAACATCCGAGAACTTTACCGTCGCGTCACGGGCACCCTGCAGATAGACGGTCAGGTATTTTCTTGCTCCGGCCAGATCGCGCGGGTCTTCTTCGACGGTGCGAAACAAATCGCGGGCAGTTTCCTGAAATCGCTCGACCCGCGCTTCGATCCGGCGGTCCCCAGCACGTTTGATGGCGTCGGTCATTTCGGTCAGATGCACCTCAGCGTTTTCGACTACCCGTGCGACACGGTCCTGCTGAAAGGTATCGATGCCTTCCATGCCTTTGTCTGACATAGGGTCCAGGCCGAAGGAAACGGAATGCAACACAGCAGCAGCGGTGCCGAATAAAACTGGGGCGATGAGGCTGGCGTCAGACACGGTTGCCGCATCGAGAAACTCGGATCGGTATGAGGCCAATCCAGCCCCAAGGCCGGTCAGAACGCTGGAAAATATCTTGCGGGGAATTGCCGGGCGCCGGGCTGTGCGCCGCGCGTTATAGGCCGCTTCGGCCCGCAACCCTTCGCGCAGCAGAAAGGCCGCCCCGGTCAGCAAACCAGCGGCAATCAGGCCAATGGTCATCCCGATTGCACCGTCGTTCAGCGACAGAAACACCAATGGAACAGCCGGGATAAACAGGATATTAGCCCGTGCACCAGCTGGTTCTACGCGCGCGCCATCAAACTGACCGCGCGCCGGTTGATCTGTCGACGAATCTGAGTCGTTTGGGCTGTATTTGCCGCCAAAGCGTTTGGCCATGTGCTTACAGCCCTCCCAGTAACCCGGTGCAGACGCCGAACAACAGAACCAATAAGGCCACGTAAGCCAGTTTTTGTACTCCGGACCCGGACATGATGCTCCCTGAGTTTCTCTTTGCGGAAAACTTAGGGGATGCGCGGCCCCGGCGCTAGGGGGAAGGTTACCTAACCCTTATCATTTGCGAGATTTCTTGCCGATCGGAGGCCGTTTGCGCTGTGGCCGTGCAGGGCGTTTGGCCGGAGCCTCGGGCTCAGCCTCAAGACCAAGCTGATCACGCATGACCCGGCGGCGAATTTCCTCGACCTCTCCGGGTTTCAGTTTGCCCAACTGAAACGGGCCGTACGAGACGCGCAGCAACCGGTTCACGGCAAAGCCGATATCCTCAATCGCGCGGCGGATTTCGCGGTTTTTACCTTCGCGCAGGCCAATGGTCAGCCAGGCGTTTGCGCCCTGCTGCCGATCGAGTGTTACGTCCATCGGTTGGAACCGTTCACCCTCGATCACCAGCCCCTTTCGGAGCGGCGCGAAATCCTCGTCTTTTGGACGCCCGTTTACACGGACGCGGTATCTGCGCAGCCATCCAGTGGCAGGCAGTTCCAGCTTGCGCTTGATGCCGCCATCATTTGTCAGCAACAGCAACCCTTCCGAGTTCAGGTCAAGCCGCCCGACGCTCATGACGCGGGGCATGTCCTCGGGCAACTTGTCGAAGATCGTCGCGCGGCCTTTTTCGTCCTTCGTCGTCGTAACCAGACCGGGTGGCTTGTGGTACAGCCAAAGACGTGACGGTTCCGGCTCGGACACCGGCTTGCCGTCGACGGTGATCTTGTCTTTGGCGGTAACGTTCAGCGCGGGGCTGTCGATGGTCTTGCCGTTCACAACCACACGACCTGCTTCGATCATGCGTTCCGCTTCCCGGCGCGAGGCGACGCCAGCGCGGGCAAGGACTTTGGCGATCCGGTCGCCTGGAGGAGGGGTATTAGTCATTTGCAGCCCATAGCGCATCCCGCCGCCTTGCGAAAGGCAGGTTTCTGATGCAGTCAGAGGCATGGAGTTCAGATCGTACATGGATATCGCGCTTGAGCAGGCGCGCGAAGCCGGTGAACGCGGCGAAGTTCCGGTAGGGGCTGCTATCGTGCTGGGCGACCGGGTTGTCGCCGTGGCAGGCAATCAGACACGCGAGTTGAACGACCCAACCGCACATGCCGAGATACTGGCCCTGCGCGCCGCCTGTGCTGCGACCGGATCGGAACGCCTGATTGACCACGACATCTATGTCACACTGGAACCCTGCGCGATGTGCGCCGCGGCTTTGGCCGCCGCTCGTGTTCGGCGGATCTATTACGGGGCCTCTGATCCCAAATCGGGTGGGGTAGCTCACGGGGCGCGTGTGTTTTCCCATCCACAGTCGCACCATAAACCCGAAGTGTTTGACGGTATTGCCGCCAAGGATTGCGAAGCCCTGCTGCGCGAATTCTTCACCAAAAAGAGGGCCAGTAAATAATCTGGGTTGGGACCGGCCTGCGGTGCTAGGGTTCGGCCCAGTCCACGCGATAGACCGTCTGTGGCCCACCGAACCCCTTTAGTTGAGCCGAAATCGGAGCGCTGAACTGCAGCCCGGCGGTCGCGCCCAGCAGCAATCGGGTAACGTCGGTGACAAGAATTTCATTCGCGCCACAAAGGCCAGTCACCCGTGCGGCCTTATTGACCACCGATCCAAAGAAATCCTCGTCCCGCTGAATGACATCGCCGGTATGAATGCCAACCCGAAGACCCAAGGGTATATCCGACTGTAGGGCCGCATTTTCCCTTTGGAATTCGGTCGCCGCTTGGATCGCGTCGTGGACAGAGGAGAAGATCGACATCGTGCCATCCCCAAGTGATTTGACCAGTCGGCCGCCATGGGTGTGAATCAGGTTTTCAGCCAGATCGAAATGGCTGGATATGAGCGCGGTCCATTTGTGATCTCCGACCTGACGCGTGATTTCAGAAGAACCCGCGATATCAGTAAACATGACCGAAGCCGCGCCCTCTTGTTGATCCTGAGTGAATTCCTGCCGAGCTGCCGCGATCAATGCGTTCAGCGCTTCATGCTCGATCCCGATTTTCTCCATGTTCGAAGTCGGGTTGGAGACATGCATCTGGATCATCTTCCAGACACCGTTTTCCAGATGCAATACAAAGGTGAACCTATGGAGCGTGGCTTTGCCGTTTGATGTGAATGCAAGTGTTGCTTCGCAATGGGCCCATCCTATGTCACCGCATTCAAACGCCTCGAGCGAATGTTCGTCCCAGCTGAAATCCGGAATTTCGCGGGTGTGGTCGGCAAAGCCCTGGCGGAACACCTGTCCGGACCAGCTTTCGCCATCTGCCGACCCCTGATACCGCAGATGTTCAGATGACGAGAGCAGGTTCATCAGCGCGGCGCGATCCTTGAGGCGAACCGCATCATTCCAGCGCCGTATGACGGCGACCAGTTCTGGAGAGGGTGTTACCGCGTTACTCATCAAGCGGCTACAGCTTGATGGCTTGCATCAGCTGCGGTTCGATCACCTCGACACCCGGCAAACCGTCCGCCAGCACCTGCGCGGATTGTTCCAGAATCGGGAAGGTCTTGTAATGGCAGGGAATCACGGTTTTGAAATTGAAATAGCGCTTTGCAGCATAGGCGGCGCCTCTCATGTCCATGGTAAAGTGGCCCCCTGCGGACAGGATACCAATATCGGGATTATAGTAATCCCCCATCCAGCCCATATCGGCCATGATATCGGTGTCGCCCGAAACATAGAGCATGTGCCCCTCGGATGAGATCATGAAACCGACCTCGCTGCCGCCGGTTCGCAGCCCGTCTGGGGTCGAAAATGTCGAGCTGTGCGAGGCGGGTACCATCGAGACCATAACGCCGTTCAGGTTGACCGTGCCGCCTTTGTTGAAGCCGACTGTTTCCAGACCCTCGGCTTCGCTCCAGTACCCCATTAGGTCATACTGACCGACCACGGGGACGTTCAGATGTTTGGCCAATGAGACAACGTCAACAACATGATCGAAATGCGTGTGTGTCAGCAGGATATGTGTCGCGTCTTCCAAAGCAGCGTCATGCTGATCTTCAGGCAAAACGGGGTTGCCGGTCAGCCAAGGGTCGATCAGAAGAACCTGTCCTGCTGTTTCAATGCGAAAGCTGCCATGCCCAAGCCAGATGATATTCATGAAAAGCACTCCCAAATGAACTGTTGGCTGCAGACTAGCATCGGGTATGTAAAATTTCATGGATTGGTTTCGGGAAATTGACAGTTATTGCGAGCGTTTATCGCCTGCCTATTGGGCAGAGCCGATAAATGCGGTTACGAATGCCGCCTTTTTGATTGCGGCTTTCATTATGTGGCGGCGGGTGCGCGGGCCGGGGATGCCATTGGCAAAAATGCTTGTGGTTATCCTGGTCGGCATCGGAATTGGCAGTTATTTGTTTCACACCCATGCACAGGTCTGGTCCGCGTTGACGGATACAGCACCCATCCTGCTTTTTATCCTGACCTATATTTTTGCAATGAATCGCGACGTCTGGCAGTTGCGGCCGCTTTACGCGGGGATCGGCGCGGCCCTGTTTGTGCCATATGCCGCTTTGACGATTCCGGTGTTCCAACTGATTCCGGGTCTGGGCGGATCGGCCGCCTATGCTCCGGTGCCGCTATTGATCCTGATTTACGCCGTCCTGTTGTCGAAATGCCTGCCTGATACCGCCCGCGGGCTGGCGACCGGCGCAGTGATCCTGATCGTGTCAATTACCTTTCGCGCTTTGGACGCACCGATTTGCACGCAGTTCCCGACTGGCACGCATTTTCTGTGGCACATCCTGAACGCCACGATGTTGGGCTGGATGATCGAGGTCTACCGCAGGCACCTAAGCCGTGCGTCTCAGGCCTGAAACGCAGCAGCCAGTTCTGCCGGCAGGTCAAATTCGGCCAGAACCCTGGTGCGTGCATCGGATGACATCTTACGCGCGGTTTTCTCGACAATGCTGAGGATTTTTTCCTGCGAGTGCTTTTCGGCGAAGGGAGCGAAATACCATTTGAGGAACACAAAACAGGCCACATCTTCCAGCGCCTGCACCTCGATGTCACGTTTGATACCCTGCTTGCGCACCATGCGTCCGGCGTCTTGGATTTCGTTTTCTTCAAATCCGCACTGCTTCATCAAGGTCATGACGGTTTGCGCATGGTGTTCGCCCTGCGCCTTGCGCCAAGCCAGATACCCGGCGCGCCCTTCGGGATATTCACTTCGGGCCAGCTTCCAGCGTTCAACATGTTGCCCGCGTGCGGCGATCTCAAGCGAGTTCGATGCATCGGGAAAAAGCCTGGCCAGTTCAGCGCTCATGCGTTGTCCGTAAAGCAACGCTGCGGGTTGGCCGTTCTCTAAGGTTGGATCTTGGGTGTTGGCTGCGTCGATTGCGTCCAGGACTGCCTGTTTTCGCGCGCTCATTCTATGCTCCGTGGGCTTGCCGGAAATCCGGCGGTGTGTTCGGACGCATCGTAGCGGGTCGGCAAATCAAACGCAGCAGTCAAATGCGAAATTCCGGGTCGGAGAGGGGGGATCCGACCCGGACGAAGTTGTGGCGTCAGTTACCCAGCTTCGTTTTGTCCTGTGTAACTGGTTCGGAAACCTGATCGGGGAAAGACAGGTCGCGGGTTAGCGAACCCATGGTGGGTCCGAATGCCTGAGCTTGCGCAGCAAGAACAGTAGTGGCCAACACAAATGCGGTCATGAGCGTTTTCATCATCTTACTCCAGTTAGTGGCTGTGCCATGCTGTAAGAAGTGAACGGCGCAGTTCACTTTTTCAAGGCGGATTCTGAACTAATTGGTTTACTTTTGTGCATAGGCGCTATGCATTTTTGTATGGCTAAGCCACTTCCTTGCATAGAAGGGGCAGAACAACCGCCTGCTACCCTTGCGACCGAGGCATCAGACAGGTAAATGCCCCCTGACGCATATGAGGTTTTCCGATGTCGATTGACCAAAGCACCGCCGCAAAGGTGGCCAAACTGGCCCGGATCAAGGTCGAGGATGACGCGCTGCCTGCGCTGGCATCCGAGTTCAACACCATTCTTGGGTTCATCGAACAGTTGAATGAAGTGGATGTCGACGGTGTCGAGCCGATGGTTTCGGTCGAACCGATGCGCCTGAAGCGCCGCCAGGATGTGGTCACCGACGGCAACCAGCAGGACAAGGTTCTGGCCAATGCCCCCGACGCACGCGAAGGTTTTTTCGCAGTCCCCAAAGTGGTGGAGTAAGACATGAGCGATCTGAACAAACTGGGCCTGGCCGAAGCCCGCGACGCGCTGCGTGCCGGTGATGTCACCTCGGTCGAGCTGACCGAAGCCTGCTTGACCGCCATTGATGCAGCAGATGCGCTGAACGCTTTTGTTCATAAAACCCCCGAGATCGCGATAGAACGTGCCAAGGCAGCGGACGCGCGCATCAAAGCGGGTGATGCGCCGTCGATGTGTGGTCTGCCGATCGGCATCAAGGACCTATTCTGCACCAAGGGCGTGCCCTCGCAGGCAGCCTCAAAGATTCTTGAAGGCTTCAAACCTGAATACGAATCTACCGTTTCGCAGCAACTGGCCGACGCGGGTGCCGTGATGCTGGGCAAGCTGAACATGGACGAGTTTGCCATGGGCAGCAGCAACGAAACTTCGGTCTATGGCAATGCGGTCAGCCCGTGGCGCCGTGGCAATGACGACGCACAGCTGACACCGGGCGGGTCCTCCGGCGGATCGGCTTCGGCGGTGTCAGCTGATCTGTGTCTGGCCGCCACTGGCACCGATACTGGCGGCTCGATCCGTCAACCAGCGGCTTTTGTCGGGATTACTGGCATCAAGCCGACCTATGGCCGGTGTTCGCGCTGGGGCATCGTGGCCTTTGCATCCTCACTGGATCAGGCCGGACCGATGACCAAGAATGTCCGCGACGCGGCGATCATGCTGGAAACCATGTGCGGTCATGACCCCAAGGATTCCACCAGCGCCGAGTTGGCCGTCCCGAATTTCGAGGCCATGCTGACCGGCGACATCAAGGGTAAGAAGATCGGTATCCCCAAGGAATACCGGATGGACGGCATGCCCGCCGAGATCGAAAAACTCTGGGCAGATGGCGCGGCGATGCTGAAGGACGCAGGGGCCGAGATCGTCGACATCTCTCTGCCGCATACCAAATACGCGCTGCCCGCCTATTACGTGATTGCGCCTGCCGAGGCGTCCTCGAACCTGGCGCGCTATGATGGTGTCCGCTATGGCCGCCGCGCGCAGATAGGGCAGGGCGACGGCATCACCGAGATGTACGAAAAGACCCGCGCCGAAGGCTTCGGGCACGAGGTGCAGCGCCGGGTGATGGTCGGGACATATGTTCTGTCGGCGGGTTTCTATGACGCCTATTATAACCGCGCCCGCAAGGTCCGTACCCTGATCAAGAAAGATTTCGAGGACGTCTTCGCCGCCGGTGTCGACGCCATCCTGACCCCGGCCACGCCGTCGGCGTCGTTCGGACTGGGCGAAATGACCGAGGCGGATCCGGTTCAGATGTATCTGAACGACGTCTTTACCGTGACGGTCAACCTTGCTGGTTTGCCGGGCATTTCGGTTCCTGCAGGTCTTGATTCTCAGGGTTTGCCGCTTGGTCTGCAGCTGATTGGCCGTCCATGGGACGAAGGCGATTTGCTGAACACGGCCTATGCGCTGGAAAGCGCTGCGGGCTTTGTGGCCAAGCCGGGGAAATGGTGGTAATCCTCTGATCAACAAGACAACGTAGAACGGAGCAGCTGGATGCGCTTTTCGATTCTGATCCCCGCAATCGGGTTGATGGCCGCCTGTAACACGGTGGCCCCGGTTCAGGGTACAGGGTTCAACACCCCGACTTATCAGGCGCAAAGAGAAGCTGAGCTGGCAGGGCAGGGCGGCACCGGAAGCCCTCTGCCGGAACCCTATGAGGTCTCGCAACAACCTCTGGGGTCGCCCACATCGGGCGCGGATGGTGCTGACCTGGCCACGGCCACTGCTGCAGCGCTTGCAAGCACCTCGACGCAGGCGACCGCCGCTTCAGCATCGGTGCGGACTGCGAGCAACAGCGGCATCTCTGACGAACAGGATTTTGCTGCGGTTTCTGAACGTCGCAGTATCGAAACCGATGCTGCTCGAATCGAACAGAACAGCCAAACCTATGAGGTTGTCGCCCCAACCGCGGTTCCGCAACGCGGAGCGGATGGTCAGCCAAACATCGTCCAATACGCGCTGAGCACATCCAATCCGGTCGGTGCCCAGCTTTACAGCCGTGCAGGGTTCAACCTGCAGGCCAAGGCACAGCGGAATTGCGCGAAATTCCCATCGGCGGACCAGGCGCAGATCGAGTTCCTGTCAAATGGCGGTCCCCAGAAGGACCGCAAGGGGCTGGACCCTGATGGCGACGGATATGCTTGCGGCTGGGATCCCAGCCCGTTCCGCAGTGCCGTCAACAACTGATCCAAAGCCCATCTGGCACCCATCCCCCAATTTCGGAGATCGCCGGGATGGGCTGACGCCGTCATTGATCGTTTTGCACTACACCGCAATGGACAGTGCACAGGCTGCGCTGGATCGCTTGTGTGACCCGGCCTTCGAAGTCTCTGCGCATTACCTGATCGGTTCCGATGGCACGCTTTGGCAATTGGTGCGCGAAGAGGACCGGGCCTGGCACGCCGGGGCAGGGGAATGGCGCGGGCGAACTGATATCAATTCGCGTTCGATTGGGATCGAGCTGGACAATCTTGGCACCCATCCTTTTCCCGAACCTCAGATGACCACGCTTGAGTGGCTTCTGGCCCGTATCATGGCCCGATGGGCGATTGCACCGGACGGGGTTATCGGCCATTCCGACATGGCTCCGGGGCGCAAGGTCGACCCCGGCCCGCGCTTTCCCTGGCAACGGCTCGAACATCTCAATTTTGCTGGCCAACGTGGCCAGGATGACGGCCCGCAAGAGGCCTCGATGCCGCTGTTCCGTGCGTTGGCGCAACAGATGGGCTTTTCGCCCGAAACGGACGACGACACACTGCTTGCCACCGTGCGTCTCAGATACCGCCCTTGGGCCAAAGGCCCGTTGGAACCTGCGGATTTCACCCCGCTCGGCCATGCGGCGCTCTGGACCTGATCGGCTTTTCATCTGGCCAAAAATATCTCGGGGCTGAATTGACCGCAGGCCAAGAAGGGGCTGCCCCTTAACGCCCTATCGGCCCTTGACGCGGCCTGACACTGCGCATACCCACGTCTCCGCGCGGAGGGCCGGATGGCCGCTGGGGTGCAAGCCCGAGAGGAAAGTCCGGACTCCACAAGACAACGGTGCCGGGTAACGCCCGGGCGGGGCAACCCGACGGAAAGCGCCACAGAAATCAGACCGCCACGACGTGTCGAAGGTTCGCCTCCGGCAAAACGTGGTAAGGGTGAAACGGTGGGGTAAGAGCCCACCGCGCCCCTGGCAACAGGGGTGGCACGGCAAGCCCCACTGGGAGCAATGCCAAATAGGGTCCCCACGCGGGCAGGTCGGCGTCCGCCGATACCGCCGCTAAGTGCGTCTTGGCCGAGAGGGACCGGGTTGGCAGCTTGAGCCGTGCAGCAATGCACGGCCTAGAGGAATGGTCATCGAAGGGGGCAACCCTGGAACAAGATCCGGCTTACAGGCCCTCCGCGCGTTAATATTGCTAAGACGAATCGCGTTGTTCCACAGGTGGGTCACGGCTGGAGTCATCCTTTGATACAGGTCTTGCTGTGGCTGCTGAGCTGGCATCCCTTGTGGCCGAAATGGCCGCGTTAAGGTCTGCGATAAGCTGGGTGCAGAGACGATCTTGTGTTTTGATGAAATCTGCGCCGATCTACCCGAATTCAGGTTGACTCGGCTGCATGACCGGGTAAAAGCGCACGCTCATAGGAATTCAACCGAAAGGCCCCTGCCTTTTCGGACGCAGGAGATAACCATGGCGAAGCCGACGACAATCAAGATCCGTCTGAACTCGACCGCGGGCACGGGCCACTTCTATGTGACCAAAAAGAACGCGCGCACCATGACCGAGAAAATGACCGTTCGTAAATACGACCCGGTCGTTCGGAAGCATGTCGAGTACAAGGAAGGCAAGATCAAGTAATCTGCCGTCCTGCTTGGACAGAATGACAAGGGCCCTGTTTCGACAGGGCCTTTTTCGTTTGCGCGACGATGTTTCATACCTGAATCTACCGGCTCAAAGCAGCCGGAGCGCGCTTGGAGGCCGTTGCAGCTAAGCATCAGCAGCCGAGGCATTCGTTTGCCCGCTGGGTTGCTTTTTGGAATGTATTGCAACTACGCTTGAGCTAACCGTTCCAAAATGTTGGCCGTCATGAAAAAAATCTTGTTATCCACAGCAACTATTCTGGCTCTCGCAGCCTGTGAAGACCCCTATAACCGCGAGGGTGTTGGCTTTACGGGCATTGATGGTGAGCCGCGGAGCATCAGCGAAGTGCCGGGTGCGGCGGCGTTTGTTCCAGAGTCCACCAATGTTCCGGCAGAGTTGGCAGAGCTACCCCCGGTCCGAGTTTCAACGGACGAGACCGATCCGGGTAAAATTGCACGTGTTGCAATAGAAAATGGCGCGCGCAGCGATACCAGCGCAGTAGTCGTTTCTGGCTCAGATACAAACCTGTTCCTGAGCACTGTTGAAGTGAACGGAACGCTTTTCGGCGTCGTGCGTACCGAAAATAGCCGCACCAGGGTTCCGAATACGATTGGTGCAAACTTTGGTACTGGCGCCGAACAATTCACTGGCTGCTTGCCTGTCGGCGACGTTTATCGCAAAGGTTCAGAAAAGCGCAGTTCCGGATTTGCTGTTCAGTTGAACTGCAGCTAAAGTTCCGTTCGCTTTCAATTCCAAGGCCTCGTCATCAGGACGGGGCCTTTCTTTTTGGGAGCACGTGGCGAGGAGCTGACCGCAGGGCGACCTGCTGCAGGCCGCAAAAGAAAAGGGCGGGTCGTTTCGGACCCGCCCTGTTTATTTGCTGCTGTAATGCGGTGTGCTACTCTTGTTGCCCCATGAACATCAGCAAGAACTGGAACATGTTCAGAAACGAGATATAGAGGCTCAGCGCGCCGTCTATAGCCGCTTTGTTCAGCCATTCCTGGTCACCATGTGTTGCATGCGCAACGTAGGTGTTTTTGATGTCCTGTGTGTAGAACGCCGTCAGGCCAGCAAAGATAATCACTCCGATTGCCGAGATCGCGAACATCATCGCAGGCGATTGCAGGAACATATTTATGACCATCGCCACCAGCAGGCCGATCACACCCATAATCAGGAATGTGCCCATGCCGCTTAGATTGCGCTTGGTGGTGTAGCCAAACAGGCTCAGACCAGCAAAGGCAATCGAGGTCACAATGAACGTCTGCGCGATCGAGTAAGGAGTGTAGATCATGAACACCGAGCTCATCGAAACGCCCATAACGGCCGCGAATACGAAGAAACCCAGTTGCACCGCCGCAGCCGACCCGCGCCGCATCAGCGCGCCCCAGCCAAAGATCAGGAATGCCAGCGGTGAGAACATCACTATCCATTTCAGCGGCGACAGGAACAGGGTGCCGCCCAGGCTGGTCAGATAACGATCAGCGCCGATCTGAGCAACTGCGTTGCTTGGATCTGAGGTCACGGCAAGGCCAGCAATAGCCCAGGCCGCGAGTGCCGTAATCAGCATGCCCACGGACATTGTGCCGTAGACTTTGTTCATATGGGCGCGCAGGCCCTCGTCAATCTGGGCAGCGCGCGTACCGGTCGCCGTCCGGATCGTGTCAAATTGTGCCATTAAAAGGTCTCCCTCCACATATTCTTTTTGCGTCCCGATGTCAGGCCGCGCTCCTCGCAAATATCGTCAAGTGCGGGCTGTGTTTCAAGGGTTTAACGTGGGAAACAGGCTAAAACACGCAACAAAAATGGCGGCTTCGAGGTGTCAGCCGCCATTCAGTGGTAAAAGTAGTGGATTAGGTTCATTTTTGCCAGAATTCCGGAGCATCCCATATGCGGCGTTTTGCTTCGGCTTCGGCCTCTTCACGGGTAATGCCGATATCGAGAAGGGCGCGGTCGTCCAATCTGGCGAGCTGACAGCGTTGGCGCCGTAGCGATAGCGCATCCAGAACAGAAATGAGCTTAAAGCGCTGCCGAGGCTTGCAATATGTTGAAGCTGTGATTTGCGTCATAGCCTTGTCCTTTCGGTTTTGCTGATGTGTTGTGCTTATTGCATCAACTTCCTTGATTTATATGGAGGACTGTGACACATTTTGAAAATGAATATTATTGAACACATCCATAAGGAATCGTGAAGATGCGAAATTTGGACATCACCACTCTCCGCTCCTTTGTGGCAGTTGCCGATCAGGGTGGCGTGACGCGGGCAGCCGGTTTCCTGCACCTGACACAATCTGCCGTATCGATGCAGCTAAAGCGGTTGGAGGAGCTTTTAGGTCTGGAGCTGCTGGACCGAAGTGGCAGAACCATCGCGCTGACAGCGTCGGGCGAACAGCTTTTGGCCTATGCCAGACGCATGATCTCGTTGAATGACGAGGTGATGTCCAAGCTGACGGATCAGGCCTATGAGGGCGAGGTCGTTCTTGGTGTGCCGCATGATATCGTCTATCCGGCGATCCCCCGGGTGCTGCAGCGGTTCAACGCGGATTTCCCACGCGTCCGTGTGCAGCTTATCTCCTCCTATTCGCTGCAACTGAAGGATATGTTTAAGCGCGGAGACTGCGATTTGATCCTAACGACCGAGGCGACAGTGGGGCAGGGGGCCGAGACGATTGCCGAGCTTCCTTTGCGCTGGATTGGTGCGCCGGGCGGGTCTGCCTGGCGAAAACGCCCCATTCCGCTAGCGCTTGGGCGTCGGTGTCTGTTCAGGCCGCAGGTCATTGCTGCGTTGGACGCGGCTGGAATTCCCTGGGAGCTTTCGGTGGAAACCGAAAATGACCGTACTATCGAGGCAACCGTCAGCGCCGATTTGGCAGTTCATGCCATGCTCGAAGGGACAGAGGCCGCACATCTTGCCCAGATCGATTCGGGTGGCGTCCTGCCCGAGCTTCCTGCGCATATGATAAATCTTTATGGCGGCGAAACTGGCCGCGGAGCCGTGGTTGAGGCGTTGGCGACGCTGGTGCGCCAGAACTTTCGTTTGCTTGGGGGGGTGCCGCTTAAAGCCGTTGTCGGTTGATCATCCGTTAGGGGGTTATGACGACTTTCCCGGTGGCCGTCCTGTCGCGCAGCATGGCCAGTCCGCGTTCGGCTTCGGACAGGGGCAGGACATGGCTGATATGCGGTTTGATGCGGCCCTCGCTATGCCAGCGAAACAGCGTTTCAAAGCTGTCCGTCACAATCTGAGGTCGAAACTTCAAGTAGCCTCCGATGTAGAGCCCGATGACTGTCAGGTTCTTGACCAGTAGATGGTTGGCCGGAATTTGCGGCACCTCACCGCCCGCAAAGCCAATGGGCAAGATGCGACCTTCGGGGTTGGTCGCGCGAAACGCGGCTTTAAATACATCGCCGCCGATCGCGTCATATACGACATCCGCGCCTCCTAATGCCTGGACACGGGCGCGGAGATCTTCGGATGCGTCGATCAGATGATCGGCCCCGGCCCTCTGTGCCACCTTGAGTTTCTCACTGCCGCGCGCCTGCGCAATAACCGTGGCGCCCATAAGCTTGCCGATCTCTACCGCCGTCAGGCCGACGCCACCTGCCGCACCGGTCACCAGCAGGGTTTCGCCGGGCCTGAGCCGCGCACGATGATCCAAGGCAATATGGCTGGTGCCATATGTGATCTGAATTGCGGCGGCGTCTTCAAAGCTCATAGAGTCAGGGATTGCGATTGCACGATCGGCGTCGAACACTCCGAATTCAGCAAGGCCGCCCTGGCCGGAGTAGACAGCGACGCGGTCACCCGGGTTCAGGTGGCGTACATTGTTTCCAATTTCGCGAACAATCCCTGCGACTTCCATGCCCAAGGAAAAGGGCGCCACCGGGGTGTCCTGATACGTCCCCTTCTGCATAAGGAGATCCGCAAAATTCAAACCGCAGGCTTTGATTTGAATGCAGACCTGGCTGTCGCCGGGTTCTGTCAGGTCAATATTGCAAAGCTGGGCCTTGGCCCCGTTGGTCTGGATATGAAACGCCAGCATGATTTGGCTCCGTCTTTTCGGGCATAGGTCAGTGCTGTCGTGGTCTTGTCAATCTGTTACCCTGCTGAAGACCCCGTTAATCCGGTGTTGATCGGGTGATTGTTTCCAGATTGGAATCAACGTGTGCGCGGTATTCACAACACAACTATAAACCATTGTTTGTGGAATCAGATTCAACCTTCTTGAAAAAAGCGCCAAAAAACGTAATAGTGCGCTATGGTGCTGATTTGGGGGGCATGTTCCAAATTAGGGAGTGGTTAAGTCGGGCTCGCTAATGTTGCGGTAACAAAGCATGTTGCGCACCCGTATCAGTTGTGTGTGTAAGGGAGGATAGTACCAATGACCCATCACGTCGATGTCCATGTGGGCAAACGCGTCAGGCATCGCCGCTGGCTGATTGGCATGACCCAACAGCAGTTGGCACAGCAAGTTGGTATCAAGTTTCAGCAAATCCAGAAATATGAAACCGGTGCCAATCGAATCAGCGCGTCTCGTCTTTGGGACATTGCCGAGGCATTGGATGTTCCCGTCAGTTTCTTCTTTGAAGGCCTGGAAGAGGTCGAGAAAGGAAGCTCGGATAAGAAATCGGTTCCTGCAGACCTTATGGGCGACAAAGAGGCCCTGGATCTCGTCCGCTCTTACTATGCCATACCGGAAAACCAGCGTCGCCGCCTGTTCGAGCTTGCGCGCGTTCTGAGTGATGTTGCCTGATTTCACGGGTTGACTCTGATCCTGACGAAACGCACGGGTAGCGTATGGATAAGATGTCGCTGAGTGATCTTGAAGTAGCTGAAGAAATGGCCGACGCGGCGCGTGCGGCCATTCTTCCTTTTTTCAGGAAGTCTAATCTTGAGACTTCGAATAAGCTGGATCAGGGATTTGATCCGGTCACTGTCGCCGACCGCGCAGCCGAAAAAGCCATGCGCGCGGTTTTAGCCCGACATCGGCCCCAAGATGGAATATTTGGCGAGGAATATGGGCAGCACGAGGGGCAAAGTGGCCGCACCTGGGTTCTGGATCCGATCGACGGCACCCGAGGGTTTATCAGCGGGACACCGACATGGGGGGTTCTGATTGCGCTTAGCACGCAGGACGGGCCAACCATGGGGATCATCGACCAGCCGTATATCGGGGAACGCTTCATCGGCTCGGCGGATATCGCGCGAAGCCATGGTCCTACGGGCGATATGTCCCTGAAGACCCGTTCAACACCTTCTCTGGACCAGGCGATTCTGTTCACGACCTTCCCCGAGGTCGGCGCGTCGGAAGATCGTGCCGGGTTTGAGGCTGTGTCACAGCACGTACGCCTGACCCGCTATGGAATGGATTGCTATGCTTATGCTCTGCTTGCAGCGGGTCAGGTGGATTTGGTGATCGAAGCAGGTCTGAACGCCTATGACATTCAGGCGCCAATCGCCGTGATTCATGCGGCTGGCGGTATCGTCACAGACTGGCAAGGCGGCCCCGCCCATAATGGCGGTCGGGCTCTGGCGGCGGCAAACCCGGATATTCACGCAGCTGCGCTGGAAATTCTGCGCAACTTCTGAAAATTGTTGCGGCGACCCGGCGAGCGGATTAACCTTGAGCCGGCTGGTTCTTGTGCCCGTTTTCCGCCAGCTTTTGCACTCCATGCATGAAACGGGCGATGCAAGGAGAGCAAGATGACTGATATCCTCATCATAAATGCAGACACGATCCTGACCATGGATGACCAGCGCCGAGAACTTTCTGGCGCGGATATTCTGATCCGAGATGGACAGATTGAACAGATCGGCCATGGGTTGCAGGCAACCGCAGAGATCCATAATGCAAGCGGATGTGTGGTGACGCCCGGCCTCGTGAACACGCACCACCATCTGTACCAGACCCTGACCCGCGCCGTGCCTGGCGGGCAGGATGCGCTTTTGTTCGGATGGCTGAAAACGCTCTATCCGATTTGGTCGCGATTTGGCCCCGAAGAGATGTTCGTATCCGCCCAGATCGGTTTAGCCGAGCTGGCGTTGACGGGATGCACGCTCAGTTCCGACCACTTGTATCTATATCCGAACGGTGCGCGTCTGGATGACACTATTGCTGCGGCTGCCGAGGTTGGCCTGCGGTTCCACCCAACACGCGGCGCCATGAGTATTGGTGAAAGTGATGGTGGCTTGCCGCCGGATTCACTGGTCGAAGCCGAAGCAGCTATTCTCGAAGACATGATGCGTGTGGTCGACGCCTTTCATGACCCGTCAGAGGGTGCAATGTGTCGGGTCGGGCTGGCACCTTGCTCACCGTTCTCTGTCAGTCGTGACTTGATGCGTGACACGGCCATTCTGGCCCGTGACAAAGGCGTAATGCTGCACACACATCTGGCCGAAAATGACGAGGATATCGCCTATTCTCAGGAACAATTCGGGTGCCGTCCTGGTCAATATGCCGAGGAATTGGGATGGACCGGGTCAGATGTCTGGCACGCCCATTGCGTGAAACTGGACGGGGCAGAGATTGATCTGTTTGCACGGTCCCGCACAGGCGTGGCGCACTGTCCCTGTTCGAACTGCCGGTTGGGCTCGGGGATTGCCCCTGTACGGTCGATGCGAGATCGCGGCGTGCCTGTGGGTCTGGGCGTCGATGGGTCGGCCAGTAATGACAGCGGCAATCTGATCCTCGAGGCGCGGCAGGCTATGTTGTTGCAGCGCGTCGCAAGCGGTGCCGATGCCATGTCCTCACGTGAGGCGCTTGAAATTGCCACGCGGGGTGGGGCGGATGTCTTGAATCGGCCCGATTGCGGTCGGCTGGAGCCCGGAAAACGTGCTGACATAGCCATATGGGATACGCGCGGTATTGAAAGCGCGGGCAGTTGGGATCCAGCCGCCCTGTTGCTTGCCGGACCGGCGCGGGTGAAGCACCTGTTTGTCGAAGGTCGCCAGATCGTGCGGGACGGGCAGATCGCAACGCTGGATCTGCCCCGGGTGATTGAGCGGCAGAACCGATTGGCCCGCGCTTTGCAACCTTAGGTTTGGACAGGCTGACCCGCGATCCAGACCTCGGCAATCGCCCTGTCATCGCCCATCATGATGGTGGGAAAGAGGGCCTCCCACAGGTCATCGGCGCAGGCCTCGCGCTGAGCTATGGCCGGGGTTGAGGCGAGGTCGAGCACGATCAGGTCGGCCTCCATTCCCGGGGCGATATTGCCGATGCTGTCATCCAGCCTCAGCGTTCGGGCCGACCCTACGGTGCCCAGCCACAGCAGTTGCGCGGCGTGCAGCGGGGTTCCGCGCAGCTGTCCGATCTCATAGGCCGATGCCATCGTGCGCAGCATCGAGAAACTTGAACCGCCACCAGTATCCGTTGCCAGACCAACCCGGTGTCCGTCGCGCATCAACCCTGCCATGTCGAACAGTCCTGACCCGATAAAGGTGTTTGAGGTCGGACAATGGATCAACGCAGCGTCGACCTCACGCAGTCGGTCGCGTTCACGTGCCTCAAGGTGGATGACGTGGCCATACAGGCCGTTGGGGCCCAGCAGGCCGAACTTTTCATAGGTGTCCAGATAATCGCGGGCGTCGGGAAACAGCTCGCGTACCCAGGCAATTTCATCAGTCTGTTCGCTGAGATGGGTTTGCATCAGGCAATGGGGATGCTCTGCCCATAATGCGCCCATGGCCTCTAGCTGTTCGGGTGTGGAGGTGGGTGAGAAACGCGGCGTAATCGCATAGGACAGGCGGTCGATCCCGTGCCATTTCTCAAGCAAGGCCTGGGACTGGTCATAGGCGGTTTGCGCCGTATCCCTCAGACCATCGGGCGCGTTACGGTCCATGCAGGTTTTGCCCGCAACCACCCGTTGACCGCGTTGTTTGGCCGCAAGGAAAAAGGCATCAACACTCTCGGGATGGATGGTGCAATAGCTGCACATCGTGGTGGTGCCATGTGCCGCTGTCAGGTCCAGATACCGGTTGGCAATCTCAGAGGCATAGGCTGCATCGCCGAATTTCATCTCTTCGGGGAAGGTATAGGTGTTCAGCCAGTCGATCAGGCGTTTGCCCCAACTGGCGATCATGGCGGTCTGCGGATAATGCACATGCGCATCAACAAATCCTGCAAGGATCACGTGCTGACCATGATCCACGACTTTTGCCTCGGGGTGGGCGTTGTTCAGACTGTCGGCATCCGATACGCTGGAAATCCGACCGTTTTCGATCAGAACCGCTTCGCTGATTTTGACAGCCTCGGTCGGTTCGCCCTCGAACGGGGTGCCAGTGAAACTCAGGACACGCCCTTTCAGCAGCGTTTTTTGCGCCATACTCATTCATCTCCGCCTGTCTGGGACTGCGAAACAGCATAGGGACAGGAAAGTTGTCGGTAAATCGGCGCATTGTCATTGTTTTCCGGTAGCTGCTTCTTCTATTTAGGGGCCAATGGGCGAACAGAGCGGGGGCAGATATGACAACAGGTATTAACGAACCCGTAAGTGAGCCGACTTCTGATGATGACGCTTATGCACTGGATCGTCGAACAGTAGCATCCATTCTGTATGCAGTTGATGTTGATGACCGCGATAAGCTGGTCGAATTGATGGACCCGCTGCACGCTGCCGACATCGCCGACCTTCTGGAACAGATCAACCCCTATGACCGCACCCGGTTGATCCGTCTGTATGACAAAGAGTTCGACGGCGATATTCTGTCTGAACTGGACGAAGGTGTCAGGGAAGAAGTTATTGAAGTCCTGCGTCCCGATGTTCTGGCGGATGCCGTACGCGACATGGAAAGCGACGATGTCGTCGATCTGCTGGAAGACCTTGAAGAGCCGCAGCAAGAAGCCATCCTGGGTGCGCTGGAGGATTCCGAACGGATCGCGGCCGAACAGGCGTTATCCTACCCGGAAAACTCGGCCGGACGGCTTATGCAACGCGAAGTCGTCATGGCGCCCGAGCATTGGACAGTTGGGCAGGCCATTGACTTTATGCGTGCCAATGACGGACTGCCAGAACAATTCTACCATTTGGTTCTTGTTGATCCGCGGCTGAAGCCAACAGCACAGGTAACACTAGGCAAACTCATGGCCACCCGGCGCGAGGTGCCTCTGCACGAAATTGCCGAAGAAGAGTTCTATACCATTCCCGTCGATCAGGATGAAGAGGACGTGGCCTATGCGTTCAATCAGTACCACCTGATCTCGGCCCCAGTGGTGGATGGTGACGGACGGCTTGTTGGTGTGATCACCATTGATGACGCGATGGTGGTGCTGGATGAGGAATATGAAGAGGATATGTTGCGCCTAGCCGGTGTCAGCAACGAAAGCTCGCTGTCCGACAGTGTGGCCGCGACCAGCAGGCGACGCCTGCCATGGTTGGCGGTAAACCTGTGTACTTCGATCTGCGCCTCGCTGGTGATTTCCCAGTTCGAGGCGGCGATTGATCAGTTGGTGGCGTTGGCCATTCTGATGCCGATTGTGGCCTCGATGGGGGGCAATGCGGGGACACAATCGCTGACCGTCGCAGTGCGAGCCCTGGCAACGCGCGACCTGACAGGTGCGAACGTGATGCGGGTGATCCGACGGGAACTGCTGGTGGGCATGTTGAACGGGCTGTGTTTTGCCACCGTTCTGGGCGTGGTGGGAATGTATTGGTTCGGCTCGCCGTTGCTGGGTGTCGTGATTGGCTCCGCTCTGGTCGTGAACATGGTGATCGCAGGCTTTGCAGGTACGGTAGTACCGGTCGTGCTAGACCGGATGGGTATTGACCCGGCGCTGGCGTCAGGAACCTTTGTGACGACAACGACGGATGTCATGGGATTCTTTATCTTTCTTGGGCTTGCCAGCGTGGTGCTATTGTGACCGATCTGACCGAAATCAAAGCTGCCGCGCGCAAGGCGGCCTTTGCCCGGCGCAAATCTGCGTTTGATGCAAATCCGCCCGGTGCCGCCGGGCGACTGTCTGAAATTCTGGCCGGGCACCGCGGAGTACCCCTGTCGGGTTATATGCCCATCCGGACCGAGAGTGACCCGCTGCCCGCCATGGCCGAGGCGTCCGCTTACGGCCCGGTGGGCGTACCGGTTATTCAGGCGGCCGGACAGCCGCTGAAATTCTCTCGTTGGACGCCCGAAGGCAGGCTGAAGGATGGCCCGTTTGGCGCCAAAGTGCCCGAGGTCGATGACTATTTCGATCCCGAAATTCTGATCGTTCCGCTGGTGGCATTCGATGCAAATGGAGGGCGTCTGGGTTATGGGGGCGGGTTCTATGACCGGACACTGGAAGGGCTGCGCGTGAAACGCCCGACTCTGGCCATCGGTTTTGCCTTCGATGCGCAAGAAGCAGACGGGCTGCCGCTGGAATCGACGGATCAGCCGCTTGATATGGTAGTAACCGAAAGCCGAGTGTTGACCTTTTAACGAAGGTATCAGCCCTGGTTTTTAGCGCGAAAATATTCCCAGGCATTTTTTTCGGTGCCATCAGGCAATATGCACACGCCGGTCTGGCCATTCTCTCCGTCCCGAATTTCATACCGCCCACCGCTGTCGATGCAATAGATGGCCGAGGGGTTTGGCAGCTGTGGGTTTGAGTTGACCGCTTGCTCTTCCGAGCAGGCAGCAAGGGTGGCACAGACACCAAAGGTCAGACCGATCCGAAACATAAAGAATCTCCTAAATAAAGAGTTTTGCCGTTCATTGGGTCAGCTTAACGGCTTGTACTTGCGAATTGCCACACTTAGACGGTTTCTATGAGGATACTTTTTCTGGGTGACGTTATGGGCCGCGCTGGACGCGCGGCCGTTCAGCAACATCTGCCACGTCTGCGCGACGAATGGCGGCTGGATTTCGTGGTGATCAATGGTGAGAACGCCTCGAACGGAATGGGTTTGACCGGGGATCATGCCAAGCTGCTGTTAGATGCAGGGGCGGATTGTCTGACGCTGGGCGACCACGCTTTCGACCAGAAGGACATGTTGCAATTCATTGAGAGCGAACCGCGCATTGTGCGCCCCGTTAACTTTGCTAAGGGTGCTCCGGGGCGCGGGCATCGTCTCTATACCGCCCCTGGCGGGCGCAAGGTTCTGGTTGTACAGGTGCTTGGGCAGGTCTTTATGAAGCGGCCCTTCGATGATCCGTTCTCGGCCATCGAGCCAATTCTGAAGTCACACCCGCGCGGCGGTCAGGCGCAGGCGATCATCGTTGATATGCATTGCGAGGCCACATCCGAAAAGATGGCGATGGGGCATTATTGCGACAAGCGCGCCAGCCTCGTGGTTGGAACCCATACGCATGTTCCAACCGCGGATGCGCAGATCCTTCCGGGGGGAACAGCCTATCTGACCGATGCCGGGATGTGCGGGGATTACGATTCTGTCATTGGTATGGAAAAGCTAGAACCGATGCGCCGGTTCATCACCGGGATGCCCAAGGCGCGGTTTACGCCTGCAAATGGCGAAGCAACGCTAAGCGGTGTGTTCGTGGAAACCGATGATCGCAATGGTCAGGCAAAATCCGTGCAAATGGTGCGCGTTGGGGGTCGCTTGCAACAAGCCGGGCCGCAATAGCGCGAGGTTGGGCTTGCCCTGCTGCCCGCAATACGGGAAACTGCCCGACGGGCGCGCAAGCTGGGCCAGGGTTCGGACTGAATACCACGAATGCAATTTCTTCAACTGACAGAAACGGGCAGCGCGATCGTGGCGCTATTGGTTGTCGCAGGCATGTTTGTCATGTTCCTGCGCGAGGCTTACCCGACCGAGGTTGTCGCCATCGCGGGCGTTGCCCTGATGCTGGTGACCGGTATCCTGCCCTATCAAAGCGCGTTGGCAGTTCTGTCCAATCCTGCGCCATGGACGATTGCGGCGATGTTCATCGTCATGGGGGCTCTGGTCAGAACCGGGGCGTTGGATTCCTTTACCGCGACTGCGCAGAAACAGGCGCAGGTTAATCCGCGTATCGCTATCGCACTGCTGATGGGGTTTGTGGTTCTGGCCTCGGCGGTGGTGTCAAACACACCCGTTGTCGTCGTGATGATCCCGGTTTTTGTACAGATTGCCCGCACGTTGAATGTGCCGGCCTCGAAACTGCTGATCCCGCTCAGCTATGCTGCCATCATGGGGGGGACGCTGACACTGATCGGCACCTCGACCAACCTGCTTGTGGATGGTGTCGCGCGATCTCAGGGTCTGGCTGCATTCACGATTTTCGAAGTCACGCCCTTGGGCATCGCAGTGGTGATCTACGGCATGATCTATCTGCGCTTTGTTGCGCCGCGCCTGCTGCCGGAACGCGACAGCATGGCCTCGCTTCTCAGTGATCGCTCTAAGATGAAGTTCTTCACCGAGGCCGTCATTCCGCCCGACAGCAACCTGATCGGGCGCGAGGTGACAGGGGTGCAACTGTTCAAACGCCCCGGCGTACGCCTGATTGACGTGGTCCGCGGGGACGAGTCTTTGCGGCGCAACCTCAAAGGGGTGACACTTAAGGTTGGGGATCGCGTGGTCCTGCGGACCGAGATGACCGAGTTGCTGAGCCTGCAAAGCAACAAAGAGTTAAAGCGTGTTGATCAGGTTTCTGCGGTCGAGACCAAAACGGTCGAAGTGCTGATCACACCGGGGTGCCGTATGGTTGGGCGAACGCTGGGCGTGATGCGCCTGCGCCGCCGCTATGGTGTCTACGTTCTGGCGGTACATCGGCGGAACCAGAATATCGGTCGTCAACTAGACGACCTCGTGGTGCGAGTCGGGGATACTCTGCTGTTGGAGGGATCACCTGCCGATATCCAGAAGCTTGCCGCTGATATGGATATGGTCGACGTGACACAGCCCTCGGCGCGGGCGTTCCGCCGCAATCACGCTCCGGTGGCGATTGGGGCATTGATCGGGATCGTTGTATTGGCCGCATTGGGTGTGGCGCCAATTCTGTTGCTCTCCATTCTTGCGGTCGCTCTGGTTCTGGTCACCCGCTGCATAGACGCGGATGAGGCGTTTTCCTTTATCGAGGGGCGACTTCTGGCATTGATATTCTCGATGCTGGCCATCGGGGCTGCGCTTGATAAGTCTGGTGCGGTTTCCCTGATCGTCGATGCAATCGCACCTGGGCTAAGTGCGCTGCCACCGTTCCTGATCGTTTGGGCCATCTATGTTTTGACCTCGGTGCTTACCGAACTCGTCTCCAACAACGCCGTTGCGGTAGTGGTCACGCCGATCGCAATCGGGTTGGCGCAGGCCGTCGGCGTAGACCCAAGGCCGCTGGTGGTTGCGGTGATGTTGGCGGCATCTGCATCCTTTGCGACACCAATCGGATATCAGACCAACATGATGGTCTATGGTCCGGGGGGATATCGGTTTGTCGATTTCATGAAGGTTGGCATCCCCTTGAACCTGACGGTAGGGCTGCTTGCTTCGTTGCTTATTCCGATCATCTGGCCGTTGTAACACCGGCGCGAACCCGCCGGTTTTGCGCTGACGGTCTTGTAAAGGCTGATCCAGACACAATCTTTTCCTCTAGAACTTGGACGAAAGGACGGGATTATGCCTTTTCCAAAATTTGGTCAGTTGATCGTAATGGGTGCGATTATGGTGGCGCTGATTGGCAGCGATGTATCGGCTGGTTCGGTGACCGGTACCGCCTCCTACCGCGAACGGATTGCCGTGCCTGAAGACGCGACGCTTTATATCGAGCTGCAGGATATATCGCTTGCGGATGCGCCAGCGGTAACGCTGGCTGCGCAGCGCTACGTGCTGAGCGGGGTGCCTGCCGAGTTTGAACTGACCTATGATGATGCTCTGATCCGTGACGGGATGACCTATGCGGTGCGGGGGGCAATATATCGTGGGTCACAACTGCTGTTTACGACCGACACGGTGTATCCGGTCCTGACCAATGGTGCGCCGGATACGGCCGACATTTTGTTGGTCAAGACGGACGGCCCCACGTCGGCGGGGCTGGAAAACACAAGCTGGACGGCGATTGGTGTGGAGGGGGCCGTGCTGAACAGCGAACGCGCCCCGCAGCTTGAGTTTGCGCAAGGCGGTGCCTTTAGCGGCTCAGGCGGTTGCAACCGGTTCACCGGGCAGGCCGAGATTTCGGGCACTTCGCTGACGTTTCCAGACAATATTGCGGCCACTTTGATGGCCTGCCCACCCGAGATGGAGCAGGTCGAGGATCAGTTCTTTGCCGCGCTGCAAAACGTGGTGTCCTATGCGGTGGCGGGCGATAGCCTTGCGCTGCTGGACAGCGCAGGCGACCCGGTTCTGAAATTCATACGCACGCATTAATCAGGCCACAGCGCGCGACCGTCCTGCGTTGCGCCCGGAAAAGATGCAGCCGCCCAGAAATGTGCCTTCCAGTGCGTTGTATCCGTGATAGCCGCCGCCGCCGAAACCGGCGACCTCTCCTGCGGCGAACAACCCGGGAACGACCTGACCGTTTGCACCGATCATCTGACTGTCGAGGTTGGTCTGCAAACCGCCCAGCGTTTTGCGCGTCAGCATGTGAAGTTTGACCGCGATTAGCGGCCCATTCGCAGGATCAAGGAACTTGTGTGGTTTGGCGGTGCGGATCAACCTGTCACCCCGATAGTTGCGGGCCGCCAGAATCGCCGCCATCTGCGCGTCCTTGGTAAAAGGGTTGTCGACCTGTGAGTCCCGCGCTTCGATCTGGGCGCGCAAATGCGCCTCTTTGATCAGATCGCCACCCAGTTGGTTCATGCCGCTGACCAGTTCGGTCAGAGTGTTGGCAACGATGAAATCTTCCCCGTGTTGTTTGAAGGCCTCGACCGGCGCGGTGGCTTGCGATCCTGACAAAATGCGCTGACGGATAACCTCTTTCCAGCTGCCCGAGGTGAAATCCGGGTTCTGTTCCGACCCGGAGAGCGCAAATTCCTTTTTGATCACCTTTTGGGTCAGCACAAACCAGCTGTATTCATAACCGGTTTTCAGGATCTCTTTCAACGTGCCCAACGTGTCGAACCCCGGCAAACAAGGGGGCAACAGACGATTGCCGCGCGCGTCAAACCACATAGAGCTTGGGCCGGGCAGGATACGAATTCCGTGCGATGGCCAGATCGGGTTCCAGTTTTTGACGCCCTCGGTGTAATGCCACATCCGGTCGCCGTTGATCACATGCCCACCGGCCTTTTCGCTGATAGGGATCATCCGACCGTCAACGTGGAACGGCACGCCCGCGATCATGTCTTTGGGTGGTTCGCCCAGGCGGTCGCGCGGCCAGTTCTTGCGCACCATTTCGAAATTGCCACCAATACCGCCCGAACTGACGATGACCGAAGGAGCATAGACCTCGAATTCCCCGACCTCTTCCCGGTTGGTCTTGGCGCCATGCGCGGCTGCGTCCTCAGCCAAGACCTCTCCCGAGACGCCTTTGGCACAGCCGTTTTGCATAATGATATGGCTGACTTGGTGGCGGAACTTCAGCTGGATCAGGCCTGTGCTGACATGTTCGCGCACGCGACGGATGAAATGTTCCAGAACACCAGGGCCGGTGCCCCATGTGATGTGGAACCGAGGTACCGAATTGCCATGTCCATCGGCATAAGAACCGCCACGTTCGGCCCATCCAACCACAGGAAACCATCGCAGCCCCATATCGTGCAGCCAGGGCCGCATTTCACCGGCGGCGAATTCGACATAAGCCTCGGCCCATTTGCGGGGCCAAGCGTCTTCTTCGCGGTCAAACTGCGCGCTGCCCTGCCAGTCACGCAAGGCCAGTTCGTGGCTGTCCCTGATGCCCATCCGGCGCTGTTCCGGCGTGTCGACCATGAACAATCCACCGAGGCTCCAGAACGCCTGACCGCCGAGGAAATGACCGGGTTCCTGATCCAGTATGATCACCTTTTTTCCGCGGTCGCCTAGCTCGGCCGCGGCCGCAAGCCCAGCCAGCCCAGCCCCAACGACAATGGCATCTGCGGTGTTATTGGACATGTTTTTTCCTCTCAGCTGCGGCGCAGCCAGGCGATAAATGGCAGGGCGACGACATACATCAAGATACCATAGACGGCCGATGGCAGAGCAAGAGGGCTTAGCCCGTTTTCCGTGCTGGTAATCAGCGCTGCCAATGTGATGCCAAGAGTCGAGTTTTGGATGCCAGTTTCGATCGAGATCGTCTTGCTCTCGTTCCATGACAGGTTCACGGCGCAGGCCAGTCCCAGCCCGATCAGCAGCAGCGCAATGTTCAGGGTGATCAACGCCGACCCCATCAGCCCCAAATTTTCGACGAACATTTCCCAGTTCCCGGCCAGCGCGGCGAGAACGATCAGGACGAAAAGAATCGAAGCCAGTTTGGACAGAGGGGCATCGACCCGTTCTGCGAATCCTTTTGCGAAATGCCGTATACTGACGCCGATAGCGACGGGCAGGGTGGTTATCAGGAACATCGCTATGGCGAGGCCGGTGATCGAGACCTCGGGTGCGTCCTCGCCCATGAAGTGATTGATCGACCAGGCGGCCAATACGGGTACCGTCACCATCGACAGCAAGCTGATGATGGCTGTCAGGCTGACGGAAAGAGCGACATCACCCTTGGCCAGTTTAGTCAGGATATTGCTGGTAACACCGCCGGGGCAAAAGCTGAGGAGCATAACACCGACTGCAATTTCCGGTGGCAGTGCAAAGAGTTTGACCGTTGTAAATGCCGCAATGGGAAGCAAGATCACCTGGCAGAACGCCCCTATCGCAAAAGGGTATCGTCTGCTGACAACCCGGCGGAAATCGGCGATCTCAAGCCCGACACCCAAGGACAGCATGATTATGGCCAACGATAGTGGCAGGCCGACATTAATAAGCAGATCCAACTACAACTCCTCCCAAAGCCGTTCGGACCAGCGTAAGCGAGGGTCAAAGCCGCAGGCAACCGCGCCGTAGGGTCAGCCGTAGCGTTGGGCGAACCTGCGCAGGATTTCACCGGGCAGAGTGACATGGGCGGCGTGGCAAATGTCGATCAGACGCTGAGCATCTTCGGGCGGGAAATAGCCGTGGTGTTTGTAGATGGTGATACGTTCTTCAAAGTCGCGGGCATCAGCCTCGGGGTGGAACTGTGTGGCATAGACATTCTGGCCCCAGCGGATCATCTGGAACGGGCAAGGGTCCGAGGCAAGCAGATGCACGCACCCTTCTGGCAGGGATTGCACAGCCTCTTTATGGCCCACAAAAGCATCAAAACTCTGACCCAGCCCCGAGATCAGTGGATCGGTCGCACCGTCCTCTGTCACGTGGCAGGTTGAGGGGCCGACGGGCTCTCCGAACTGGTCTTTACTGACATCGCCACCCAGATGCGCGGTAAGAATACCCAGCCCATAGCAGCACCCCATGAACGGATGATCGCGCGCGGTGATCTGCGGCATCAGGCCCATGATGGCGGCTTCGGTGCGGGCATCCGTCGGCGATTTTGTCGCCGGATCGTCGCTGACACAGCCGGGGCCGCCGCCGACGATCACTCCAGCATAGTCGGTCACGTCCAAGCCGTCGGGCAGGTCTTCACAATCCAACCGGATGCGATGGGTCTGTTCAGAACTCAAGCCGGTCTTGTCCAAAATCGAGGCATATTCGGCATCGGACGCATCGGTTTCCGGGCGTAACTGCAGGATCAGAAATTGTTTCATGGAACGGCTCTTACCCGTCACAGCGGCCAGAACACAAGGATGGCGGGTATCGAAACCGCAATGATCAGGATTTCCAGCGGCAGGCCCATGCGCCAGTAGTCTCCGAACCGATAGCCACCCGGACCCAGAACCAGCGTGTTGTTCTTATGCCCGATAGGCGTCAGGAACGCAGCCGAGGCTGCAACGGCGACCGTCATCAGAAACGGGTCGGGGGAAACCTCAAGCGTGCGGGCCATCTGAATGCCGACCGGGGCCGCCACAATCGCCGTGGCGGTGTTGTTCAACACGTCCGACAGGGTCATGGTGACCACCATCAGAACGGTCAGAATAGCCCATGCAGGCAGGCCGTTAGTTAACTGGATCAGCGCATTGGCGATCAGTTCGGTGCCGCCCGAGGTTTCCAGTGCGCTGCCCAGGGGGATCATCGAGCCCAGCAAAACGACCACCGGCCATTCGATGTGAGTATAGAGATCCGCGATTGGCATGATCTTGGTCAGCACATAGGCAACCACAACAAGCCCCAATGCGACCGGCAGGTAGATCAGCCCAATACTGGCCGCCAGCACCGCGGTGGCAAACAGGCCAATCGCAAGCCACGCCTTTTCATTGGCGGTGACGTTCAGACCGCGTTGGGCCAGCGGTAGGCATCCCAGCCATTCGGTCACATCGGCGCTGCGATCACGCGGGCACAGCAACAACAGGATGTCGCCAGCCTCAACCTCGGTTTTGCGGACCTGTTCGGTGATGCTGCGGCCCTGGCGCGAAATGCCCATCAAAACGGTGCTCTGCCGCCATGCCAACCCCAACCCCTGCGCCGTACGCCCGGTGATGCGGGCGTTTTCGGTCACGACAACCTCGACGACTTCCAGCCCGTCGCCTTCAGCGGTCAGAAGCTCCTGTCGACGTGTGTCCGAAAAATCCAGCTTCAGCGCCGCGCGGAATTCATCCAGCGCCTCGGGGCGGGCCTCAAGCACCAGCGCGTCACCCTGATTCAGTGTTGCATGGGCCGACCGGCCATAGCGGCGCTTGCCGTCGCGGATCAGGCCGATGATGGCGACGTCGGATTTCTCGGCATCTTCATAAAGCTCGCTGACCCGTTTGCCGATCAACGGCGATTCCGTTGGGACGGTCAGTTCTGCGATATATTCGGCCAGCGCCTCAGAGGTTTCGGTTTGCGGTCCCCGGTTCGGGATCAATCGCCAGCCCACCAGTGAGACAAAGGCAAGCCCGGCAATCGCAGCAATGCCACCCACAGGGGCGAAATCGAACATACGAAAGGGCTCGCCCAGAGTTTCTGCGCGGATTGAGGCGATGATGATGTTCGGTGGCGTGCCAATCAGGGTCGCCATCCCACCCAGAATTGTTGCAAAGCTGAGCGGCATAAGGGTCAGGCCGACGGCTCGTCCGGCTTTTCGTGCGGTCTGAATGTCGACCGGCATCAACAGGGCCAAGGCAGCGACGTTATTCATGAAGGCGGACAGAACCGCCCCGATACCGCCCATCAAGGCGATATGGGCCCCAAGGCCGCGTGCCGCGTCAACCAGGGATCGCGTGATCAGGAATACCGCACCGGACCGGACCAGTCCGGCCGAAACGACCAGAACCAGCGCGACGATGATGGTCGCCGAGTGACCAAAACCGGCAAAAGCGTCATCGACGGGTACTACACCCAACACCACTCCGATCAGAAGCGCGGAAAACGCAACAAGATCATAGCGAAACCGCCCCCAAAGCAGCATTCCGAATACAGTGGCAAAGAGAGCGAAAAGTATGATCTGATCTGTCGTCATACCGCCAACATACTCGCAGAAGAAGCCGTCGCAAGCCGGTCTCTTGATCCCATGGCCCGCAAACGTCTATATGGGCGCCAAATACGCAATCACTATCACGAGGACGCACCATGGCAGGCCACTCCAAATGGGCCAATATCCAGCACCGCAAGGGACGTCAGGACGCCGCGCGGTCCAAACTGTTTTCCAAGCTGTCAAAAGAGATCACTGTTGCCGCTAAGATGGGCGACCCCGACCCAGACAAGAACCCGCGTCTGCGTTTGGCGGTGAAAGAGGCCAAGTCAAACTCGGTCCCCAAAGACGTGATCGACCGGGCGATCAAGAAATCGCAGGCAGGCGACGGCGACGAATACGAAGAAATCCGGTATGAAGGCTATGGCCCCAACGGCGTGGCCGTCATCGTCGAGACGATGACCGACAACCGGAACCGGACCGCATCGACCGTGCGCTCGACCTTTTCCAAGAATGGCGGCAATCTTGGCGAGACCGGTTCCGTCGGCTTTATGTTCGAACGCAAGGGTGAAGTGGTCTATCCGGAAACGGTTGGTGATGCCGACACCGTGTTCGAAGCGGCCATTGAGGCAGGCGCGGAAGATGTTGAAAGCTCGGACGAAGGTCATATCATCTGGTGCGCCGACACCGATCTGAACGACGTCTCGAACGCGCTCGAGGCTGCGCTGGGTGAAACGGAATCCACCAAACTGGTTTGGAAGCCAAGCACCACGACCGAGCTGGGGCTTGAGGATATGCAAAAGCTGATGAAGCTGGTCGATGCGCTGGAAGATGATGATGACGTTCAGCGCGTCACAACCAATTTCGAAGCCTCGGATGAGGTGATGGCGCAGCTTTGATCTGCCCCGCATCTTGAGATTTGGAAACCCGGCCGTCAGGCCGGGTTTTTTGTTGGTTGGAGGATAGGGCTATTGGCCGATCAGGTTCGAACCCATAGGCTGGGTCGAATAGCTGAAGCAGTGAGTCAAAGAGCAGATGACCGAACCTCAATTTGATTTGGCCAAACGCAATGTGCCTGTTTTGACCGGGCAGAGTATTCTGTCCCAGGTCGCCTGGACCCTTGGCAGCCCGTCCATTGTCTTGCCGTTTCTTGCGGTTTCGCTGGAACTCCCGATGTTCATCGCCGGCGCGCTGGTTTCAATCCGCATGGTCGGCAGCATGATCGCCGACGTGTTTCTGGCCCAAGTCATTGCGCTGCGCGAACAGAAGAAACGCAGCATCGCGATGACCGAAGTATTGATCGGGGCCTGCCTTGTCATGGCTCTGGCGGCGGCCGCGACGGGCAGTCTCGTGTTCACGGCTACAGCCTTTATCGCCGCATTTTTTTTGATCGGTCTCGTAGGTGAGATCCAGACATTGCTGCTTACTGACCTGCTGGGCGCGCACGTTCAGTCCAGGTCACGGATGATCATGCGATATCTGCAGTTAGGCGCCGGCGGATTGGGCGCAATCGGTCTTGTTCTGTTGGTCCATCAAATCACGCTGGGCAACCCTCCGTTTGCGCGCCATTCGGTTGTGATCGGAGTTGCAGTGGTGTTTTTTCTGTTGTCTGGCCTATCAATCCTGGCGATGTCCGAAGTTCCGCATCAGAAAATTTCCACAGCGCCTGAGGACGAAAGCAAAAGACATTGGTCCGAGTATTTCACCGATATTCTGGCGATGTTCAACCAGACCTGGTTCCGGCGCTATATGGTCATGCGCCTTCCGATTGTGGTTGTCAGTCTATCGGTTCCGTTCTTTGCCCTGATGGCGGCCGAGGCACATCACAGTTCGGCCAAAGGTCTTACCGCAATGATCATTTCGTCGGCCTCTGGATATCTGGTCTCTGCGCCTTTGTGGCAGTTTGTTAACCTGAAATCCCACCGGGCGGTCATGGTATCCGGAACTCTGATGGTGGCCTTGACCGGAGCAGGGCTGCTGACGGTCCATTACCTCCATATCGGTCATCAGGTGCACACTCATGCGGTTGCCCTGTTTGTGGTGACCGTGGCGGTAACAGGCATCAGCAGTGCCCGAAAGTTGTATTTTCTGGATATCGCCCCGTTTGATCAGCGGGTCAAAGGGGCGGCAGCGGTGAAAAGCATCTCGCGGATTGTTGCGGTCATCGTGTCGGCGGCGCTGGCTGGGCTGGCGCATATGCACGAGGTCTCTGCGGCGGTTTTGATCGTTGTCTTGGTCAGCCTGATCGCAGCTTTTGCCTGTTACCGGGTGGTGACGCCAATTCCTAAAGCGCCCGAGCCATCCTGATCGGCCAATCCTGTCTATCGTTGAATAAGCGCGTCGACAGCCGCGCGCTTTACAGCGGCGGTCAGCGGCGAAAGGGCCGAGGATAAGACACGCCCGACCTGCCAGGTCAGCGGAACATCAAGGGGCGTGTCTGGTATCAAGGGGCACAACAGGCCATCTGCCAAAGGCTTTTGTACCAACTCAATCGGGTTCATTCCCCACCCGATGCCGGCGATCGCTGCATCCACAAACCCGTGTGAGGATGGCAGGAAATGCGATGGCGGGGAAATGTGGTGCCCGAACTCTCTGGCAAACCAGGCTTTCTGAAGACCGTCCTTTTGATTGAAGGTCAGGCACGGTGCCATGGCAAGGCTGCTTTTGGTTACACCGTCCCGGAACCATTTATGCATAAAACCTGGGCTGGCCGTTGGAATATACCTGAAATCCCCAAGTGGATGGGCATCGCAGCCAGAGACCGGTTGCCCTCCGGTGGTAACAGCCGCGCTGACCTCACCGCGGCGCAACCAATCGGCCGAATGGTCCTGATCATCAATTACCAGATCGAACAGCAACTCATCTGTTTGGGCCATCGCAGCGATGAACCATGTGGCCAAACTGTCTGCAGGAATTGCAATGCGCACCTGGGTGGGGCCAGAGGTTCCCTCCAACGCAAGTTCACGGGCCAGCTGTGCCTCAAGCAGCCCGATATCCTCGGCGTATCTGGCAATGCGCAAGCCGGCGGGTGTCGCTGTGCAGGGCGCACCACGAGTGATCAGAGCGGCGCCTATCCGATCCTCTAATGACTTGATCCGCTGCGATATCGCCGAAGGCGTCACCGACAGCTCTGTGGCGGCGGCGTCAAAGCTTCCGTGGCGTAGAATGGCCGAAAGTGCGGCAAGGTGATTGGGATCCAGCAACATTAGCAGAGCTTAACCAGGTGTAACTTCTTTAATTTGATAAATCGACTGACTGGCTCTAGTCAATCAAATCGAACACAGGAGGTTTCATGTCCGCATCTCTGATTTCCGGATTCGCTCTAGGCTTTAGTCTGATTTTGGCCATTGGTGCGCAGAACGCCTTTGTCCTGCGTCAAGGGCTGCGCCGCGAACATGTTTTTGCCCTATGCCTGACCTGCGCCGTATCGGATGCCATTCTGATTGCGGCAGGGGTTGCCGGGTTCGGAACGCTTGCTCAGACTGCTCCTTGGTTCGAGCCGGTCATGCGCTATGGCGGGGCTGTGTTTCTGACCTGGTACGGGTTGCGCAGCCTGCTATCGGCCTGGCACGGCGGGTCTTCCATGGATGTCAGTGAAGGGACACGTTCAAGTCTGAGGTCTGTCCTGCTGACCGTGCTGGCATTCACCTGGTTGAATCCGCATGTCTATCTGGACACGGTGGTTCTGATCGGGTCGATATCTGCACAATATGATGACCGGTTGGCCTTTGCTATTGGAGCGATGCTGTCCAGCTTTGTCTTCTTCTTCTCGTTGGGCTACGGGGCAAGGATTCTGTCGCCGGTCTTTGCCCGCCCAAGGGCATGGCAGGTGCTGGATGTTGTTATCGGTTTTGTCATGCTGGCGATTGCGGCCAAGCTGGTGGCGATCTGAGGTCTTGTTCCCACCTGTGTTTCGGTGTTGAACCGTTAACATGACAACTCAACCTAACACCTATCGGCCATTGGCGGGAATGTTCTGGATGTTTTCCGCCGGTCTGTCCTTTGTTGTCATGACTGCGCTCGTCAAATCTCTGGGCACCTCCATGGACCCGATACAGGCCGCATTTCTGCGCTTTGTCTTTGGGTTGGTGTTCCTACTGCCAGCGTTACGGCTGATCGTTAGGACACCTCTGACACGTAGGCATCTGACACTGTTCGGCATCCGCGGGGTGGTTCACGCCATTGCCGTGATGCTGTGGTTCTTTTCCATGACCCGAATTCCGTTGGCCGAAGTCACGGCCATGAACTACATGACGCCGGTCTATGTCACATTGGGTGCTGTGCTGTTTCTAGGCGAGAAGCTAGCCTTCCGCCGGATTGCCGCCATTGGTGTCGCATTGATCGGTGTAGCAATTATTCTCCGACCTGGGTTTCGGGATATCTCGGTTGGTCACGTGACCATGTTGGGGACTTCGTTGACGCTTGGTGCGTCCTACCTGCTGGCCAAGATGCTGGTGCGAGATCTGCCGCCCTCGGTCGTGGTTGCACATATGTCCATATGGGTGACGATGGCGCTGATACCTTTCGCCATTGCCGTGTGGTCCCCTCCAAGTCTCCATGATTTGGGTGTGCTGTTTCTGGTTGCCTGTTTTGCCACACTTGGACACTATCTGATGACCTTGGCCCTGCAGGCCGCCCCCGTAGCAGTGACGCAGCCCGTCACATTCTTACAGCTGATCTGGGCCACGCTGGTTGGGGCGTTGGTTTTCCACGAAAGCGTAGATTTGTGGGTGGTCGCCGGGGGCACGCTGATTCTGTTGGCAGTCAGTTTTATTGCCTGGCGCGAGGCTGTGTTGAACCGCAGCAGCCTGACGACCCCCAGTATTGCACCTAAACTTTAGCCGATTTCTGCCGGAAAAACGTTATTAATTGACGAGTCAATAAAAATCTCCTAGCGTTTTTCTATCAAAAGCAGTTGAGGGGTACGGATGCCGAAACTCGGAATGGAGCCAATCCGCCGTGATGCGATCGTTAAGGCAACGATTGCTGAGCTCGGGTCGAAAAAATCCCTCGATGTAACCGTCAGCCAGATCGCTAAGCGGGCTGGCATGTCCAGCGCGCTGGCACATCACTATTTCGGCGGTAAAGATCAGATTTTTCTGGCAGCGATGCGCCGCATCCTGTCGGATTTCGGGGCAGAGGTCCGGTCAGAACTGAAAGCAGCCACGCCAAGTGGACGCGCGCAGGCGATCATCCGGGCATGCTTTGCCCCATCCTGTTTCACGCCGGATGTGACGGCAGCGTGGATGACATTCTACGTTCTTGCGCAGACCAATGACGACGCCCTGCGATTGTGGCAGATTTATCAGGCCCGTATCCGGTCGAACCTAGTTTATGCGCTGCGCCCGCATTTGGCCGATCCGGTTGAGGCGGCCGGGAACATGATCGCCTTGATCGACGGACTTTATATCCACGCCGCGCTGAGCGCCCCGGAAGAACCGCAACTGGCTGTAAACCACGCGATGCGCGTGCTCAGCACCTTGCTCGAGGCCGAGAAATGACAAAACCTAATATTCTGATCCTGATGGTGGATCAGTTGAACGGGACCCTTTTTCCTGACGGTCCTGTCGACTGGCTGCATGCGCCAAACCTGAAAAAGCTGGCCGAACGATCCACGCGATTTGCGAATGCCTATACGGCGTCGCCCCTGTGTGCGCCGGGTCGGGCCAGTTTTATGTCCGGTCAGTTGCCGTCGCGCACTGGTGTCTATGACAATGCCGCCGAGTTTGGCAGTGATATTCCGACATATGCCCACCATCTGCGCCGTGCAGGGTACTATACCTGTCTGTCGGGCAAGATGCATTTCGTCGGGCCTGATCAGTTGCACGGGTTTGAAGATCGCCTAACCACCGACATCTACCCCGCCGATTTCGGCTGGACCCCGGACTACCGTAAACCAGGCGAGCGGATTGACTGGTGGTATCACAATATGGGTTCGGTCACGGGCGCAGGTGTAGCCGAGATTTCCAACCAAATGGAATATGACGACGAGGTGGCCTATAACGCCAAGTCCAAGCTATACGATCTGGCCCGTGGCAAGGACGACCGTCCATGGTGCCTGACTGTAAGCTTTACCCACCCGCATGATCCCTATGTTGCACGTCGCAAATACTGGGACCTGTACGAAGATTGCGAGCACCTTCTGCCCGAGATTGCCGACCTTGGTTATGATAATCAGGACCCGCATTCGAAACGGATTTTTGACGCCAATGACTGGCGCAGCTTTGACATCACTCAAGAAGATACCCGCAAATCACGCCGCGCCTATTTCGCCAATATCTCGTATCTGGACGACAAGGTCGGCGAGATACTCGAGGTGTTAGAGGCCACGCGGCAAGAGGCGATCATCCTGTTTGTCTCGGACCATGGCGATATGCTGGGTGAGCGCGGGCTGTGGTTCAAGATGACTTTCTACGAAGGGTCATCCCGCGTCCCGCTGATGATCTGTGCACCCGATCTGCCAGCGGGCCGGATCGACGCTCCGGTTTCGACCATAGATGTGACGCCGACCTTGGGCGCTCTGGCCGGTGTCGATATGGAAGAGATCGCGCCCTGGACAGATGGCGAAAACCTTGTGCCGCTGGCCAAGGGTCACGAACGCAGCGCGCCGGTTGCAATGGAATATGCGGCCGAGGCCTCTTATGCGCCACTGGTGTCCTTGCGCTATGGCAAATGGAAATACAACCGATGTGCGCTAGACCCTGATCAACTGTTCGACCTCGAGACGGACCCTTCCGAGTTGGAGAACCTCGCAGACAGGCCAGAGCATGCAGGAACGTTGCAGACCTTGCGTGCCAAGTCCGATGCCCGTTGGGATCTGGATCGGTTCGACGCCGAAGTTCGCGCCAGCCAGGCGCGTCGCTGGGTCGTGTACGAGGCGTTGCGCCAGGGCGGGTATTATCCGTGGGACTACCAGCCCCTGCAGAAAGCATCTGAGCGGTACATGCGTAACCACATGGATCTGAATATCGTCGAGGAAAGCCAACGCTTTCCACGCGGAGAGTAACAACCCGAATTAACAAGACCCTCTCCGGTCAGGCAGAGATTTTTCGATGAAAAATCTTGGCTCCGGTTGAGAATGGAGACCCGAAAATGGAAGCAGATTTCGTCATCGTCGGCGCAGGTTCCGCAGGCTGCGCGATGGCATATCGTTTGAGTGAGGCCGGTGCCTCGGTTCTGGTGATCGAGCATGGCGGTACCGACATGGGCCCGTTTATCCAGATGCCCGCCGCGCTAAGCTATCCGATGAACATGTCGCGCTATGACTGGGGCTATCAATCCGAGCCTGAGCCGCATCTGAACAACCGCCGTCTGGCCTGCCCGCGAGGGAAGGTGATTGGTGGGTCCTCTTCGATCAACGGAATGGTTTATGTGCGCGGCCACGCCCGGGACTTCGATACCTGGGCCGAGATGGGCGCGGATGGTTGGTCTTATGCGGATGTTCTGCCGTATTACAAACGGATGGAGACCTGGCATGACGGCGGTCATGGTGGTGATTCCGCGTGGCGGGGCACTGACGGGCCGCTGCATGTGTCGCGGGGCCCGCGTGCGAACCCGCTGTTCCAGGCCTTTGTCGATGCGGGCCAGCAAGCCGGGTATGAAGTCACGGGCGACTATAACGGTGAAAAGCAAGAAGGCTTCGGCCCGATGGAGCAGACCGTCTGGAAAGGGCGGCGCTGGTCGGCGGCAAATGCCTATCTGCGGCCTGCGCTCAAGCGCGAGAACTGCGATATCGTGCGCGGTCTTGCGATCCGGATTGTTCTGGAAAACGGAAGTGCTGTTGGTGTTGAACTGATCCGTGGCGGCAAGACAGAGGTGATCCGCGCCCGCCGCGAAGTGGTCATCGCAGCCTCGTCCATCAATTCGCCGAAACTTTTGATGCTGTCTGGAATCGGCCCGGCTGCGCATTTGGCTGAGCAGGGGATCGGAGTTGTTGCAGACCGTCCGGGGGTTGGCGCAAATCTACAGGACCATTTGGAGCTGTATATCCAGCAAGCCTCGCTTCAGCCGATCACGCTCTACAAACACTGGAACCTGGTCAGCAAGGGTCTGATTGGGGCGCAATGGCTGTTCACCAAGACCGGCCTTGGTGCCTCGAACCAGTTCGAAAGCGCGGCCTTCATCCGATCAAGGCCGGGTGTCGAATACCCCGACATCCAGTACCACTTCCTGCCGATGGCGGTGCGCTATGACGGGCAGGCTGCGGCCGAGGGGCACGGGTTCCAAGCACATGTGGGTCCGATGCGATCGGAATCACGGGGTGCTGTGACATTGCGCTCGGCTCGACCCGAGGACGCACCTGTCATCCGGTTCAATTACATGAGCCAGGAAAAAGATTGGGAGGAGTTCCGCACCTGTATCCGCCTGACGCGAGAGATTTTCGGGCAAGAGGCGTTCAGACCCTTTGCCGGGAAAGAGATTCAGCCCGGTGCTGCGGTACAAACAGATGAAGAGTTGAACGCCTTTATCGCTGAGCATGCCGAAAGTGCCTATCATCCCTGCGGCACCTGCAGGATGGGACGGGCGGATGACCA
Organism: Ruegeria sp. CDSC052; assembly: GCF_059610685.1. Lineage (NCBI taxonomy): Bacteria > Pseudomonadati > Pseudomonadota > Alphaproteobacteria > Rhodobacterales > Roseobacteraceae > Ruegeria > Ruegeria sp. CDSC052. The sequence continues at coordinate 174,728 of NZ_JBXWOB010000005.1, forward strand.
GAACGCGGTTGTCGACTCCGAAGGCCGGGTGATCGGCGTGGATCGGCTGCGTGTGGCGGACAGTTCGATCTTTCCGCAAATCACCAACGGCAACCTTAATGCGCCGTCGATCATGGTGGGCGAGAAAGTCTCGGATCATCTGCTGGGCAAAGATCCGTTGCCCAAAGCCAATGATCAGCCTTGGATTCATCCGCAATGGGCCTCGGCGCAGCGCTGATTTGATCCGCGTCAAAGCGGGGGGAGTGGGACCAATATAGACCTGAATCGCAACGCATTTTCTAAGGAGCGAACAGGAATGTCCCACACCCCGCACGAATTGGCCGAAGAGTTTCCCGACAAGGTCGAATTGATCAGTCAGCTTAAACAGTCCGATGCGCATTTTTCTCGGCTGGCCGAAGAGTATCACGAGGTCAATCGTATCGTGCACCGCGCGGAAACTAACGTCGAGCCGATGGAGGACCTTGCCGAAGGCGAGCTGCGCAAGAAACGCGCCGCATTGAAGGATGAGATCTGGGCGATTTTGTCGAACGCTTAAGGATTGGGCGGGGGCATTGCCCCCGTTTCGGCTGGCCGTGGTTTTAGGCCGGGTAAAGCTCAGGTGACTTCATAGGGTAAGGTTCCGCGGGTATGAGTGTCGATGGACAAGCGACGTTCCAGCGGAGGAACTGACCGTTGGTGGCAGTTCTGGCGTTCGCAGATCCGGCACGAGATACCTATGGGCTCGTAGGCACTGGCGTTTGAGATATCCAGATTGTCCGCATAAACCAACGCTTCGGCGTGGCGGACCTCGCATCCCAGCGCAATCGCATAGCGCCGGACAGGCGCTCCGTACGAACCGCCCGATTTCGAAACATCCCGCGCCAGCGAGATATAGCGGACCCCGTCCGGGGTTTCGGCAAGCTGCCGCAGGAAGTGACCCGGAGTTTCAAAGGCGCGGTGCACATTCCACAATGGGCAGGCACCGCCAAAGCGCGCAAATTGCAGGCGCGTGGCGGAGTGGCGTTTTGTGATCGTTCCGGCCTGATCCACCCGAACAAAGAAGAATGGTATCCCCTTTGCGCCGGGGCGCTGCAGCGTCGAAAGCCTGTGGGCCACCTGTTCGATGGATGCTCCAAAACGATTGCTGAGCAATTCCAAATCATGGCGGTAAAGCTGGGCTGCACTGAGAAATTCGCCATAGGGCATCAGAGAGGCGCCAGCGAAATAATTCGCCAAGCCGATCTTCGCAATCGCGCGCGCCTCATCACTGTGAAATTTGGCGAAATCCAGTGTCGCTTCAAGCAGCTTGTCCTGATTGATTAGGGATACCTGCAAGAGCAGCTGAAACACTTGTGTTTGCGGTGCAATCCGTGATGACAGCAGCAATGTTTTGCTATCCGCATCGTATTTCCGGGTTTCTTCGATATCCGGGAACTGAACGCGAATACCGTTTTCTCCCAAGCTTTCGATTGCGGCGGCGCGAATTCCGCCTTTGTCCTGGGCGCGGCCTGCAAATCGTTCTGCGGCCCGGTCCACCGCGTCTATGTAGTTGTCGCAATAATGGAAAAAGTCTCGTACTTCTTCCCAGGGGCTGGCCTGAATCTGTGCGTCTTCACGTCCCAGGGCTTCGTCCAGCGAGGCCAGCCTTTCATGCGTCTGGCGATACGTGCGGTGCAGGGCGATAAACGCTCGGGCCATTGCGGGGGCGTTTGAAGCTGTCAGGCGCAGATCAGCGAGCGGTGGCATGGCGTCATCAAACACGGGGTCCGCCAGCGCCTCGCGCAGGTCTGAGACCAGACGTTCGCTGTCACCAGTGCTGAGTTCGGTCACGTCCATGCCGAATTCCTGCGCCAGCGCCAGAACAACCGTGGTCGAGATCGGGCGGTTGTTATTCTCCATCTGGTTCAGATAGGGAAGCGAAACCCCCAGTTTGGCTGCGAATTCCTTTTGTGTCAGCGTCAGGCGCGTGCGCATTTCACGCAGTTTTGCACCAGCATAGAGCTTTTGGGTCGCCATGGCGTGCCTTTGCAACTTTTCTAATCTTGAACGCTAGCTTTGCAAACCGTCCTGCGCAAGGCGTGTTACAGGCCCAAATACCGTTCGCGCCGGATCACGATGGCAATAGCAACGATGGCAAATGTTGCAGAGGCTAACATCAGCCACAGCAGCGGCATCGCGCCTGTTTCATGGGTTAGTATTGCGCCCGTGAGCGCGCTCAGGCCAGCTCCGCCGCCCAGCATGATGGCGCCGCTCAGCCCAGATGCTGTTGCGGCCAGGTGCGGGCGGACGGACAGTGCGCCTGAAGTTGCGTTTGGAATGGTCATACCATTGCCCACACCAACAATGGTCATGAACCCAAAGAAGCTGAGAACCGAGCCGTAGCCCGTAAGGAACACGATCGTTGACAATGCAACGCCGGTTGCGTTCATCCAGCACCCCCAAAGAACCATCCGGTTCACGCCAAAGCGGACAGAGAACCTGCCGCTGAAGAAGTTGCCGAAGAAATAACCCACCGCAGGGGCGCCGAAGTAAATGCCAAGTTCTGACGCTGTTAGGCCGAACAGTTCAGTCCCGACGAAAGGCGCGCCGCCCAGATAGGCGAAGAAAGCGCCCGACGACAGGGCTGAGGCCATGGAATAGCCCCAGAACCGAGGGGATTTGAGCAATTCCGGGTATTCACGAAACTGCTGCAGCAAGGTCAGCCCGCTTTTGCGGGATGTTTCTCCGAAGTCGGAATAGGTCAGCATTAGAGCCAGTAGGCCCAGCCCGAAAGGAAGCCAGAAATTTGCCTTCCAGCCAAAGCTCTCTTCCAGAAAGCCGCCGATGGCAGGGCCGATCATTGGAACAATGGCCATTCCCATGGTGACATAGCCGATCATCGAAGCCGCCTGATCCGCTTCGTAAAGGTCTCGCACCGCTGCGCGGCTAAGGACCATTCCAACAGCTACGACCGCTTGAAACATCCTGAAGGCCAGAAATACTTCGGCGTTCGGGGAGTAGATGCAACCCAATGTCGCAATCAGAAACAGAACCAATCCCCATAGAATAACCGGCCTGCGGCCAACCTTATCTGCGATGGGGCCGATCAGAATTTGGATTACTGCGCTGATCATCAGATACAGAGCGATCGACAGCTGCATGACTTTGTAGTCTGCGTCAAAATACGCGGCCATATTGGGCAGGCTGGGAAGGAAAAGATTCAAGCTCAGTGCTGACAGCCCGGATAGCATCACAAGTGTGGCAATGGTGGGGGGCGAACGACGCGCTGGCGAAAAAGTAAACTGCATGGTTCACATGTATAGTGACGGTTTTTGGGATTGCCATCCGTGACCGTGTATCAGTGCGAAACTTTGCATGTTTACAATTACCTGAAACTATATTTTCAAAGATTTGCAAATTTGCCGAATGAGGCTTTGGTCTGAACGAAACTAAGTATAGTGTCGCGCCAAATTTCAAAGGGGATCATCGTTATGAAAGACATCCTTTCCGAGCTTGAAGGCCGCCGCAACGATGCACGGCTGGGGGGTGGGCAAAAACGTATTGATGCGCAGCATGCGCGGGGCAAGCTGACCGCACGCGAACGCATAGAGCTGTTGGTGGATGAAGGCAGTTTCGAAGAATTCGACATGTTTGTCAGCCATCGTTGCACGGATTTCGGGATGGAAAATCAAAAGCCTGCAGGCGATGGTGTCGTCACCGGATGGGGCACAATCAATGGTCGTATGGTCTATGTCTTCAGCCAGGACTTCACCGTTTTCGGCGGGTCTCTGTCGGAAACCCACGCGCAGAAAATCTGCAAGATCATGGACATGGCAATCCAGAATGGTGCTCCGGTGATCGGCATCAACGATTCGGGTGGTGCGCGAATCCAGGAAGGTGTGGCCTCGCTTGCGGGTTATGCCGAGGTGTTCCAGCGTAACATCATGGCCTCGGGCGTGGTTCCGCAGATCAGTGTGATCATGGGGCCCTGCGCCGGTGGCGCCGTCTACAGTCCGGCGATGACCGACTTTATCTTTATGGTCAAAGACACCTCGTACATGTTTGTGACGGGCCCCGATGTCGTCAAGACAGTCACCAATGAGGTTGTAACCGCCGAAGAGCTGGGTGGTGCATCGACCCATACCAAGAAATCTTCGGTTGCCGACGGTGCATTCGAAAATGATGTCGAAGCACTGGCCGAAGTGCGCCGTCTTGTCGATTTCCTACCGTTGAACAACAAGGAAAAACCGCCCGTTCGTCCCTTCTTTGACGAACCGGGCCGGATTGAGGCTTCGCTGGATACGTTGATCCCGGACAACCCGAACACGCCTTATGACATGAAAGAACTCATTGCCAAAGTGGCGGACGAGGGTGATTTTTACGAAATTCAAGAAGATTACGCCAAGAACATCATCACGGGCTTTATCCGTCTGGAAGGTCAGACCGTAGGTGTTGTAGCCAACCAGCCGATGGTGCTGGCCGGCTGTCTGGATATCGACAGCAGCCGCAAAGCCGCGCGCTTCGTCCGGTTCTGTGATTGCTTTGAAATTCCGATTTTGACACTGGTTGATGTGCCGGGCTTTTTGCCGGGAACCTCGCAGGAATATGGCGGCGTGATCAAACATGGCGCAAAACTGCTGTTTGCCTATGGCGAGGCGACCGTTCCGAAGGTCACAGTGATCACCCGAAAGGCCTATGGCGGTGCCTATGACGTGATGGCATCCAAACATCTGCGTGGCGATTTCAACTATGCTTGGCCAACCGCCGAGATCGCGGTGATGGGGGCCAAGGGCGCGACCGAAATCATCCACCGTGCGGATCTGGGCGATGCCGAGAAAATCGCACAGCACGCTCAGGACTATGAGGACCGGTTTGCCAACCCGTTTGTGGCTGCGGAACGTGGATTCATTGATGAGGTGATCATGCCGCATTCGACCCGCCGCCGCGTATCGCGAGCTTTTGCCAGCTTGCGTAACAAGCAACTGAAAAACCCCTGGAAAAAGCACGATAACATTCCGCTGTAAGCTGACGGTCGCGGGGCAGGCGCTCTGGTTTGCCTGCCTCTGGGCACGTTGGTGAAAGACCCCCAAACGGCGAATTTGACTTTGAGAGCAAAGCTGCTAAATGAAATGCCTTATTGGACATAGAAAAGCGCGGGCCAGTAGGCATGCGCGCGCGATCCCGGAGAGAGGAGCTCGCCTTTGGTGGGTCTGGGATCGCGCCTTATGTCTGGCAATTCTCTGTCTTGGTTCGCCTACATTCGCAGAAGCATTAGTGCCGGTGCCCTCTGGGCAGCCTGTACATCTGAACGATGTCCTGCTGGACAACAATCCGGGCGAGTTATGGCTGCGCTTTCGCTTCATCGCGCCAAAGATAGGCTCGGATGTGGGACGCATTGGATATGATGTCGCCACGATCGACATGGAGCACCTGTGTCAGACGCTGGCCGTGGCCTATGTCGCGCACCACAAGCTGGAACCAGCCAGGGTTGTGATTTCCCTTTCGAACAAGCCGATAGATTTTGGCCATACCGCGCCGGATGCCACGCAGTTCTTCGAAGCGTATCTTCTGCAGGATTCCCAATGTATCTGGGACGGAGGGATTTGAGAATGGTTGTCAATTACCACAATTTCTGTGCATTCCCCTTCGCCTCAAAGGACCTTAGCGAAGAGGCGCTGAAATGTTGAAACATCGCGGATTTCCCGGCCGTCTGACCGGGACGGATTATCAATTCACTATCAGACGGGCCAACCCAAAGGGTGTTACCCCACTGACAATGCGTGAACGGTTCCGGGATCGTAAACCTGCTGATCGTCGCGCGGATGCAGCCTTTATCGAGGCCCTGTGGGAGCATTTCGGCGACCAGCCATTCGAACGTGGCAATCTGGATGCCGGTCGCCTGAGCTGGTTTTTCGGGCGTGAGGTCATTCCGGCGGAGGATCCGTTTGACCCCGCCAGCTATGATGCCTTGCTGGTCATTGATCCGAGCGTGGCCAGAGCCTCGTTTCCGGACATTTTCGGCGGGGATAGCTGAAGGTGATCGACGTCGTCGCACATAAACGCCTTGGAAATTCCAACAGGGTTTCTTTGCCCCGGTTGGGTCAAGAAGGATATGTGCGCTGTGCAGATCGGGCGCGTGACAATCGCGCAAAATACCTGAGGGAAAGGGCGCAAACCACTGATACTATGGCCTGTATAACCCGTGGCTTGGTGGCGGGAAAACCATCAAGGCTCGGACAGGAAAAAGGCCGGTCGGCGGGGGTTGGCCGCGGCGACTTAGGATCGAATTCTTCAGGTCATGTGATCTCAGGTAGCGTTGATAAAACAAAGGTTTGCGTGACTGTCGGGGTGCGAATTTCGCCCTGCCCAACCAAAGTTCACGCGAGCGGAATCGGCGCGTTTCTGCGCGATATTTCGCTGAATGGGCAGATTCTGGCCGGAAATTTCACCACTGGCCAATCCCGGTTTGCAGGTGCAACCGGGCCGTGCATGGTGAGCGGGTCGTGCGGCTCTACTTTGCCTGCGCCGCACGCGCACCTACTATTCCGTACCCCTTCCTTCCGCGGGCAGGCTTGTGGTTCTCACAATGTCCTGCCCGCGTTTTTCTTTGTGCAAACTTCAGTCATTGGATGGCATAAAACTGCGCAAATGGGCATTTCGGTAGGCTCGTTATTGAATAACAGTGGCGATTTCCCGCATCTGGCTCTGAAATTGTTAAAAAACCAAAAAGGGCAGACATCATGCGAATCTCGAAAGTCATTCTTGCAATGGCGACCTGTGCAGGGCTCGCGGCGTGCGGAGACTCGACCGGCGAGCAGGCGTTGCTTGGCGGCGGAGCCGGCGCCGTTGGCGCGGCAGTCGTCAGTGCCGACCCGCTGTTGGGTGCCGTGGTCGGCGCGGCAGGCAACGTGCTTTACTGCAAGACCCAGAACAACTGTAGATAACGAAATCTTCGGGGCCCCCGTCGCCCCGACCGTCATCGCGCGACACGCCGTCGTGGGGCCATTGCCCCGCGGCGGCGTTTTGCGTTTCCAGAACTTCAAGACAGAGGACGTTCCATGTTCAACAAGATCCTGATCGCCAACCGGGGCGAGATCGCCTGCCGGGTTATCAAAACCGCCCGCAAGATGGGCATCGGCACGGTCGCCATCTATTCTGACGCGGACAAGAACGCCCTGCATGTATCGATGGCGGATGAGGCGGTGCATATTGGCCCACCGCCTGCAAACCAGTCCTATATCGTCATCGACCGCGTGATGGAGGCAATCCGTCAGAGCGGTGCACAGGCGGTTCACCCGGGGTATGGTTTTCTGTCGGAAAACTCGAGATTCGCCCAAGCGCTGGATGCCGAAGGCGTGGCCTTTATCGGCCCTCCGGTCGGTGCGATTGAAAGCATGGGTGACAAGATCACCTCTAAAAAGATCGCGCAAGAGGCCGGCGTCTCTACGGTTCCGGGCTATATGGGCCTGATCGAAGACGCCGACGAGGCCGTCAAGATTTCGAATGAGATCGGATATCCGGTCATGATCAAGGCCAGTGCTGGTGGCGGTGGTAAGGGTATGCGGATCGCATGGACCGACGACGAGGCGCGCGAAGGGTTCCAGTCCTCCAAGAACGAAGCCGCGAATTCCTTTGGCGATGACCGGATTTTCATTGAGAGGTTCGTGACCCAACCCCGTCACATCGAGATTCAGGTTCTGTGCGACAGCCATGGTAATGGCATCTATCTGGGCGAACGCGAATGCTCGATTCAGCGCCGAAACCAGAAGGTTGTGGAAGAGGCGCCATCGCCTTTCCTGGACGAGGCGACACGCAAGGCGATGGGCGAACAGGCGGTGGCCTTGGCCAAGGCTGTGGATTATGCCAGCGCTGGCACGGTCGAGTTTATCGTTGATGGTGACAAGAACTTCTATTTTCTGGAAATGAACACACGCCTGCAGGTGGAACACCCGGTGACCGAACTGATCACCGGTGTCGATCTGGTTGAACAGATGATCCGCGTCGCAGCCGGTGAGAAACTGTCGATCTCCCAGGACGATGTCACACTGACCGGCTGGGCGATTGAAAACCGTTTGTATGCCGAAGATCCTTATCGTGGCTTCTTGCCGTCCATTGGTCGTTTGACGCGCTACCGCCCGCCTCAGGAAACTGCCGCTGGTCCGCTGTTGGTAAATGACAAATGGCAGGGTGAGGCCCCCAGCGGAGAGGCCGCCGTTCGCAACGATACCGGCGTCTATGAAGGCGGTGAGATCAGTATGTATTACGATCCGATGATCGCCAAATTGTGCACCTGGGCCCCGACCCGTGATCAAGCGATTGAGGCGATGCGAGTGGCGCTGGACAGTTTCGAGGTCGAAGGCATCGGGCACAATCTGCCGTTCCTGTCGGCAGTGATGGATCATCCGATCTTCATCAAGGGCGAGATGACTACCGCGTTCATCGAAGAACAGTACCCCGATGGGTTCCAGGGCGTAGAGCTGCCCGAGGCTGACCTGCGCCAGATCGCAGCCTCCTGCGCCGCCATGCACCGGGTGGCTGAGATTCGCCGCACCCGTGTATCGGGCCGGATGGACAACCATGAACGCAAGGTCGGCAAACGCTGGGTCGTGACCCTGCAGGGCCAGGAATACGCAGTTCAGGTGAATGCCGATAAAGAGGGTGCGACGGTCAAATTCGAAGACGGCGCGACATTGCGCGTGGCCTCGGAGTGGACGCCGGGCGATCAGCTGGCGGTGCTGGACATAGACGGTAGCCCGCTGGTTCTGAAGGCCGACAAAATCTCGGGCGGGTTCCGGATCCGCAACCGGGGCGCGGATATGAAGGTGCATGTGCGCCGTCCGCGACAGGCGGAACTGGCCAAGCTGATGCCCGAGAAACTGCCGCCGGATACGTCGAAACTGCTGCTCTGCCCGATGCCTGGCCTGATCGTAAAGGTCGATGTCGAAGTGGGCCAAGAAGTGCAGGAAGGTCAGGCGCTGTGCACCATCGAGGCGATGAAGATGGAAAACATTCTGCGCGCCGAGAAAAAAGGCACCGTTGCCAAGATCAACGCAGGCCCCGGCGACAGCCTCGCCGTGGATGATGTGATCATCGAGTTTGAATGATCATGACCGTGCGTTTGTCATATCCTGCAAGGGAACCGGCGGTCGCCGCCGGGGCCGTCGGGTATGGGAAACGCGTTCAGCCGCCCTCGCGCCGTTCACGGATTTCGCGTTGGCGCAGGGGGGTCTTGTCGATGGAGCGACCGATTTCACGCACGCTCCAAGGGGAGGGTTTGCGCAGTTTGACCACGCCGTCCTTGTCGACAAACACCATCTGGAACCCGCGCGGGCGTAGTTTTGACCGGATGGGCGAGCGGGCGTCAGGGTCAGTGTCGATCAGAACGACCACATCGCGGTCGCGCATGACGTCCTCCCCTTCCAAAAGCATGTCGACCTGCTGCTGGAATCGCGGGTCAGCAGGTGTATCGGCAAAGACAACAATGGGCCGCTTGATCCACAGATATTCGCTGAGCTCGCTATCCCCCACAGGGCGGACAAATTCATCGTCAACCGGGGCTACCCCGTCAGCTGCAAGGGCCGCCAGTGGAAATAGCGCCGAAAAAACAAAGGCTAGCGTTCGTGTCATTGGGCCTCCTGTTGGATTGAATATAGTCCCTGTGCGCACGAATGCGACCAGCGAAATGCACGCAGCCCATAAAATATTGCGTCCCATCCAATTCCAATGGGCGCAACCACGGATGATAACGCGCGGGCCACGCCCTTGCGCGACCCGAATTGAGAAAAGGATATCGCAATGACCAATAGGAAAGACTGGCAGGCGCTGGCCGAGAAAGAGCTGCGCGGTCGCCCGTTGGACGACCTGACCAAAGAGACGCTGGAAGGCATCGCCGTCAAGCCACTCTATACGCAGGAAGATACGGCTGATCTGCCACATATGGGCTCCATGCCCGGGTTTGGGCCGTTCACGCGCGGGGTAAAGGCGACAATGTATGCCGGTCGTCCCTGGACGATCCGCCAATATGCGGGGTTTTCTACCGCCGAAGAATCGAATGCCTTCTACCGTCGCAATCTGGCGGCGGGTCAGCAGGGGGTCTCGGTTGCTTTCGATCTGGCCACGCACCGCGGATATGACAGCGACCACCCACGCGTTGTCGGCGATGTGGGCAAGGCCGGTGTGGCCATCGACAGCGTAGAGGACATGAAAATCCTGTTCGACGGCATCCCGTTGGACAAGGTCTCGGTCTCGATGACCATGAACGGTGCCGTGATTCCTATCCTGGCAAGTTTCATTGTAGCGGGTGAGGAACAGGGCCACGACAAATCCGTCCTGTCCGGCACTATTCAGAATGACATTCTGAAAGAATTCATGGTGCGTAACACCTATATCTACCCGCCTGAGCCTTCGATGAAGATCATCTCGGACATCATCGAATATACGTCGAATGATATGCCCAAATTCAACTCGATCTCAATCTCGGGCTATCACATGCAAGAGGCCGGCGCGAACCTGGTGCAGGAGCTGGCCTATACGCTGGCTGACGGGCGCGAATACGTTCGTGCAGCGACGCAGGCCGGAATGGATGTCGACAAATTCGCTGGTCGCTTGTCGTTCTTTTTTGCCATTGGCATGAATTTCTTCATGGAAATTGCCAAGCTGCGTGCGGCCCGTACCCTTTGGCATCGGGTGATGACCGATTTCGGCGCGAAATCCGAGCGCTCTAAGATGCTGCGGACCCATTGCCAGACCTCAGGCGTGTCGCTGCAAGAACAAGACCCCTATAACAACGTGATCCGCACCGCCTATGAGGCGATGAGCGCGGTTCTGGGCGGCACCCAATCGCTGCATACTAACGCCTTGGACGAGGCGATTGCGCTGCCCACCGATTTCTCTGCTCGCATTGCACGGAACACTCAGTTGGTGCTGCAAGAGGAAACCGGGGTGACCGATGTGGTCGATCCGCTGGCCGGGTCTTACTACGTCGAAAGCCTGACTAATGAGCTGGTCGAAAAAGCCTGGGCTCTTATGGAAGAGGTCGAGGAAATGGGCGGCATGACCAAGGCCGTTGCATCCGGCATGCCAAAGCTTCGGATAGAAGAAAGCGCCGCCCGACGGCAGGCGATGATCGACCGGGGTGACGAGGTAATCGTCGGCGTCAACAAGTACCGCAAGGAACGGGAAGACCCGATAGACATTCTGGATGTCGACAACGTGGCTGTCCGCGAGGCGCAGGTGGCACGTCTGGAACGCATCCGTGCCACGCGCGATGAGGCTGCCTGCCAAAAGGCGCTGGACACCCTGACGACCACCGCCCGCGATGGCGGCAACCTGCTGGCCGCTGCTGTCGAAGCCGCCCGTGCCCGCGCATCTGTAGGAGAGATCAGCATGGCAATGGAAAAGGAATTTGGTCGCCACCGCGCCGAGGTCAAAACGCTGGCCGGTGTTTATGGGGCCGCCTATGAGGGCGACGAAGGCTTTGCCGCCATCCAGAAGTCCATTGAGGATTTTGCTGAGGCCGAAGGCCGTCGCCCGCGCCTGCTGGTCGTCAAGATGGGGCAGGACGGGCACGACCGGGGAGCCAAGGTGATCGCCACAGCCTTTGCCGATATCGGCTTTGACGTGGACGTTGGCCCGCTGTTCCAAACGCCAGCCGAGGCAGCACAAGACGCGGTGGACAATGACGTCCATGTCGTCGGCATTTCGTCTCAGGCAGCCGGGCACAAGACGCTGGCCCCGCAGCTGGTCGAAGAACTGAAAAAGGCCGGGGCTGAGGATATCATCGTCATCTGCGGAGGTGTCATCCCACAACAGGATTATAAGTTCCTCTATGATCACGGGGTTAAGGCGATCTTTGGTCCGGGTACGAACATCCCAGAGGCGGCACAAGATATCCTGAGTTTGATCGGCGAAGCCAAAGATTGACCCGGCGCTAAGTTTTTTCGTCGAAAAATCTTGTGATCCAGCGCCTTTGAGGAAAACATACGGCCAGACCCTTGCGGTCTGGCCGTATGTCATCTGGGGGGCTCATCCGTGTTACTTGATCACTTGGCGGTTGCTGGCGAAACGCTTGAACAGGCCTCGGCTCATGTCGAACAGGCGCTGGGCGTACCCTTGCAGGACGGCGGCAAGCACGAGAAATTCGGAACTCATAACCGGTTGTTGGGCCTGCGGGACGGTTTGTATCTGGAAGCCATCGCGATTGACCCCGATGCACCCAATCCGCAAAGAACCCGCTGGTTCGATCTAGATCGGTTTCAGGGCGCTCCCCGCCTGACTAACTGGATTTGCCAGGTTCCGGATATCGAGACCTCACTGATGGTCTTTCCTGACGGAGTCGGCCAACCGATCGACCTAAACCGTGGCGCGCTGCGTTGGCGCATGGCGGTGCCCCCGAACGGGCGCTTGCCGTTCGACAACCTCTTTCCAGCGCTCATCCAATGGCAGGGAGATCTGCACCCGGCAAACATGCTGAACGACAGCGGTTGCCGTCTGCGCCGCCTGATTGTCTATCACCCTGACGCACTGGACCTCGCCAAAGCGCTAGGCCCGTTAGAGCGTGTTGAGTTTGAAAGCGGCCCGGCGGCGTTGCGCGCGGAAATTGACACGCCTCACGGGGTGCGGGTGCTGGAATGAATATCCGGCAAGCCAGTTCAGACGACGCGCCCGCCGTTGCGGCGATCTGGAATGCGATAATCCGCGATACGCTGATCACATTCACCACTGAATTGCGCAGCGATGACGCCGTTGCCTTGGATATCCTCTCCAGGGGGGGGGCGTTTCTGGTGGCCGAGCGTGACGGCGTTGTTCTGGGCTTCGCAACCTATGGTGCGTTTCGGTCAGGGCCGGGCTATGCCCATACGCGTGAACACTCGATCCTGTTGGCACCGCAGGCGCGGGGCCAGGGGATAGGCCGCGCATTGTTGCAGGCCTTGGAAGCCCGCGCACAGATGGACAATGTTCATGTTCTGATTGCGGGCATTTCCTCGGCCAATCCTACGGCCATCGCTTTCCATACAGCTGCCGGATTTACACAAGTGGGCCTGATGCCCGAGGTGGGGTTTAAATGCGGTCAGTGGTTGGATCTTGTGCTGATGCAGAAAATTCTTGCCCCGCAGTGATCTGTCGCACCTGACAGTCGCGAAGGAGCGGGTTAGGGTGCACTCATGTCGATTTGGACCCGTATATCCGATGCGCTAAGCGCGCTTGCACAGGGCGAAAGCCTGACGGCCGTGTTCGAGAAACTGCGCACGCCGCCGGAACGCTCGGTCGCCTTTGCGATTGCGGTCATCGCCCTGGGGGCCAAGATGGCCAAGGCCGACGGGCAGGTCACGCGAGACGAGGTTACTGCCTTTCGGGATGTATTTCAGATCGCACGCGAAGATGAGGCCGGTGCAGCTCGAGTCTTTGACATGGCGCGCACCGATGTCGCCGGGTATCAGGAATATGCCAGCAAAATTGCCTATATGTTCGCAGAAGACAGCACCACCTTGTGCGACCTGATGGAGGGGCTGTTTCATATCGCAATGGCCGACGGGTTTTATCATCCCAACGAAAATAAGTTTCTGGAAGATGTCAGCCGGATATTCGGTCAGACCGATGCTCAGTTTCTGGCCTTACGCGCACGGTTTGTACCGGATGCACCAAAGGATCCTTATACGGTGCTGGGTGTGCCGCGGAATATGCCTCTGCCCGACATTCGTAAGGTCTGGCGGCAACTTGTACGCGACACTCATCCCGACGCAATGATGTCACGAGGCGTTCCGGAAGAGGCCATTCGTCTGGCCGAAAAAAAGATGATCGACATCAATCGCGCCTGGGATGAAATCAAAGGCGCGCAGGCCTGAACCGATGCGATTGGCAACCTACAATATTGAATGGTTCGCCAATCTCTTCGACCGGCAAGACCGTTTGATCGTAGATGACAGCTGGTCCGGCAGATACAATGTCACCAAAGCTGAACAGATCGAGGCCATCGCAAAAGTGCTGACGGCAATCGACGCGGATGCCGTACTGATTGTTGAAGCTCCGAATACTGGTAAGACGCAGAACACCGTGCGTGCGCTGCAAGGGTTTGCCGAAGCGTTCGATCTCCGCATAGGAAACGCGATCATGGGGTTTCCGAACGATACCCATCAGGAACTTGCGTTTCTTTTCGATCCTCAGATCCTGTCATTGCGCCATGATCCCAAAGGAAACAAGGAGGGAAAAGGGGCTGCCCCTCGTTTTGATGGCGTGTTCAAGATCGACCTGGATATTGATGCAACCGAGGATCATGTGCGCTTTTCCAAGCCGCCAATGGAGTTGTCAGCGCAGACGTCAGGCGGGGCGACGTTTCGACTGATCGGAGCGCATCTGAAATCCAAAGCCCCGCATGGGGCAGAAAGCCGCGATGAGGCGATCCGGATATCCATCGCCAATCGACGCAAACAGCTTGCACAGGCTGTCTGGTTAGGGCGGCGAGTACAGGCACATATTGCGGCTGACGAGCATGTCATCCTTTTGGGCGATCTCAACGACGGGCCGGGCTTGGATGAGTTTGAAAACCTGTTCGGACGCTCATCTGTCGAAATCCTGTTGCAGACCGGTCTGTTCGATCCGCATGCGGTGATGGCAAACGAGGCTGAACCCGAAATCTTACCCTCGTCCGCGCGCTTTGTTCGCCGCGACAGGGCTGATCATCTTGAGGCGCTGTTGGACTATGTCATGATCAGCGAAGGGCTGCGTGTTAAGCGCCCGAAATGGCGCATATGGCATCCTTTCCAGGACCCTGCATGCTATGCCTCGCGGGACCTGCACGAGGCGCTGCTGACAGCCTCGGATCATTTCCCTGTCACGCTGGATATTGATCTGTGACCTTTCATCACCGGCGTGGGCGACTTATATCTGAAGCATGAAAAAGTTCATTTCAATATGCGTGGTCACAGCGGCCATGGGCGTTCCGGCACAGGCAGAGGACGACACAGGCAAATCCTTGATGGAACAAGGGGCTGAGTTGTTCTTTGAAGGGCTGCGTCAGGAAATGGAGCCCGCGCTTGAAGATTTGTTGGGGCTGGCAGATCAATTCGGCCCCGCGATGCAGTCGTTTTTTGAGGAAATGGGACCGGCCCTGGCGGAACTGGCCGCCGAAGTACAGGACTGGAGTGTTTATGAGGCTCCGGAAATCCTGCCGAACGGGGATATCATTATCCGCAAAAAGCCGCCCGAGCCCGAGCTTGAGCCGGAAAAACCCGAAAATGAACCCGAAGGCGAGATTGATATCTGAGGGTCAGCCTTTGATGATCAAGCGGGGTTCGGATTTCAGCGTGCTTGCCAATGAGTTCAGTCGTGCTTCGGCCACTTCGCTAAAGAGAGGGGCTGCGGCTTCTGGCAAAATCAGCTCTAGCTGACGTTTTTTAGGGTACAGCCGAAGCGTGCCCATCGTGGCTTCGTTCTGCATCCACAGCATTGCACCAAAGCGCATGGCTTTGCCCAGAATCTCGGCCTGTTCCTGATCTTTTTCGCCCAACAAGTCATAGAGAGGGGTAAACCGGTTGCCTTCACGCTTGTTGCGATACCTGTGCTGCAGGGCCAGCCCGATATAAACCCGTTCGGAATGCTTTAAACCGCCCAAGTTGGCGCGAGTTACGTAATCAAAGCAGGTTTCAGCCCGGTAATCCGGATGGGCGCGCCAACTGACATCGTGCAAAAGACACGCAGCCTTGATCAGCCTGACCCGCGCGGGCGGCGCGGATTTGAACAGAGGCATGACGAATTCGAACAGATGTTTGCCAAACCCGGGCAGGCGGGCATCTTTGGCTTCGGAAAAATAGCTGGCTTCGATCAGAGGGTCACGATCGCGCAGGATTTGTGGCATCTGTTCGTAAAGCAGGCCTTCGCGGATGCCATAGCTGGAAACGGCAATGTCCTTGGGTTTGAACGTTCGCACCAGTCGCGCAAGCACATCCATCGCATAAGGGATCAGCGCCATCCGAGAACCCGAGACGCCTGCCAGACTGCGCAGTTTTTCCGGGTCACCCTTTTCGATGAATTTGATGGTCTGATGCACCTGCTTTGTCGTCATCCGATATTCATGCAGCACGTTCAGGGGATATCCCCGGCGCAGCATGTCGAGCCTTGCAAAGGCCCGCCAGCTTCCGCCCACCAGAAACAGACGATCGCGCTGAGGGCCCATCTGGTCGCGCAGGTTTTCCATCGTCTCCTTGATTTGCGCCTTGCGCGCGCGACGACCGCCCTTGATATCCCGCAGCTTCAGCGGACCCAGGGCCGATGACAGGCGACGACCAACGTCTCCACCACCGATCTCGGCCAGCTCCATCGAGGACCCGCCGATATCACAGATCAGACCATATGCACCGGGCCAGCCCAGTAAAACGCCCTGAGCGGACAGGCGTGCCTCTTCCCCGCCGTCGATGACCGAGACCGTCAACCCGGTTAGCGCGTGAACTTCGGCGCAGAAATCCGGGCCATCCTTGGCCTCTCGCACGGCGGCGGTGGCCACGACGTGCAGCCCCGGCAGACCCAGATCGTCTGACAGCCGGGAAAAACGCTTCAACGCAGCCAGGGCACGTATCCTGCCAAGCGGGTTCAGGCGGCCGGTCTCGGACAGGCCCGCGCCAAGCTCGCACATGACTTTTTCATTGTAGAAATAGGCAGGCGATCGCGCCGCACCATCAAAGATCACCATCCTGACCGAGTTCGACCCTACATCAACAACGCCGACGCGCGACAGGGCGCGGGCCTCGGGGTTGTCAAACAACGGCTTTCCGAAAGGTCCCCAGTCGGGAATGTTGGTATCTACGGCTTGATCCATATCTCTTCCAGATATTCCAGGCTTAAGATGCGAAATCACCGGGGACGGGTCAATCGCTGGTTTCGGCATCTTCCAGTTCCGCACTCAGTACCCGTACGGCCAGAGCCCGCGTGATGTCTCGTTTCTCAGACAGCGCCAGTTGATCCAGCAGCGCCACAGCGCTGGCGGCGGTTTCGAAACGGCGATCCATATGTTTGACGAGGTAAGCGATGACCTCGGGTCCGGGGTTCAGCTGTCGGTCTACGAACAGTTTGGCCAGCACGGCGCCCAGTAGCGCGTCATCGGGCGGGTCCAGCGCAACGTGATGTGCGCCTTCGATCCTGCTTTGCAGGTCAGGCAAGGGCAACTGCCAGAAATTTGGCGCCAGGCGTCCGGTCATCAACAGGGCGTGGCCTTCTGCCAACACAAGATTGTGCAAATGGAATAGGGTTTTCTGCTGGTCGATATCGCCAGCAATCATGGGGACATCTTCCACTGCGATCGGTGTTTGGGCGAGGTCAGGAACCTCGTCGTGCTTAATCTGCGAGGCTTGCACAATGCGACCACCGGTCTCGGCCGCCCACACATGGGCCAGATGTGTCTTGCCCGCGCCTGCAGGACCGCTGAGCACCAGTTTATTCCCCGGCCATGAGGTAGCCGAGATCATGGCCACGGCCAGCGCATTTGCGGGCGAGACGAAAAAATCCTCGCGCCCCAGCGCAGTCTTGGCCGGTAGATCAAAGCTCAGCTGTAGGGCCATTCAATCGTCTTCCTGGTCCAAACCCACAAGGCCAGTATACAGACGGCTATCCAAATAGATCGACGTGGCAAAGCGCGCCAGAACGCCAAGTGCTGCGGCGACCGGGACGGCGATCAGCATCCCGACAAATCCGAACAGGGCGCCAAAGACCGACAATGCCAGCAACAGCCAGACCGGGTGCAACCCGACCGAGCTGCCGACGAGCTTTGGCGTCAGAAAATTGCCCTCGGCCACCTGACCCAATGCAAAGACCGCTGCGACCAGCCCAATTTGCGTCCAGTCTCCCCAGAACTGGAAAAGTGCCAAACCAATGGCCAGTGAGCCCCCGATCAGGGCGCCCAGATAAGGGATAAACGTGACCAAGCCGGCGATGAACCCAACGACCAGCCCGAACTGCAGTCCGACGGCCATCAGCGCGACGGCGTAATAGGTGCCCAGGATCAGGCAGACCGTGCCCATTCCACGTACAAATGAGGCCAGAACGCTGTCAATCTCACCAGCCAGCCGCTTGATGGTGGGGGCGTGGTCGCGGGGCAAAAGCTCTGCGATACGAGCAATCATGCGGTCCCAGTCCAACAGCATGTAGACGGTGACCACTGGGACAATCACCAGCAGAACCACCACGTTGATGGCTGATCCAAGCGACGCAGCGACAGATTGCAGGACATCACCAGTTTTGGACTGAAGCGTCTCTCCCAAGGACACCAGAAACTGGTGCGTGTTGGATTCGCGGTCCAAAAGCGACGGGAATTGCTGTTCGATAAACCCTCTTAGCTGCTTGAGAAGGCTGGGCATAACCTCGACCAGGTCGATCAACTGGGTGATCAGCGCCGGAACGACCATCAGGATAAGCAGTACGAAACCCAAAACGCCGACAACCGTGATTACCCCGGTAGCGGCCATACGGGACAGGCCCAGCTTTTCAAGCCTATCCGCAACAGGATCAAGGAAATAGGCAATCGCGCCACCGATTACAAAGGGCAGCAATACATCGCCAAGTGCCCACAACAGCAGTACAATAACCACTGCGGCGATGCCCCAGTACCTGAGTTGATCTCTTACCGGCAAAGCCATGGCTGTCCCCTTGTTTCGGCACGTGCAAACGTTCTTGGCGTATGCGGCCCCACGATGCAAGCGCTTCATGACCTGCCAGAATCGCGCGGGGCTAGTCGCTTAACGTGCCCAGTTCAGGGGTGGCGTCATGGGCTGTTTCGTTGGGCCAGTTGGTGCGCCAGATTTCGGCAGACCAATGGCCGCAATGAACGGATGGACGGTCAAAGCCAGGCAGAGGCGTCAAAAGCGGTTCGACAACCACATCATGCCGCGGCACCGCGAAATACGGGAAGGAATAGCGTTCCTGCCCCGATCGGTTGACCACTCTGTGAGGGGTGGATTTCAACCGGCCACCCGACCAAAGCTCTAGCATGTCGCCGATATTGACGACAAACCCATCCGGCGGGCAGTCGGGTGTGATCCAGCCGCCATCGCGGGTCTGAACTTCAAGCCCGCCGACCGGGTCAGGGGCGATGATGGTCAGCGCATCTGTGTCCTTATGCGGGTGGATGCCATAGCCGGTATCGTCCGGGGCCTGAGGGGGATAGTGCAGCAGGGACATATTGGTCATAGGATCATGAAACGCGTCTCGCAACTGGTTCGCAGGTAGCTTCAATCCCATCTCCAGCGCGCCCAGCAGCATATGCGCAACACCGTCCAGCTTTGACCAGTAATCCAGAATCACTGCCTGTGCCCGTGGAACATGACAGGGCCAGATATTGGGGCCATAGAGGGCACAATCTCGGCGGATGGGCGCATCCAGGTCCACCTGATAATGCAGCTTGTAGCCTTCGTATTTATCCGCTTTGCCCGACCCGTCATTCGGGGTGAAAAACCCCATCGGGATAAAACCGCGATAATTCTCGCGTGTGATCGCCTGATCCCATTTCGCATCATCGTCGATGTCGAAAATCTCCCGGACGCAAGTGCGCATGTTGTTGACGGTGTCCCGCGAAACGCCGGTGCCGGTAATCGACAGGAACCCAATCCGGGTGCAGGCATCCATGACTGCCTGAACGGTTGCGTTGAAATCGGGGTGGCTGGAGTCACCCAGCGGAGCAATGTCGATTGTTGGGATGTGGTCCATCAGCGCATCCTCACGCCTTGCCGTGCCAGTTCTTTATGCACCGGGGCAAGGTTCAATTTATCGAGGTCTTGGTTGCTTTTGAGTGAAAGCGCCGCAGCAATCCCCGCACCCTGACCCATGACCGCACAGCAAGCCATGTTGCGCGTCGCCGCATGGGCAACCCGGTCCGCCCCATGTGACCGGCCCGCGACCAGCAGGCCTCTGATCCCTTTGGGCAGCATCGACCGATAGGGGATATGCATGTACCGACCAGTCGTGGGCAGGATCAGAATGCCATAGCCGTCGATGAATTCGGGATAGATGCCGATGGTGTCTTCGAACCGGCCCTGATGGCGGGCATCATCCTCGGTCATGTTGTACACCGCGTCGATCTTGCGGGTGTCGCGAATGCCGATGGTCATCCCGAAATTCCGCAGCCGGGCGTTCTCACACCCGGGCATGAACCGGCGCAGCGCCTCGATGGCGAGCATTGACTGACGTCGCCCTTCGATCTCACCGCGGGTCATGCTGTCGGGATCGGTGCCATCGATCTCGGCCAGATGAATCAGGTTCATATAGGTCAGCTCACCGGTGTCATGCATCGCGCCCCAAGTGCCCGCGATGGTGTTCAGATGTGCTGGGATCAGCCCCTGATCAATCGCCTGCTGGAACGGTTTGTGCACAAAGGGCGAGTACATGTCGTCCTCTTTACCGCTGGTCTCAATGTTCCATTCGCCACCACCGCCCCAATCCTTATAGGTCTGGGGGTCGGCCTTGACGCCTTCGATAAAGGCGCGCTTGTCGACGCCCGCCAGATGGAACATGACCGAGGCCGCCATCATGTCTTCGCGTGCGGTCTTGTGCGTGGGCGCACCGGCGCGATGGGCGACATCTGCGTCCCCGGTAGCGTCAATGACAACCTTCGCCAGTATCGCCTCGCGCCCGGCTTTGGATTCGGTGATGATGCCGGTGATCCGGTCGCCGTCCATGATCGGAGCCACGAATTGCCGGTGCAGCATCGGGTGTACGCCCGCCTCTTCGACCAGCTTGTCCGCGACCAGTTTAAAGCCTTCGCTGTCCAGCTCATAACTCAGAGATTGGCTTTCCGGCACGGCCGCGCCCATGTCCCTGGCGCGGATTTCGAATTCCATGCCGATGCCGCCAGCCTCAACCGTTTGTTCGTGGCGATACCAGGCAAAGCCTTCAACGCCGACAGCGGTGATATTGCCGCCCATGCAGCCGAAGCGGTCGACCAGCGACACTTCGGCTCCGGCCCGTGCGGCCGCCAGCGCTGCGGCCAGACCTGCAGGCCCGGAGCCAACGACCAGAACGTCCGTGGAATGGACAACGGGGATCTGACGGGCGGGTTCTTGAATGGTCTGCATGGGCGCCTCGGTGACTTTACATTGCCGCCACATTTGACGCAGCTAACTGGCGGGTCAATCAAAAAACCGACAGGCCCGTGGTCGTAAAACCCCAATGCGTGATTGCCCCCGGCGGGGCTTTGGCATAATCACCTTTGAAGTCGAATTTTACCTCTAAAGGTCAAGCCATGCGCCTCAGCCGTTACTTTCTGCCCGTTCTCAAGGAAAACCCCTCCGAGGCTCAGATCGTCAGCCACCGGCTGATGCTGCGCGCGGGCATGATCAAGCAGGCCGCTGCTGGGATCTATTCCTGGCTCCCGCTGGGGTTCAAAGTTCTGCGCAAGCTGGAAAACATCGTGCACGAAGAACAGGCGCGGGCGGGTCACATCGCCATTCAGATGCCTGTCATGCAATCGGCAGATCTGTGGCGCGAATCCGGACGTTATGACGACTACGGCCAGGAAATGTTGCGCATGAAAGACCGGCATGACCGGGACATGCTTTTTACCCCGACTGCCGAGGAACTGGTGACCGACATTTTTCGGGGTCATGTCAGTAGTTACAAGGACCTGCCGCTGACGCTCTATCAGATCCAGTGGAAATTCCGCGATGAAATCCGTCCGCGTTTCGGCGTGATGCGGGGCCGCGAGTTCTATATGAAGGACGGTTATAATTTCGACTTGACCAAAGAGGATGCGCTGCACGCCTATAACCGCCACCTGGTTACATATCTGCGCACCTATGAGCGCATGGGTTTGCAGGCGATCCCAATGCGCGCCGATTCCGGCCCAATCGGTGGCGACGATACGCATGAATTCCTGGTTTTGGCTGAAACCGGCGAGTCTGAGGTATTCTATGACAGCGCCGTCACCGACCTGACTTTTGGAGACCGTCAGATTGACTATGACGACCGTGGTCAATGTCAGTCTATTCTGGAAGAGTTCACTTCAAAATATGCCCGCACCGACGAGACGCATGACGAGGCGCTGTTCAATCAGGTGCCGGAAGATCGGCGCCGCGTGGCGCGCGGGATCGAAGTTGGCCAGATCTTTTATTTCGGCACAAAATATTCCGAACCTCTTGGGGCAACCGTTCAAGGCCCCGATGGCAAACCGGTTCCGGTCCATATGGGTAGCCACGGCATCGGTGTCAGCCGCTTGGTTGGCGCGATCATTGAAGCCAGCCATGACGACAAGGGCATCATCTGGCCCGAGGGCGTGACCCCGTTCCATTGCGGTATCGTGAACCTGAAACAAGGTGATGACGAAGCGGACGCAGCCTGTGAAAAACTCTATGCCGCGCTGACCGTGCTGGGGCTTGATCCGCTCTATGATGACCGCAAGGAACGGGCCGGGGGCAAGTTCGCCACCATGGACCTGATCGGTCTGCCATGGCGCATCACCGTTGGCCCGCGCGGCCTGAAAAACGGCTTGGTCGAACTGACTTGCCGCCGCACAGGCGAAAGCGAAGAGTTGAGCCCCGAAGCCGCCGTCACCAAGATCGCCGAGATCTATGAGCGCATCGCCTGAAACCGTCACGCCGCTGATCTCGGTCATCACGGCGACATATAACCTACTGTCCCAAGGGCGGCAGGACAGTTTCCGCGAAGTCATAGCCTGTATGGCCCGGCAGAGTTGCGACCGGGCCGAACATATCATTCAGGATGGCGCATCGGATGACGGCACGGTGGCGTTTCTGGAAGAGCTGACGGCAGGTGCACCACGAACGCGCGTGATCAGCGCGCCTGATACTGGCCTGTATGATGCCATGAACAAAGGCGCCGAGGCTGCACAGGGTGAATATCTGCTGTTCCTGAACTCGGATGACTCGTTGGCATCGGTTGGCATTTTGAACACCCTTGCCGACCGGCTTGCGGAATCTCGACCGGATTTCCTCTATGGCTCGACCCTGCGCAAATACGAGGACGGCACGGAAAGTCGGGAAAAGCGCATGGCGCTCAAGGCGATCCTGCAACGGATGCCGTTCTGCCACAACTCGGTCTTGCTGAGGCGGGATGTGTTTCAGGCGCTGGGCGGGCATGACACGCAGTTTCGGGTGGCTGCCGATTATGACCTGATGCTGCGGCTCGTCGCCGGAGGATATCAGGGCGCGCGCACGGATGAGCCGATTTCGATGTTCTGGGGCAGGGGTGTCACCAGCGATATCGTCAACACCGCCGAAGATTATGCCCGCGTCTGGGTGCAGTTCTATTCAGGCTTCAATGCGGCTCGGACCCTGACCCAGCAGGATTTCTTCCGGTTCTACCGCCGCGGACATATGCCCGCCAATCTGATGATTGAATTGCTGCGACGCCCTGATACGCCGGACGGGATCAAATTGGCTGCACGCCATAGCCTTTGGAAAACAGCCCGCCGGTCCATACAGTTTTGGCGGCGCTATTAGTGGCCTGTCGCAGTCGGTCGGACCGAGACCAGGTCGCCATCAGCACCTGATCCGCGTGGGACAACGATCGGACGACCCAAACGATTGACCAGGTCCTTAAACTCGAACCCCAGAAATCGTATTCCGCAAACACGGTCACCGGTCATGCGGTCGGTGATACAGAGCCGCCCTTGCCGGAACGCCAGATGATACCCTTTGTCTTTCAGGATATCTGTCAGATTGCTCCAACTTGCGGCGCCAGAAAATATCGGACGTATCGCTGCGCGCAGCAGTGCTGCGGTCTCGCAATCAATTTCTGTAGATAGTTTCCGGGCCGAAATTGCGCCCGGTTGTTCTGTCTCAGTACGAATATTCATGAGCGACCCCCGCTCTGGAAATGAATTCCCCCACAAAGTAGGGTGACAAAGTTTCTTTAAATAATCAAAAAGCGAAATAATATTGCGCCTAAAATGTTGCATTTTGAGTGCAGTTTCACCCTGAATGCTCACATTGACTTCATAGCTGAAACAATGCGGTGCTGTCTGTGAAGGGCTTCACAACCAAGGGTATAATGCGGCATGTGGAAATCATCCGTATTTTGAAAAAACTCCGACCTGATTCGCCGATGGTTGAATTTCTTGCGGAATTGGATCACCTGCAATTTGCTGATACACGGGCCGAAAATCACAAAAGGATCCACGGTTTGCTGAGCTTCACAACCGTCGTCTATTCCAAAGACTTCCCCTTGCTTGAATTGCAGGCATTGTCTTTTGCCCGATTTGTTGACCCTGATCAGGTCGGCTCGATCCGGGTGATCATGAACGATGTGGACGAACCGGCACTGCGCGCGATGGTGGAACCGATTTTGGCTTCTTACGGTCCGTTGCGACCCAAAGTTGAAGTCCTGAGCGGCGATGACGTTTTGCTGGCTCCTGGGCAATGCGCGCGCCGGTCGATCTCGGACAGGATATTAGTCGAAAACCGATACCGCATTCCGGGCGCGCGCAAGGGTGGATGGCGTGGCAACAACGGATACCGGACACAGCAGGTTTTGAAATTGGGATCTGCTCGGGCTGCCTCGACAGAAAACATTGTAATACTGGACACCAAGAACCTGTTTCTGCGCCCCTTTCAGGAGGCCGAGTTTTTCTCGGACAGTGGTGCGGCGCGGATTCCGTTTATCGGTGTGAACAGCGATTATCACAGACGCTGGCTGGAACAGAGCTTTGATGCGCTGGGCGCGTCGATCCCGGAAACGGACGGTATACAGACAACAAATTTCGCAACGCCTTATCCTGTGCGCCGGTCGCTGATCCTGAATCTGCTGCAAGAGATAAATGCGCGCCACGGATCGGTTCAGTCGCTATTTGCCTCTCGCAGGCGCCCGTCTGAGTTTATGTTGTTGAATGCATTTTGTCTGAAATCCGAAGCCGGTTTTGCGCCTTGGTTCGAACCCTCGGGAAACACCAGCATAGGGCTGTGGCCATCCTTTTCAGCGCAGAAACTGACTGATGAGCTTTCCCGCCTGGACGATCCGGAAACTCTGACCCTAGGCTTGCATAACAGAGCGCTTTACAAGCTGCCCGCCGACATTCGAAACCGGGTGTTTCACGAGCTGGAAAGCCGCGGTATCTGCGATCGTTCCATCGCCGAGGCCGCCTTGAACAGAACCGCTGCTTTGACGGGGCAAGTCGAAGTGGGCGGATAACCGGCTTGACCCCCGGTCGAATTGCCGAGAGGGTCGCCACAAAACAAAACCAGCGGAGCAGACATGGCCAAGACACCACCGCCATTTGCGCTTTTTGAGTGGAAAATCGCTTGGCGATACCTGCGTGCGCGCCGTGCTGAAGGTGGCGTCAGCGTGATGACATGGATTTCGCTGATCGGGATTACCCTGGCAGTGTTTGCGCTGATCGCCACATTGGCCGTCAGGTCCGGTTTCCGGTCCGAATTTGTCGGAACCATTCTGGGGGCTAACGCCCATGTGACCGTGTATTCATCGGGTGAGTTCACTGCGCAGGGGCAGGTAGATCGCACTATTGCGGATTATACGGACATGGCCGACCGGATCGCTCAGGTTCCGGGCGTTCAGCGTGCAGCACCTTTGGTGAAAGGTCAGGTTCTGATCACCAATCGCGACCGCAGCAGCGGGGTTGAGGTATTTGGCATCCAGCCCGAAGATTTGCTGGAACTGCCCGGTGTCGCCGAAAGCGAACAGGCGGTTGGTGATCTGTCGATGTTTCAGAACGGCCAGGACGTCATTGCCATAGGTTCAGGCGTCGCGCGCAGCATCGGGGCGACGGTGGGCGATACCATCAAGCTGACCTCGCCCAATGGGGTGAAGACCGCGTTTGGCACCTCTCCCCGAGTGAATGCCTACCAGGTGGTTTATGTGTTTTCTGCTGGGCGTTATGACATCGACCGGACGCGGGTCTATATGCCCTTCGAACAGGCGCAGGGTTTTTTCAACCGCGAGGGTGTGGCTGATGAGATCGAAGTTATGGTTGACCGCCCCGAAGAACTGACGCCGATCCTGATCCCGATCCTTGAAGCCGCAGGCGAGCGCAGCCAGATCTGGACATGGCAGGATGCCTCGGGCGGGTTCCTCCGCGCGCTTGAAGTGGAAGACAACGTCATGTTCATCATCTTGTCGATCCTGGTTCTGATCGCGGCGATGAACATCGTCTCGGGTCTGATCATGCTGGTGAAAAACAAGGGTCGAGACATAGGCATCCTGCGCACGATTGGCCTGAGCGAAGGCTCGATCCTGCGCGTGTTCTTTATCTGCGGGGCATTTACGGGGATCATCGGCACTGCGTTGGGCGTGGTGCTGGGCTGTCTCTTTGCAATCTATATCGACCCAATCTTCAGTTTTGTGAACTTTGTGATGGGGGGCGGGGTTTGGGATCCGTCCATCCGCGGCATCTATGCGCTGCCTGCGGAGCTGCATCTGTCGGATGTGCTCAAGGCTGTTGGTCTTTCACTTGGGCTGTCCTTCCTGGTCACCTATTTCCCCGCCCGTCGCGCGGCGCGGCTGAACCCTGTTGAGGCGCTGCGCTATGAGTGATGTAATGATGCGATTGGCCGGTCTAACCAAGACTTATCTCAAAGGTAAGCCGGGTGAGGTTCAGGTATTGCGCGGTGTCGATTTGGACCTGCGTGCGGGCGAGGCCGTGGCTCTTGTGGCGCCCTCTGGTGCCGGTAAGTCGACGCTGTTGCATATTGCCGGATTGTTGGACACACCCGACACAGGATCGGTTGAGATTGCAGGCCAGAACGTGACCGGGAAAGGTGATCGCACGCGTACTGCCTTGCGGCGGCAGGATGTCGGCTTTGTCTATCAGTTCCACCATCTGTTGCCGGAATTCACCGCGCTGGAAAATATCACACTGCCGCAGCTGGCCAATGGCGTGTCCGAAAGGGCAGCCCAGGAACGGGCGATGTCCCTTCTGGATCATGTCGGCGTCGCCGCGCGCGCCGATCACCGGCCGGCCGCCCTGTCTGGCGGTGAGCAGCAACGCGTGGCCTTCTGCCGCGCATTGGCCAACAAACCTCGGGTTCTTCTTGCGGATGAGCCGACGGGCAATCTGGACCCTGAAACCTCGGATCAGGTGTTTGACGCTTTGATGGCTTTGGTGCGGGACGAGGGGCTCTCGGCCCTGATCGCCACGCATAACATGCAGCTTGCCGCCCGGATGGACCGAACACTGAGGCTGGACGGAGGCGCGCTTAGGCCAGTTGAGTGATGGCAACGCCTGCAGCCATCACTGCGATACCGCTTGCGCGAACCCAAGTCAGCGGGGTGACCTGCGCGCCAAACAAGCCGAAGTGGTCGATGGTTGCAGTGCTGACGAGTTGCCCAAGAAGGACAAAGAACACCGCGTTGCCGACCCCAAAATGTGGCGCAACATGGGTGATTGACAGAACGTAAAAGGCGACAAGCACACCGGCCAGAAGCAGGTGCTTGGGGGCATCGGCAATTTTTGAAAGGGCTCCAAAGCCGGGAAAAACCACCATCAACGCTGCACTTGATGCAAAGGCTATCGCAAACAGGACCACAGCCGCTGTTGTTGGCGACCCGATCAATTTGCCCAATGCGGCATTCAACGCGGCAAGGATCGGAACCCCAATTCCAGCCACAAGCATAATAGCAGCATATTGTGTCATGCGGTTTTCCTATTGCCTCGTTGATCTGGATCATTGCGCCAAGCCCAGGCACGGGCAAGCCTGAAAATGTCAAATCTGACAGGAGGATGTGATGATCAGACAGGCAATGGGGGCGCTATCGATAGCGGCGATTGTGACGGCGTCTCAGGTCAGCGCGCAGGATGCAGATACCGGCGCCGAGCTGTACCAGCATTATTGTGCAACCTGCCACGGGATCGACGCGACGGGCTATGGTCCAATGGCAGGCGTCCTTGTTATTCAGCCAACTGACCTGACGCGGCTAGCAAGCAGCGAAGGGGTATTCCCGACCGCTCGTGTTGTGGCGCGCATCGATGGACGAGACCCGCTGGTCAGCCATGGCAGCCCGATGCCAGTCTATGGACCGTATTTCGAAGGGCAGGATACGGCGATGAAAACACCAGATGGGCAGCCGATCCTGACCAGCCAGCCGATCGTGGATCTGGTGGCTTATCTGCAGACGCTGCAGGCCAACTGAACGTCACCGACAGATTCCTTCGATCTCGGCATCGGCCCAGGGGATGACCACTGCGCTTTCACGCTTGTCACCACGTAGCGGAGCCAGATCGAAATGTGCGCCCAGCATCTCGTGCAGACGTCTGGTGCGGGGTGCCGAAGGATCCAGCGCCCGGCAACAAATGTATTCTTCGACAATGGCGCCCTGCTGTTCGAACCCATAGGACAGGAAATCAGGCGAGCTCTCCAGATCGAATTGGTAGGGGTCGCTGTTGCCGCCATGCTCGGCTGCGGCGCGCAGCGGGTGATATCCGGTTTTCTTGCGGTTTTGCCATTGCCAGACATGGGTCAGTTCATGACCCAACAGCATCGCCGCGATCAGGCTCATCCGATCCGGGAATTCGGACATGTAGTCGTCCAGATACCAGTCCCGCGTGAAATAGACTTTGTTGAATAGGGCCACCGCTGCGGGTTTTGCGGTCACGATACCTTCCTGCGGGGCGGGCAAAATGCGTTCGCGGCAAGCAAGGCGTGACCGATCTTTACGATAGAAAGTTATTGGCGCAGCTGGTGCGCCTTCGACCAACCGCACTTTGTTGAGTTTCAGCGTATCACCCTGAAGTGTGCGGGTAAAAGCAGCCTCCTGATCAGTCAGGGGGCGACCGCAAGCGGTGAATACCAAAAGGGACGTCATCAAAATGAGGCGCAACATGACAAAAAATCTATTCTGGCAGCACTCGTGTGCAAATGGTTTTTTTACAGGCTCATTGCCAGGACGCGGCTGATTTCCGTCAGAGATCGCCCGGACTGTTCCATCCATGTGTTGAATGCCGCTTGAACCGAGGCCATGGCCTTTTTCGATGTCGGCGGCTTATCGACCACGCCCTCGGCCACCAGCCGTGCGGTCACATCCTGTGACAGGATGAAACTGTCACGCCCCGCAAATCGCATTGCATATTGCGCCGATGCGCCACCCAGACGCGACCCTCGCTTGCTCAGCATGTTCAGCAAACCGACATAGTCATCCGAAGGCCACCCTCCCAGAATCTTTCCGACGCCACCTTCTTGGCGCAGTTCCAGCAAAAAGGCGGCATTGTCGCGGACCGTGGCGATCTTGGTGCCATTGCGCACGATCCGAGTGTCCTGCAACAGAGCATCGAATTTTTCGTCGTCCATAAAGACGCAGCGTCCAATGTCGAACCCGTCAAAAGCGGTTTCGAACCCATCCCATTTGTTTTCGATGACCTTCCAGTTAAACCCGGCCTGAAAGATGCATTTCGTGATAATCGACAGCCAGCGATCTTCGGGCATTTCAGCCAGTTCCGCAGGGCTTTTGGGTTTGGAAAGCTTGTTGCTCAGGGCATCTGTCCCGCCGTGACGGCTGGCGGCTATGGCGAAAATCTCGTCGAAATGGCGCATTTGCAGAATCCTCCAAACCTAGCGTCGCGTTTTGCGGTCGGTGTTGCAAGGTGGCCCGGGACACATGCCTGCCAAGGTAAAAAAACATCCCAAGCCCAAAAGAAATGCTCGACAAAGTGGGTGATTCTGGTTTGTGATTGACTCGTCAATCAATATCCGCACCGCAATGCTGGGGAAATGCAGTGGGCGCGGGCGCCTAGCATGATGCTGAAAGAGGGGAAACACTTGGGCAAAGGGGCGAGTTATTCAGTGCCGCGCCGAACTGTCTGCTTCCCTTCTTCGCCAGTTTTTGTGCATGTTGCGACATGGATTTGTCACATGACAAGCCGACTGGCGCGTAACAGCGCGCCGGACCGGGCAAAACGAATATTGCAGGGAGAAAATCAATGAAAAAACTGAGTGTAAGCCTGATGGCGCTGACCGTTGCAGGCTCTGCCTATGCCGCCGAGATGGGGGCCGTGGATCAGCCGATCAAACTGGCGATCAACGAATGGACTGGCCAGCACGTGACCACCCATGTCGCGGGTGAGATGCTGAAAGCTGCCGGGTACAATGTGGAATATGTGACCGCAGGCATGATGAATCAGTTCCAGGCGCTGGCCGATGGTGACATCGACGCGACCCTGGAAATCTGGTCGTCCAACGTATCGGATGAATATTCCAAGAAGATCGACGAAGGCACCGTCGTTGAAATCGGCGATCTGGGCCTCGACGCCAAAGAAGGCATCGCCTATCCCGCGCATGTGGCTGATCTGTGTCCCGGCCTGCCCGCATGGGAAGCGCTGAAGGACTGCGCGCAGGTATTTGCGACGGCCGAAACGCTGCCCGGGGGCCGTCTGGTCGATTACCCGGCTGATTGGGGTACGCCCGGCGCTGACCGTATGGTGGGCCTGGATCTGCCGTTCAAAGCGGTTCCCGCAGGTTCCGAGGGGGCTTTGATAGCCGAGCTTCGGGCCTCGACCGAGCGCAACTCGCCGCTGCTGATCACCTTCTGGCAGCCGCATTGGGCTATGTCGGCCTATGATGTGCAATTCGTCGAACTGCCAGCCGGGGAAGACGCCTGTTTCACCGATCCCGCTTGGGGCCCGAACCCGAACGCTGTGAACGATTGCGATTTCTCGCCGTCGCGCATCTTCAAGGCGGGTTGGAGCGGCATGGAAGACAAATGGCCCGCAGCCTATGAAATCCTGACCAACTATCAGCTGGCGGTCGAAGATCAGCAGCCGATGATGGGTGCGATCGACGTTGATGGTGGTTCCGTCGAAGAGGTCGTCGCCGCTTGGATGGCTGAAAACGAAGGCAAATGGCGCCCTGTTGTTGACGCGGCAACGCAGTGAGCTGACATCAGTGACTGACGCAAATTCGCCAGCCATCGCCTGCCAGAATCTCTGGCAGGTGTTTGGCCCCGGCGCTGACAAAGCCCTGACCGACGCGCTGTCTCGGTCAGGGAATGACGCTGACAAAGCCGCAGCCGATCTGCGGGAAAACGGGTTCATCCCCGCCGTTCAGGATGCCAATTTCGAGGTCAAGGAGGGCGAGCTGTTTGTGATCATGGGCCTGTCCGGTTCGGGCAAGTCCACTTTGATCCGCTGTATCTCGCAGCTTTTGCCGGGCACGGGTGGCGAAATCCGTGTGGATGGCGAGAACGTCATCGGCGCGTCAAAGAAAGCCATGACCGAGCTGCGCCGCAAAAAGCTGGGCATGGTATTTCAGCATTTCGGCCTGTTCCCGCATATGACCGTTGCCGAAAACGTCGCCTATCCGCTGCGTGTTCAGGGTGTTAGCCGCAAAGAGCGGATGGCCCGTGCGCAGGAGGTAATCTCGTTGGTCGGTCTGGAGGGGCGCGAAGACAGCTTCCCGCGTCAGCTTTCGGGTGGTCAGCGACAGCGTGTCGGGATTGCCCGGTCTCTGGCCGTGAACCCCGATATCTGGTTTTTGGACGAACCGTTCTCGGCCCTCGATCCCTTGATCCGCCGTCAGTTGCAGGATGAATTCCTGCGCATTCAGGCGACGCTGCAGAAATCCATCGTCTTCATCACCCACGATATTCAAGAGGCGCTGAAACTGGCCGACCGGATTGCCATCATGCGCGACGGCAAGATAGTCCAGATCGGTACACCCACCGATATCGTACTGCGCCCGGTGGATGATTACGTGCGAGAGTTTTCAAAGGATGTCGCCAAGGGTCAGCATGCCAAGGTCGCATCGGTCATGCGCCAAGACGGAGAGCGGGGACCAGATGACCCTGGCCTGACAACCTCGATGACATTGGACGCTGCATTGGCGCATTGCATGGAGTTATATGAACCGGTGCCCGTCAGGGATGCCGATGGTAACATCGTCGGAACGGTTCATCCGTCCGATCTGGCCGCCGCCCTGCAGGTTGATGAAACATGACTGTAGCGACGGAAGTTTCTGTGCCGCAGGCGCGCCTGAGCATTGGCGCGCGCGCCGCACTGATCACAGTGATCGTCGGTGCGTTGTGTCTGGCGCTGGAAGGCGTCGCGCCCTGGCTGGTCAAATGGCCCGCAGGCTGGGAACTGCCTGCAACGCAATGGGTCGGCACGTTTCTGGACTGGTTCCTGAACGGGATCAAACCGGTGGCGCGGCTGTTTTCCGATCTCATGGCCTATCCCATGAACTGGGCCAACTTTGTTCTCGGCAATACGCCATGGCCCATCCTGATCGGTCTGGTGACTGCGCTGGGTTGGTATCTGGGCGGCTTGCCGATGGCGGCGCTGGGCTTTGTGGGCCTTAGCTTTGTGTTGGCATCGGGCTATTGGGCCGAAAGTATGAACACCCTGGCGTTAGTGGCCGTTTCCGTGCCGGTTGCGCTGATCATGGGCGGAGCTATCGGTATCCTTGCCAACGAAGTTCCGCGCGTGAAGTCATTTGTGCAGGCCGTGCTGGACGTGATGCAGACCGTGCCGACATTCGCTTATCTGACGCCGCTGCTGCTGCTGTTTGGTTTCGGTCCTGTGGTTGGGCTGATCGCCTCGGCCATCTATGCGGCCCCTCCGATGGCGCGCAACGTGATGTTGGGGCTGGAGCGGGTCGAACCGGAAATCAAAGAGGCTGCCATCATGTCCGGCGGCACGCGGTTTCAACAGCTGTTTCAGGTCGAGATCCCGGCTGCAGCCACGCAGATCATGGTCGGTGTGAACCAGTGCCTAATGGCTGCGCTGTCGATGGTTATCATCGCAGCCGTCATTGGCGGCTTCAACGATATCGGTTGGGAGGTTCTTCTGACCATGCGCAAGGCACAGTTCGGCGAAGCCTTGATGGCCGGTCTGGTGATCGTGGTCTTTGCCGTCGTCATCGACCGGATGAGCGGGACGCTGGCGACCGAACGTAAACGCTATGACCAGCGTGTCGCCTGGGCAGTAATTGGCGTTGCCGTGCTGTTCACCGCTGCCTTTTGGACCAGGCTGCCGAACCCGTCCGAACTGACCATTCTCGACCCGCTGGCCGGGGTGATTGACGGCGGGCTGACGGCGTTTACCCAGGCTAATGGGCCGTGGCTTGACGCGCTCAAGAACAACTCTTTGTTCTATGTGCTGCTGCCGCTTCGGATTGGTTTGGACCAGGCCGTGCTGCCGTTCACATGGGGTTTTCAGTGGACGCCCGTGATGAGCTATGGCCTGTTCGCCGCCGCCGCAGCGATTGCTGTGCTAATGGCATGGCGCGGACACCTGACCGGCGGGCTTGTGATGCTGATCCTGATCGGGATGCTCGAAACCGGCATTGCCAATCTGCCCTGGCCTTTCGTTCTGACTGCCGCCGCCGCGTTGGGGTGGGTGGCAGGGGGCTGGCGATTGGCGGCGCTTTCGGTCGGATTGCTCTGTACCATTCTTGTCTCGGGCCTGTGGGAACGCGCGCTGTTATCGCTGTATCTGAGCGGTGCTGCGGTGTTTTCTTGTGCCGTAGTCGGTGGTGTGATTGGTCTTGCCAGTGCAGTCTGGTTGCCTGTTTGGAAGGTGGTCCGCCCCGTCTGTGACATGTTGCAGACGATCCCACTGTTCGTGTTCCTGATTCCTGTGCTGATGGTGTTTCAGATCGGCGAGTTTTCGGCCTTTCTGGCAATCTGCGCCTATGCCGTTGTTCCGATGATCCGCTACACTCGGCACGGGCTGGTCAATACACCGGATGAGATGATGGAGGCCGCCATCTCTAGTGGCGCGACCGAGTGGCAGATCATGCGTGACGTGCGCGCGCCTTATGCTGCGCCGACTATCTTACTGGGTCTGAACCAGACCATCCTTTACGCCTTTGCCATGCTGGTGATCGCTGCGCTGATCGGAACCACCGGTCTGGGCCAGTCGATCTACCTTGCGCTGGGCCAGGCGGATGTGGGGTTGGGGATTTCAGCAGGGGCGGCGATGGCTATCCTTGCGCTGATAGCTGACCGCATCGTGCAGGGCTTTGCCGAGGAACGTCGCAAGGCGCTGGGCCTGTAAACATCGGCAGAAAGGCGGAACAACCGCCTCTCTGCCTCATTTGATTTCGGGCAAGGACGTTCCGGCGCCGGTAATTAAACCTGGCGCAAATGATCGGAGACTACCATGGCAGGCTGGCCCCTATTCTTTGCTGCACTGATAGCGTTTCTGGCGACCCATGCGATACCAGCGCGCCCCGCTGTGCGCGATCGTCTGATCACTACGTTCGGACGGCGCGGGTATTTCGTGGCTTATTCCATCTTGTCTCTGCTGGTTCTGGGTTGGTTGATCATCGCTGCAGCGCAAGCCCCGTATGTCGAGGTGATCCCACCCATTTGGATATTCCGCTGGATTCCCGTTCTGATGATGCCCGTTGTGTGCTGGCTCGCGGTTGCGGGCTTGACGATCCAGAACCCGTTTTCATTTGGTGGTTTAGGCCAGCGCCCGTTCGATCCGGAAAAGCCCGGCATTCTGCGCACCACGCGCCACCCGGTTTTGGTGGCGCTGTTGGTGTGGGCCGTCGCTCATCTGCTGGCCAATGGCAGCCTGTCCCACGTGATTTTGTTCGGTTTGTTTGCGGTATTTGCTGCGATGGGGCTGCCGCTGATTGATCGACGCAAATCCCGTCAGATGGGTGCTGAATGGGGTCGGCTGTCGCGCAACACTGCAAGGTTTTCTTTGCGTGCGCCACGCCCTTGGCCGCCTGTTTGGATCGGGTTTGTAGCGCTGGCGGCATTTGCAATCCTGCTTCACCTACACGAACCGGTGATCGGATTGTCTCCGCTGCCATAAGCTGAGTGGTGGTCGGGGCGGGTCGTGCGTGCTATTTGATGTTTCGAATTGTTGCGACAAGGGGATTTGCATGTACCTCGCCTATGTTACGACCACCGACCGCGGTGCAACCGACCGTCTGCTGAGCGCGGCTGCGGATCGCCTTTTGGCCGCAGATGCGCAGTTGGCGGGTGTGGTGCAAACCAACACCGAATGCGCCGACAGCAGCAAGTGCGACATGGACGTCCGTGTCCTGCCAGAGGGAGAGACCATCCGGATTTCGCAATCTTTGGGTACACAGTCGCGCGGCTGCCGTCTGGACCCTGCGGCACTTGAGCGGGCAGTTGGATATGTGACGGCATCGCTGGCAGAGAATCCCCATTTGCTGATCGTTAACAAGTTCGGCAAGCACGAGGCGGATGGGCGCGGTTTTCGCCCGGTCATCGCTGAAGCACTGGCGCAGGACATTCCGGTTCTTGTCGGGGTGAACGGCTTGAACGCGGCTAAATTCGAAGAATTCACGGGCGGCGGTGCCGAGCAGATTGAGCCTGACCTTGAGGCGATCTTGGCCTGGTTTGACTGGGTCACTGCGCAACGTGAAGCTGCCGCCTGACAGAACGGTCATAAGGCGGGGCCATCGGTCCTGCCAATTTCTGCATGGTGCGGTGTGATCAGCCATCCATCATTCGCGCTGGCAAAGCTTGCTGGATGTCTGGAAGAAAATGGTGGGCGACCCTGGAATCGAACCAGGCGTGCGTCTCCGCGAGGGAGTTACAGTCCCCTGCCACACCTTGCGGCCTGTCGCCCACTGTCAGGCGTTGCACCTGACGTGGAGGCGTGATTACTAGCGCTCTAAAGGAGCGTCAACAGGAAAATACTGCTTTGACGCAGGAAACCGAATTCGCGGCCCGGAGGCCAAAGAAATGAAGAAACCCAAGTGGGTCGTCGAAAAAGAACAGGCGCGCAAAGCTGCCGCATCCGAAACTGTTTGGCTGTTTGGTCTGCATGCGGTGCGGGATGCGCTGATGAACCCAAACCGCACAAAATTGCACCTGATTGTGACGCGGAATGCGCGGGACAAGCTGGTGGAAGCCATTGAATTTGCAGGTATTGAGCCCGAGATGGTTGATCCACGCAAATTTACCGCTCCGATTGACCCGGGGTCGGTTCATCAGGGCGCGGCCCTTGAGGTTAAGCCTTTGGAATGGGGTGGTCTGGCGGAAAACTGCATCGGGCGCGAACACCCGCGCATCATTTTGTTAGACCGCGTGACCGACCCCCATAATGTCGGAGCGATTCTACGGTCAGCTGAGGTTCTTGGAGCCAGCGCTGTAGTCGGTATGCGCCATCACGCGGCGCCGGAAACTGGCGCGCTGGCCAAGACCGCCAGCGGCGCACTGGAACGTCAACCCTATTTGCGGGTGCGTAACCTGGCTGATGCCATTGTCGAGTTGCAGGGAATGGGGTTTCTGGTTCTAGGACTGGACGGCGAGGCGGACGACACGATCGAGGCCGCCTTGAGAGGTAACCCGGACCAGCCAGTGGCATTGGTGTTGGGCGCAGAGGGGCCGGGCCTGAGGCAAAAAACCAAAGAAACCGTCGACAAGTTGGTCAAAATTGACGCTGTGGGCGGGTTTGGTTCTCTCAATGTCTCAAATGCGGCGGCGATTGCCCTATATGCTTCTAGGCAAAGATAACGACAGGAGAACGCCATTTCCACGCCATCCAAAATTGCGACCTGCTGTTACTGTGGGACCCGGGCAGCGCTTGTTCTAAAAGGCACGCAGCGCCAAGAGCTCAGTTGTTCAAGCTGCGGTGCCCCGCTGCATAACCTCAAGATGATGCCAAAGCGCAAACTGGACGATGCCAAGGCGAACCGTCAAACAGCCAAGCAGGATCGTCCCTACAAGAGCAAAAAGAAGAAAAAAGGCGTTTTCTCACGGGTGCTGGATGAAGCCTGGGATGTGATCGAGGACATTTTCGACTAAAGGCTGGCGTTGACGGTTCGAATGTTCACAAGCGCGTTAAAAGGGGTTTCAGTCGCGATAATAAATTGCATCTTGATACCCTGAGTTTCTATTTGTGATCCGATGACCATGAACAGACGTTTCCTTTTTGGCGCGATTGCCGCCTTTGTGATTGCTCTTCCTGCGTTTGCGCAGGATCTGCCCGTCTTCTATCGGACGGACGGTGCAGCCATGGCCGGATATGATGCGGTGTCCTATTTCAATGGCGAAACACCTGTTCGGGGTCAGCCTGAATACGCGGTTATGTGGAAAGGCGCCGAATGGCACTTTGCCACCGCTGAGAATCGGGATGCGTTTGAGATGAATCCGCGTGCCTATGCACCTCAGTTCGGCGGGTACTGCGCCTTTGCAATGGCGCAAGGAGAGCTTGTCAGCACCGATCCGACTATTTGGCAGGTGATTGACGGTCGGCTATATCTAACCCACTCGCCAGAAATCGAGCGCATCTGGCAACGCGATACCGCAGCTTATATCCGCGAGGCCGAGGCGCATTGGCCAAGCGTTCTGTATGAATAACAGGGCGGCGGTCGTTTTTTTCTGATCTGTCATCACAAAATTGCGCGCTACCTCTTTTTTTCTCTGAACTCATGCTTAAATGTCACAGTGACCGCGGAACGGAACTGCCGCGGGTCATTTCACTGTCCCTCGTTCCAACAACTGGCGCTCAGGTATTCCTGGGCGCTTTTTTCTTTTGGAAAGGGCGACTAGGGTGCGCAAATGACTGAATATTCCGATGATTTCCTGACCCAGATTCTAAAGCGTACCAAAACCATTGCGGTGGCGGGCGTGTCGATGAATCCGGTGCGACCCAGCTATTATGTGGCGCGGTATTTGTCACTCAGGGGATACAAAGTGATCCCTGTTAACCCCGGCCATGCGGGCAAGATGCTGTTTGGCCAGACAATCCGTGCGTCGCTATCCGAGATTTCCGAACCGGTAGACATGGTCGATATCTTTCGCCGATCCGAAGCTGTACCACCCATAGTGGACGAGGCGCTTGAGGCGTTTCCCAATCTGCGCACAATCTGGATGCAGATTGGAATAGAACATGCCACGGCTGCGGCCACAGCGCAGGCGCGCGGGGTGGATGTCGTGATGAACCGCTGCCCGAAGATCGAATATCAGCGTTTGTTTGGCGAATTGCGCATGGGTGGTTTTGCCACCGGAATGATTTCGTCGAAACTCTGAGCGGTTATTCACCGAGATATGGTTGCAGTTCGCCGAATTGTTCCAAACGCCGCTTTTCCAGAACCACTTCGCGCGGAACCCAGTCATAGCGCGTGTCTTGTGGTAAGGGCGTCCAGTACAGCACGCCGCCATAGCGCCAGGGGTCCAGCACAACACCGTCATACATTGTCTCGCCTTTGCGACTGATGATTGCCGTGCTGTGGTCGATCCGGAACGGGTTGTCGGCATTAGCGATGGCGCGGTGCATTTCCAGCGTCTGGAAGTTTTCCTGATCCAGCCGCCGTTCGATATCCTCGGCCCAGTGCCAACACAGTCCTCGCGGCTTCAGGCCCTTGTTGACTTTGGCATTGTGGATCAGTGGCGGGTCGGTGATCTGATATTCCTGAGCCAGTTGATCGGTGTAGGCATAGGCAATGCGCGCGGCGCGGTTGGCCTCTTCAGGGTCGATGTCAGGCCCGAGGTTGCGGATTTCAGACGCCAGGCGCTGAACTTCATCACTGGTGGACGGCGGGGCAATTGCGCAGGACCCCAGAACGGCTAGCGCCAGTCCAAATACCAAAGCTCTGATCATCTGCGCGCCCTTTGACCTGCGAACCTGTCAGGATCAGAATAAAGGATCGACAACACCTGCGTCACCCCTTGGGTCGCGCGGCCTTTTCCGCGATGCCGCTGGTGCCCTGACGCCGGACCAGTTCGGCCAACACATCATCCAGCGCCACATCGCGCGCGGCCAGCATGACCAGCAGGTGATACAGTACATCCGCCGCCTCTGAGGTCAGCTTGGCCTGGTCGCCCTTGACCGCCTCAATGATGGCCTCAACCGCTTCTTCGCCGAATTTCTCGGCGCATTTCTCGGGGCCATTGGCCAACAGCTTGGCGGTCCAGCTGCCTTCAGGATCCGTCCCTTTGCGGGCCTCAATCGTTTGGGCCAGGTCGTGCAGAATGCTCATGTCAGCCTCATCGGGATGCCAGCGGCAGCCATGTGTTCCTTGGCCTCGCGGATGGTGAATTCGCCGAAGTGAAAGATCGATGCGGCAAGGACAGCGCTGGCACCGCCTTCGGTGACGCCTTCGACCAGATGATCCAGAGTTCCAACCCCGCCCGAGGCGATCACTGGTACATTCACAGCATCCGAAATGGCGCGTGTCAGCGGCAAGTTGAACCCGGCTTTGGTACCATCGCGATCCATCGAAGTCAGCAGAATCTCACCCGCGCCCTTGGCGACGACGGTTTTGGCGAACTCAACCGCGTCGATGCCGGTGGGCTTGCGTCCGCCATGAGTGAAAATTTCCCACTTGCCAGGGCTGACGGTCTTGGCGTCGATGGCACAGACGATGCACTGGCTGCCGAATTGATCGGCGGCTTGGGCGATCACATCCGGGTTTGCCACTGCCGCTGAGTTGAAGCTGACCTTGTCTGCACCGGCCAGCAACAGAGCGCGCACGTCTTCCTTGGTCCGCACGCCGCCGCCAACGGTCAGGGGTACAAAGCACTGTTCCGCTGTGCGCTGCACCACATCGAACATGGTCCCGCGGTTTTCATGGGTGGCATGGATGTCCAGAAAGCAAATCTCGTCAGCGCCAGCCGCGTCATAGGCCTTGGCGGATTCCACCGGGTCACCCGCATCGCGCAGGCCAACAAAGTTAACACCTTTGACAACGCGGCCATCGGCGACATCCAGACAGGGTATGATACGGGTTTTCAGCATCTCTCGTCCTTTGTTGGCGCACCTCTAACGGCAAAGCCCCGCCGATGCCAGACTTGTGATTGTCACAACTCTGGAACCTGTGAAAACTGTCCCCAATTCATCAGGAGATCAATGAGATGCGTAGACTCTTTCTAGCAACCACGTTCATTTTCGCAGGAGCAGCTGCCGCAATGGCTGACGATATCATCAAGATGAAGACCGACAAATCGGTGACCCAGGCGCTGGACGCGCTTGAGACGGCGATTGGCAACGCTGGTGCAACGGTTTTTGCGCGGGTTGACCACGCGGCCGGGGCCGAAAAAGTCGGAACGCCGATCCCGCCCAATCAGGTGCTGATTTTCGGCAATCCTGCGCTGGGTACGCCTGCAATGCAGATCGACCCGCGTGCCGGACTGTTCCTGCCGCTCAAGGTGCAAGCGTATGAAGATGCCGACGGTCAGGTTTGGCTGATCTATGAAGATCCAAAAGAGACGATGGATGAGTTCGACGCGGTCGAAAACTCTCCCATCATCGAGAAAATGCGCGGGGCGCTGGCAAAGCTGACTGCGGCTGCAGCGCAGTAAATCAGGACAGGGCGCGAATGGCCTCTGCCAGGTCAATCGCGCCGTCATACAGCGCCCGGCCGGAAATCGCGCCGTTCAATTCCACACCGCAATCACGCAGAGCGATCAGATCATCCAATGAGCTGACGCCGCCTGAAGCGATCACCGGGATCGATACGGCACGGGCCAAGTCCGCGGTGGCCTCAATGTTAGGGCCCTGCATCGCGCCATCGCGGTTGATATCGGTATAGATGATTGCAGCAACGCCGGCATCCTCGAAGCTGCGCGCCAGATCAGTGACCTGCACATTCGTCTCTTCAGCCCAGCCTTTGGTCGCGACCATGCCGTTGCGGGCATCAATGCCAACGGCAACTTTGCCGGGAAAGGCTTTGGCCGCCTTGCGCACCAGATCCGGGTTCTCGACCGCGATTGTGCCCAGAATCACTCGGGCCAGACCTTTGTCGATCCAGGTTTCAATGGTGGCCATGTCGCGGATACCGCCGCCAAGCTGGGCGGGAACGTTGCATTCCTTCAGAATTGCCTCGACTGGGGCGGCGTTGACCGGCTCACCGGCAAAGGCACCGTTCAGGTCAACCAGATGTAGCCATTCGCACCCCGCGTCGACAAAGGCACGGGCCTGGGCGGCGGGGTCTTCATTGAACACGGTCGCTTTGTCCATTTCTCCGCGCAGCAGGCGCACGGCCTGTCCGTCTTTGAGGTCGATGGCAGGATAGAGGATCATGTTGTCAGGCCTTGAATCGCTGTTTTCCCGGCGGGATATCGCACAGGCAGGGCAGGGGATGCAACGCGACGCAAAGTCAATCTTGCCCCACGTCCACCAGCGCGCCAGACTGCTGGTCAAATAGGGAGGATTTTATGAAGAAAACAACTTTTGTAGCAGCCTTGGGGCTGGCATCACTGATTTCGGGAGCGGCGATGGCCGACCCGGTTGACGGTCTTTGGAAAACCCAGCCCGGAGACACCGGCGGATATCTGCATGTTTCGATCGCCGAATGCGGCAGCGCGATTTGCGGTACCATCGATACCGCTTTTGACAAAGACGGGAATGAACAGTTGGAATATGAAAACCTCGGCAAGCAGATCATCTGGGATATGGTGTCCGATGGCGACGGCACCTATGGCGGAGGCAAGATCTGGGCTCCGGACAGAGACAAGACCTACAGCTCGAAAATGACCTTGGACAGCCAGAACAAGCTGACCGTCAAAGGTTGTGTTGCGGGTGGATTGGTGTGTCGCGGGCAGGACTGGACACGGGTTCAGTAACCGCTCAGGGCGTCCAGGTCAGGAAATTCCCGATCATGCGCAGGCCCACATCCTGGCTTTTCTCAGGATGGAACTGCATCCCGACCATAGTGTCACGGCCAATTACGGCCGTGACGTCCTGACCGTAATCCACATAGGCCAGACGCTGTGCCGGATCGCTGACCCGGAAATGGTATGAGTGGACGAAATAGGCGTGATCGCCTGACTTGACCCCGGCAAAAACCGGGTG
This sequence comes from Ruegeria sp. CDSC052, assembly GCF_059610685.1. NCBI lineage: Bacteria > Pseudomonadati > Pseudomonadota > Alphaproteobacteria > Rhodobacterales > Roseobacteraceae > Ruegeria > Ruegeria sp. CDSC052. The sequence continues at coordinate 216,345 of NZ_JBXWOB010000005.1, forward strand.
GTCGCTTTCCAACACCAGATCGTTCCAGCCCATATGGGGCACTTTCAGCGATCGGTCTGACGGCGCGATCTGCACCACATCCCCAGCAATCCAGTCCAACCCATCGGTGTCAGTGTACTCATGACCTTTCGAGGCCATCAGCTGCATACCCACGCAGATACCCAGAAATGGGCGAGCTTTCTGCTCGACCGCTTCGACCATCGCGTCATAGATACCCTTGTGCCCGCGCAGCTCGGCCGCGCAGGCAGGGAAAGCGCCGTCACCGGGCAGCACCAGCCGGTCGGCGCGCGCCACGACATCCGCGTCTGAAGTTACTACGACCTCGCCGGCGTCCAGTTCCCGCGCCATGCGCTGAAACGCCTTTTCAGCGGAATGCAGATTGCCGCTTTCATAGTCGATAATGGCGGTGAGCATTTACAACGCGCCCTTGGTCGAAGGAATCGCATCTGCTTTGCGCGCATCGGTCTCAACCGCGTCGCGCAATGCGCGCGCGACAGCTTTGAACGCCGCTTCTGCGATGTGGTGGCTGTTGAACCCGTGCAACTGGTCGATATGCAGCGTGATGCCGCCATGAGTGGCCAGCGCCTGAAAGAACTCGCGCACCAGTTCAGTGTCGAAGGTGCCAATCTTGGGAGTCGGCAGGTCTACGTTCCAGATCAGAAACGGTCGCCCTGACAGATCCAGCGCACAGCGCACCTGTGCATCGTCCATCGGCAGGTGACATTCGCCATACCGCCGGATGCCCTTTTTGTCGCCCAAGGCCTGTGTCAACGCTTGCCCCAGTGCGATTCCGGTATCCTCGACCGTGTGGTGGTCGTCGATGTGGTAATCGCCCTTGGCGCGGATCGTCATGTCGATCAGAGAATGGCGCGCTAACTGATCCAGCATGTGGTCAAAGAAACCGACGCCGGTCTGATTGTCATACTGGCCAGTCCCATCCAGATTGACCTCGACCGTGATCTCGGTTTCGGCGGTCTGACGGCTGATCTTTGCGCTGCGCATGGGCGAATTCCTTTTACTACAGGCGTGCTTATAGACGGGGTAGGGCGGGTTGATCCAGACCATCCGTCGCAATCGCCGCAAACTGTTGCAGGGGATTGCGCCCGGGCGCAGCCCATGTCAGCCTGCGGCCAACTCAACCAACAAGGCCCGGCCCATGTCCACCTGTGTTTTCATCCAGATCCGCTGCAAACCCGGCACCACTTACAAGGTGGCTGAAGAGATCGCGTTGCGCGAAATCCACTCGGAGCTCTACTCTACCAGCGGCGAATATGACCTGCTGCTGAAGCTTTACATCCCCGAGGCCGAGGATGTGGGACATTTCATCAATGAAAATCTGCTGGTGATCTCGGGTATAGAACGCTCGCTGACCACAATGACGTTCAAGGCCTTCTAGCCCTGCTCAAACGTTGTCACGCGGAAGATTCGGTCCGGGTCGTGATCGGAGTACTTCGGCGCGGTGTCAAAGACGTTCTTATGCGCCGTCCGCGCGGCCAATGTGAAGGTGGCTTTGTTCGGTTGCGGCATATGAACATATACGCGGGTCATGCTTTTTCAGCAGGCCGCGCCATAAGAAAACAGCGTTGAGTGAGAGGGTTTGTATCTGGAGCGGGCGAGGCGATTCGAACGCCCGACCCTAACCTTGGCAAGGTTATGCTCTACCCCTGAGCTACGCCCGCATCAGATACATATTTGGTCCGGAGACCTCTCAATGGAGCGGGCGAGGCGATTCGAACGCCCGACCCTAACCTTGGCAAGGTTATGCTCTACCCCTGAGCTACGCCCGCGCCGTTGAGTGAGGCGTGAAGTATTAATTCTGGCGGAAAGCTGCAAGGGGAAAAACGCGACTTTTGCAAAAAATCTTCTCGTGCGGAGGAAATCCAGACAGACTTGACCTCGCGTAGCAGCAGCCCGGTTCAACTGGACCGGTCGAGATTCCGCGTTAAGCTTTGCCCAGAGCTTAGGAATATTAATAGACGGAGCCACCCATGCTGACAATTACACCGGTTTATGCGGCATTAGCCGCCTTTTTGTATCTGGCGCTGAGCCTTCGGGTCATTGGCCACCGACGGGGCGAAAAGGTTTCCTACGGGGATGGTGGCAAGGGGCAAATGATCAAGGCGATCCGAACTCATGGAAATTTCGCGGAATACGCGCCGTTTGCGCTGTTATTGATGGCGATGGTTGAATTGCAGGGCGCCAGCGGGTTGCTGTTGAACCTGTTGGGATTGGCCTTGCTGGGTGGTCGCCTGCTTCATGCATATGGGTTTGGCAGGTCTCCGCAGATCGTTATCCTCAGGCAAATCGGAATGCTGCTGACATTTGGTTCAATCTTCGTAGCTGCAATAGCCAATATTGTGCTGGCGGTGTGAGCGCGGTGGGTCGCACACGCCGAAAAAAGCCACCATTTTACCCAAATTCAATTATTAACTAACTGTCAACGTTAACTCAGGTGCTTGATTTTGTGGTATCTGCTGCCACTGCTCAAGAAGGACAGGTGAATAATATGAAACGGTTCTTGTTACTTTCGCGTGTAGTTGCGACCTCATTTCTGCTGCTTGGCGCTGTAAGCTTTGTGGCAGTTGTTGCCGTACCTGATATGGCCATCGCCAAAAATGGTGGCGGCAAAGGTAATGGCGGTGGCAAAGGCAATGGTGGTGGAAATGGGAACGGCGCGGATAAGTCTGGCGACAAGTCCTCACAGGTGAAAGGTGGCAAGTCCTTGGGTAAAAAGGGGACTGGCAAAGGGTTGCTCGCCAGTCTTGGCCTGAAAAAGCAAAAAACTGCCAAAACGGGCGCTACGACTCAAAAGAAAAACGGGCTGGTCGCTTCGATTGGTAATCTGGTCAAGGGCAATAAGAAACCTGCCAAGATGACCAAAGTTACCACTCCTGTCGTTGATGAGGAGCCGGTTCACCCCAACAAGCACGGCAAAATTGCATCGGAGCTTAAAGGTCTGAACGCAGCCCATGCCAGCCAAACGGCTCTTATGAATGCGTCCCCGAACAGTATGCCAGGAAAACTGTACTCTTATCAGCAGAGCATTCTTGGTCATACCGATGCGGCGACAGATCTGCAGGATAAGACGGATGAACTGGAAGACCTGCAGGAACTGACCGCAGAAGAGATCGAAGAGGCCTATGAGCCGACCGAGGACGAGCTTACCGAGGGCATCACCGCTCAGGACAAGTACGACGACGCGGTCGAAGAGGCTGCGCTGGCCGTAGAGGAGGCCGAGACAAACCTGGCCGGATCTTCTGACCCGCAAGAGGCTCTGGATATTCTGACCGGCGGTCGCGAGTTGTCTGACGACGCCCTGAACGAGCTGCACGACCTGCTGGGTCTGCCGGCGCTTGCGGATTATGATGTTTCTGATGATGAAACAGAAAAGGCATTGGTCGAAGATGAGGTTGAAGAAGAAACCGTAGACGGCTGAACCTTAACCCGATGAAATGGAAAAGGCGCGCCCCAGAGGCGCGCCTTATTTTTTTGCTATTCCAGCTCGATCAGCAGGTCCTTGGCGTCAATTTGGCCGCCTGGCTGAACGTGGATGGCTTTGACTACGGCGTCCCTTTCGGCGTGAATGCCAGTTTCCATCTTCATGGCCTCGATGGTCAAAAGCATATCGCCTTCTTTGACCTCTTGTCCCGCAGTAACCGCAACGGTTGCCACGACACCCGGCATCGGTGCGCCGATATGTGCGAGGTTGCCGATTTCCGCTTTGGGTCGGGCCTGCGTGGTTGACGTCACCAGACGGTTTGGCACCCGGATCACACGGGGTTGACCGTTCAGTTCAAAGAACACTTTGACCTCACCATTTTCATCGGTTTCACCGATGGCCTGACAGCGAATCTCAAGAGTCTTGCCAGGATCGATTTCCGCGGCGATCTCTTCGCCGGGCTCCATTCCATAGAAGAATGTGCGCGTGGGCAGGGTGCGGACGGGGCCATAGATCCGATGGCGACCCATGTAATCAAGGAACACCTTGGGATACATCAGGTATCCGTTCAGATCCTCGTCGTCGACCTCTTTGCCGTCCAGTTGTTTGGATAGCTCGGCGCGCGTTTCCTCCAGATCGACCGGGGGTACGTCTTTGCCGGGGCGGTCAGTGTTGGGGCTTTCGCCCTTAAGCGCCTTGCTGATGATCGCATCAGGGAACCCGCCCGGAGGCTGCCCCAGATTGCCGCGCATCATGTCGATGACCGAATCCGGGAAGGCCACGTCCGAGTCCGGGTTTTCGACATCGGCGCGCGTCAGCCCCTGGCTGACCATCATCAGCGCCATATCGCCAACCACTTTTGACGAAGGCGTGACTTTGACGATATCGCCGAACATCTGGTTCACGTCCGCATACATCTGCGCCACTTCATGCCAACGCTCTTCCAGGCCAAGGCTGCGCGCCTGAGCCTTGAGGTTGGTGAACTGGCCACCGGGCATCTCGTGCAGATATACCTCGGATGCAGGGGCCTGCAGGCTAGATTCAAAGGCCGCATACTGGCCTCGGACCACCTCGAAATAGTCGCTGATTTCGCGGATGGCCTTGATGTCCAGACCGGTGTCGCGTTCCGTATGGCGCAGCGCTTCGACCACAGTGCCCAATGTCGCCTGAGAAGTGTTGCCACTGAAGCTGTCCATCGCGCAGTCCACTGCGTCCACACCCGCCTCGGAGGCGGCCAGAATGGTGGCGCTGGCGATACCGGCAGTGTCGTGCGTGTGGAAGTGGATTGGCAACCCGACCTCTTCTTTCAGCGCACGGATCAAAATCTTGGCCGAGGCTGGTTTCAGCAGGCCGGCCATGTCTTTCAGGCCCAGAATATGAGCCCCGGCATCGCGGAGCTCTTTCGCCATGCCGACATAGTATTTTAGGTCATATTTGGCACGGTTCGGGTCCAGAATATCGCCAGTATAGCAAACGGTGCCTTCACAGATTTTACCGTTCTCGACCACCGCATCCATCGCGACACGCATATTTTCGACCCAGTTGAGAGAGTCGAAGACGCGGAACACGTCGATATTTTCTGACGCCTGACGAACGAATTCCTGCACCACGTTGTCGGGGTAATTGGTGTATCCAACCCCGTTTGCACCGCGCAAAAGCATCTGGGTCATCAGGTTCGGCATCACCTCGCGCAGGTCACGCAGACGTTGCCACGGACATTCCTGCAAGAACCGATAAGCCACATCGAAAGTGGCGCCGCCCCAGCATTCGACGCTGAACAGCTGCGGCAGGTTGGCCGCATAGCTCGGGGCCACTTTGATCATGTCGATCGACCGCATCCGCGTCGCCAGCAGCGACTGGTGCCCGTCGCGCATCGTGGTGTCGGTGATCAGCAACTGGCGCTGAGCCTTCATCCAATCGGCCACCGCCTGCGGGCCCTTTTGTTCTAGCAGATTGCGGGTGCCCATCTGCGGTTCACTTTTCAGAGCCGGGGCCTTGGCCTCTTTCAGATCGGTACGCGGTTCGGGACGATCCTTGGTTTCGGGATGCCCATTCACGGTGATATCCGCAATATAGGTCAGAACCTTGGTGCCCCTGTCACGGCGTCGTTTAAAGGTGAACAGCTCGGGCGTCGTGTCGATGAACTTGGTGGTGTATTCATTCGACAGGAAGGTCGGGTGTTTCAGCAGGTTGATGACAAAGTCGATATTGGTGCTGACGCCACGAATACGGAACTCGCGCAGCGCTCGGTCCATTCGCGAAATCGCGGCCTGTGGCGTCGGGGCCCAGGCCGTGACCTTGGTCAGCAGCGAGTCGTAGTACCGCGTGATTACACCACCCGCATAGGCCGTGCCGCCATCTAGGCGAATACCCATGCCAGTAGCCGAGCGGTATGCGGTGATGCGACCGTAGTCGGGAATAAAGTTGTTCTGTGGGTCTTCGGTTGTGATCCGGGTCTGAAGGGCATGACCGTTCAGGTGCACATCCGCTTGGCTGGCGGCGCCGGTGGCTTCGGCCAACGATTTGCCCTCGGCGATCAGGATCTGTGCCTGCACAATGTCGATACCTGTGACTTCCTCGGTGACGGTATGTTCCACCTGAACGCGCGGGTTCACCTCGATGAAGTAGAACTTGCTGGTTTCCATATCCATCAGGAACTCGACGGTGCCTGCGCATTCATAATTTACATGGGCGCAAATCTTGCGGCCCAGTTCGCAGATTTCCGCGCGTTGTTCTTCACTGAGATACGGGGCAGGCGCGCGTTCCACGACTTTCTGATTACGGCGCTGGACCGAGCAGTCGCGCTCATACAGGTGGTAAATTTCGCCATGTTTGTCGCCCAGAATCTGCACCTCGACATGGCGGGCGCGGATAATCATCTTTTCCAGATAGCCCTCGCCATTGCCAAAGGCAGCCTCGGCTTCGCGGCGGCCTTCCAGGACTTTTTCTTCCATTTCGTCCTCGGATTCGATTGGGCGCATGCCGCGGCCACCTCCGCCCCAGGATGCTTTGAGCATCAGGGGATATCCGATCTCTTTGGCTTGTGACCGGATCGCGTCCATATCGTCGCCCAGCACTTCGGTCGCTGGGATCACCGGAACTCCGGCGGCGATGGCCACGCGGCGGGCGCTGGCCTTGTCGCCCAAGGCGCGCATGGTTTCGGCCTTTGGTCCAATGAAGGTGATCCCGTTCTGGACGCAGGCATCCACGAAATCTGGGTTTTCCGACAACAAGCCATAGCCCGGGTGGATGGCATCCGCACCACATTCCTTGGCCACGCGAATAATCTCGTCAATGCTGAGGTAAGCCGCAACCGGCCCCATCCCCTCGCCGATGCGATAGGCCTCGTCCGCCTTGAAACGGTGCAAGCCAAGCTTGTCCTCTTCCGCATATATGGCGACTGTGCGTTTGCCCATCTCATTCGCTGCGCGCATCACGCGAATGGCAATCTCGCCGCGGTTGGCGATCAGGATCTTGTCGAAATGTGTCATATCAGGTCCCGGTCCTGTTTGTTTGGCGAACTTCTAGGCGAACAATACGCGCAGGTATATCGGTGATTTGGGTAGAACCGGCATGTTAACGCTCGCAAACGCCTCCTGTTGGTGAATGTTTGATAGCCTTGCTGCGCTGCGGCATCAAGACTGGTGAATTGCGGCGTGATTTGGTGTGTTCATTAAGGACTTTTTGGCCACGGTCGGCAGATGCTTTGCCAAGTTTCGACTTAGCCGGCAAGTTGCGCGCATGGTCGTGCCGGGTGCCGAGCCGATTGATTTCAAGCACGTTGGGAATGAAAGGCCTGACCGCGCCCGGTTTTCGTGGATGTGCAGCCCCGAGAGGTTTTGGGCAGATCGTTTGCGTTCCGCTTGCCTCAAATCATTGCGTTACTTCTTTATCCGATCCTCTGAAAGATCACCGACCGTTTAAGAGTCTAGGCTCCAGACTCATTGATTTACAGCCAGAATAGGACTGTAGCAGCGAGAGCGATGGCCGAGAGGAATACCTTTGG